>JAXJLD010000029.1:0-5799 GCA_036297385.1 Christensenellales bacterium | reverse complement strand
GCGAATGATGTTTGTCGTATCCATCCTCTTCAATTTCACCTCCTCGTAAACCATGAGCGCCGCGCCTGTAAGGGCGCATCCGGCTTGCACGGATCATAGTCTGCCGCTGCCTGTGGCAAAACACAGGCAGGCATCAGACCGGGCCTTGCGGTTTATGGATCATTCTCCCATCTGCCTTGTCGCTTCCGCTAGCGTTCGGCCTCTGGGCGTGTAATGGAATCCATATTTCTGATAGAATGCAGCATTCCCAAGCTTCAGCCAATCCTTGGTTACGGCAACTGCATTCAACTTGCGCACCAATCGGCCATATCCATCCCGAACAATCAGGATTCCACCGTTCTGTTTCACTGTCATCATCCCGTTCCCGCTCCTCTCAACACCGCCTCGCCTTAGCCCTGCAGCTTGTAGCAACGCGCACCTGCAAGGATTTCCGGTGTCACCGTATCCCCGGCTGCCGCCTCCAGACACATCCCGAAGATTTCGATGAAGTTGCCCATGCCGCCATGTCGTGCATCCGTAGCAATCAGCGTCAGCTCCGCCGCAGCGTGCGGCTCTACATCGTACTGCGATAGGATCTCGCGCACCTCATCGGGCTTGATGCCCGTCAGCTTGATCTCGTACTTGCGGCGGTAAAGCTGCGACAGGTTAGACCGACCGCTGCCATGCGTTAGAATCTCCTCCAGCCTCGGCGGCCCGACCAGAACAATCGGCGTACTCGTCTCGTCCCAAAGCTGACGCAGCAGCTCAAACTTCTTCACATCCCAGCCATTGTACAGGTGGTCGGCCTCGTCAAAGATCAGCATCTCGTTCTCCCGTGCTGCCAGCTCGCGCTGGATGCGCCGCACGCGCTCATCGTTGCTTCCACCCACGGCAATGCCGAGGCTGTCAGCGATGGTATCCAGCAGGTCGCGCATCCGCATCGTGCTGCGGCAGGTCATCAGGTGGACGCCCTGTACCCGCTGCGCAAACTCCCGCACGACAGTTGTTTTGCCAATGCCCGGATAGCCAATAACTACACACATCTTCCGCTTTGCGCGCGTCCATTCCAGCAGACCGGTTGCTTCCACGAACTCGCGCGTCTTGTACAATTCGATGGACTGTTTGAACGTGCGCGGCGCTTCGTCCTCCGTCGCCTCCCCCGCGTCTGCCTCCACTTCACACTCAGCCTGCGCCTCGATGGCCGTCACCCACTCCTCAAGCTTTGCTTCCTGTTCCGGCCTGATCTTCATATGGCCGTTGGCAAACATACTGATGGCGCTTCGGCTCACGCCGGTCGCTGCGCTGATCTGCGCAAAGTTATAATTGTACCGCACACCATTAATCTGCACGCCTACATCGCGCAGCCGGTTGATTCGCTCCTCCAACGGCGTGCAGCGCTTCCTCTGTTCCATCAATGCTCTAGCTTCCATGTTGCCCCTCCTCTTAATCGTTCGTGCTTCTGACTCGCCGCGCATTGTGCAGACGTGTGATTGTCACCACATCACCAATCGTCACACCCCGCATAGCCTCGCGCATCCCGGCTTCAAAGCCGTCGCACCAGCTTGCTTCGCGTTCACGCTTCGATTCCATGCTGCGCAGCGAGCGTGCCTTGCTCGCCAGCTCCGCCTGCATCGCTTCGTTGTACCGCTTGGCCTGCTCCATGCTGCGCTCTGCCGCTCTGCGTTCACTCTCCTGCACATTCTTGAGCGCTCCATAGTAACTCACCATCAGATACGCTCCGGCGGCGACGCCACCGCCAAAGAGCGCCAATCCAGTCAACACGTCCATCGTATCTCCTCCCTTATCAGGTCTTCAGCATATCGCTGTAAGCGCCGCGCCCCTTGCGGGGCGATCCCGGCTTTCACGGGATTGGGCCTTGGGCTTATGCGTTGTAGATATCCTTGACCACCTCGTACAGGTCTCCGCTTGTAAATGGCTGCCCGGCTTTCTCCTTCTCGAACTCCATACGCTTGGTAGCCAGCAGCACCACCTTCGCCGCGCCAACAGCCTCAAGGCTGTAACAAATTGCGCCCGGTTTGCTGAAATCATACTTCTCCAGCATCTCCCTCAGCGCCCAGTGCAGGTAGAGGATAAAATCGTATCCGTCATGCTTTTCCAATTCCGACTTTGCCTGATTGCAGAACGCCTTGCGGTTCAGCGGCTTTTTCTTCGGAGGCATGATGCCCTCCTCACGCAGCTCCTTCCTGATTCTCGCGCGATTCTTCTTCTCTCGCTCCGTCATCGGCTTTGCCTTTCGCTTCTTTTCCATGCTTCCTCCCGTTTTGTGACACTTAACGCGCACTTCGTTTGAGCAGCGCTTCGCCGTTTGCGGCCATCATGCTGCGCACCGCGTTCTCGCCTGCGCTGGCAGCCTTCTTCCGCCCGGCTGCCTTCTCAGCAACCTTGGTCTTGGCACTTTCCGCCCTCCGGGCTTCCAGCGATGTGACCGTCGCCATGCGCTGACGCTGTTCGTCAATGGCCTCAGCGTAGGCCTCCCGGCTGATCCGCTTGGTGGACTGCCGCAGGTAGGCCAGTCGGTCGGTAATCTTGCGCTGCTGGCGTTTCTGGTCGGCCATGTGCGCCGCCACACGCTCCTGATCCGCTTCCAGCAGGTTCATCAGCTCCACCGGCTCCGCCTCACACAAGAAGTGTCCGCCGCTGAACACCGTCACACTGGCGTTGTAACCTCGGTTGAAATACACCGTCACCTGCTCGCGAATCACATCCGCCATATCCGGATGCCAGAAGAGCTGGTTATTCAACCTCACACCCTGCGTGCTGACCACGCGCTTCACACACTGGCTCTTAAACACGCTCATGGTCGCCCAATCCGGCACGTCGCTGCGCGCTCGCTCTGCTTGCGCATATCTCTGTGCCGGAGAAAGACCATCCTCGCCGACGTGGTTGTCATACTTGGGCAGCAGCTTCTCCGCGAAGCACTTAGCAAAGGTTTCAAAGGTCATCAGCTCGCCACGCTCCTTCATCCGGCGGAGGATGCGACCGTTATCTTCTGGTCTTTCCTCCGGCGAATCGCCGCACCAGCCGGGAAACTCGCGGACAAAATCTTCCAGCGTACCGAAAGCACGTTCCACGTCCTTTGACCAGCCGCGATACGGCAGTGCGTGGTGTACCGCCACCCCCATTGCACGAAGCAGTCCGTCCTTTTCAGAAAACTCCGCATTCAACAGCCCGAGGTCATCTTCTACGAAGCGGTCTCCCTCAAAGCGCTGACTCCGGTAGTCCTTGCCGTTGTCGATGTAGATGGCGCGCGGCAGTCCGTGGACATCACTGCTTATCGTGCGTACCGATGCCCGACAGAAGCTGTCCGCCACCGTGTCGCTGTTCGGCTCCAGCGTCAGCTCCCAGCCAACGAACTTGCGCGAGCACGCATCCATCCACGCCGTCATCCACGGGCGCACCAGATTTCCGTTTTCGTCGAGAACGAACAGGTCCAGCTTATGGTGATCGCCGAACCACACTTCATTGGTCATCTCCGGCTTCACGCGCTTGGTCTTCTGCATATAAGCAGCTTCCCATGCCCGCTTGCCACGTCGTGCATAGGTCAGCTGCGCGTCCGGGATTGCCGCCACCACTCGGTTGACCGCGTGCCTGTTTGCCGGAATCACCATGCTCCCCTGCGCCATGCCGCAAACTGGGTAGGCCTCCCGCTGCGCAGGCTTGAGTGCCCGTCTGGCGCTTGAACCATCGCAATACACACAGCAATCACAAGCTCGGTCGCCAAGGTCAGAAGCGCGTTCTCGAAGCCTCTCCAGCACAAGCGTCTGCGGGAATTTTCGGTTATCCCCCATCTGCGCCTCGATGAAGTCCTGTGCCAGCTGGCACATGCTGCGCGTCTTTCCCTTATCCTTGCGCTCGGTCTTCTCCATGATCGCCGCCAGCCCGCCGTCCTTGTATGCTGCGTGCCAGCGCCGCAGCGTCCGGCTCGTTACGCCGTTCTTCTTCGCCAGCTCGTCGATGGCCGCCGTCCGCTTCCCTCGCTCTCCGCTGTTTAAGATGCCGTCCAACGTCATCACCGCCTGCTGCCGCTCTGCCAGCTCCGCGATTCCCTTCTCGCCGAAGGCCTCCTTGTACGTCGCCAGATCGGCAGCGCTCACCGTGGCGGTAAGGCCGCTCTGGGTTTCGTACCAGAGCATACGCTGTTCCAGTGTTGCGCGTTTCAATGCATCTTCTAGCAAAATGCTGTTTGCAGTTCCGTCCACTCCTCCTTTATCTGACGGTATAGCTACAGCCTGAAGCCTTCCGTCCTTTATCTGACGGTTAATGCTCCTTCGCGTTACACCGATTAACTGGGAGGCAGTCTCGCTGCTGATATATTGCCTATTTGTCATTCTCACACCACCTCCTCCAATGCTTCAAGCACCTTAGAAGTGCGGATGCCCAGCGATTTTGCAATTCCCCTTATAACCGCAGCGCTCGGATTCCTTCTCCCGCCACGTTCAAGCGCACAAATGTATGCTTGAGAAACGCCAACCTGCTCCGCCAGCTGCTTCTGGGATATATGCTTAGTCTTTCTCAACTCCATCAACGTCACATTTTTTCACTCCCGAAATTAACTGTTGGTGTTAGTTTGTGTCTACAATTATATGTCTGCTGGTTAATTTTGTCAATGAAAAAAATAACTGTCAGCAAATTTTCCCTTTATCATCGTTTTGCTCTTGATTTTTTGATTTATGTATTACATAATTATCACTGACAGTTATATTTTTGTGAAAGGAGATCTTATGGATATTGGAGCGCGGCTCGTCTTTCTCTTAAAAGAAAAGCATATTACCCAGAAATCCCTTGCTGAGCGTTCCGGATTGACGCCTTCTTATATCAATCAGATCTGCAATGGTAAAAAAGTTCCTACCTTAGATGCACTGGGATCTCTTTGTGATGCACTTTCCATTTCGATCAGCGATTTTTTTTCTGATAAAAGCGAAACTGCACCGGCTCGCTTAACTACACGCGAACATCAGCTGATTGAGAATTTCCGCTCCCTTTATGACTATGAGCAGGATTTCTTTTTTGATATGGTGAAGAACCTACGTCAAAAGCATCGTCAGGCCCTTAATACCATGCCAATATCTGTATGGCGAAATACTGACGGTTACTCTGCTGCCGGAAGTCCCCTCTTCGACGCCACTATTGATAGCTGCGTCCAGATCAATCCCAAGTATCGTGATCCAGAGCGCTACAAGATCATCTGCGTTCGTGGAAACAGCATGGAACCCGATATCTCTAATGGTGATTTCGTCGTCGTCGCTCGTTATACGCAAGCCGATCAAGGCAATATTGCTTTGGTTCATTTGGAGTCTGATAATTCCGATGGCGAATACACGATCAAGAAATTTTATCACTATGGAGATCATGCGGAACTTCGGTCAATTAATCCAGAATGTCAGACAATGGTATACCCCATTTCATCAATTATTTCAGCTGAAAAAATCGTTGATATTATCCATCAGGAACCGTTCTGAATTTCTATGCATATAGTGTATAAATATTCAAGCTTCCTTCTTCTGCTCCGAACTTCGCAAATTCGGAGTTTTTTTCTATATATGCTTTGATTTTTTCGCGCATTTAGGTATTGTCCTCAATGCGTCCCCACGTCCCCAATCAGCCATGTTTGTTCTGCTCTATCGTACTCCTTATTTTTTCTTTACCATATAAAGAAAAAACGTGCGTTCAAACACGTTAAACGCGCAGCGTTTCAAATTCGTCAAAATACAAAAAAAGCGGCGTTTCCGCCGCTCAGCGCTCCTATTGTGACATGGAACGCGCACATACTTATTTTTATATATTTATTTTATGTATGCT
>JAXJLD010000028.1:0-3783 GCA_036297385.1 Christensenellales bacterium | reverse complement strand
GTTGGGACTGCCGTCCCAAACCCTGCTTGGGGATTTCATCCCCAAACCCCTTCTTCGCTTCGCGCTGAATAAAGTTTTTAGAATGCAAACAGTACGACCATACAGCAGCATAGAAACAAAAAAGAGTACCGCCCGAACAGGCGATACTCCGTAAAAAAGCTTTTGCACTTCTTCCTACGGCGGCATTACCCGCATCAGGTTCATGGGTCGAAGGCTCAACCTTCCTCTCAGCCTGTCACACAAGCTCCCCTTACAAGGCAGTATACCATCTTTGTCCACCGGTGTCAAGGTCGGACTCACTCGCGCACAGCCGCCTCCATCACCGTCAGCGTGCAGGCCTGTGCATCCATGCGGCACCGCACGCCCAGCGGCAGCGTCAGCTTCGGCGTGCAATGACCACTTTGCAGCCCCATCCAGACGGGCTTTCCGCTGGGCGCAACCACATCGCGGATGACCTGCTCAAGCGTCAACCCAAACGCTGTGTATTCTACCGAGCAATCCTTGAAATCGCCAAACACCACGCCCGCGCAATCGTCAAACTTGCCCGCCAGCCGAAGCTGCGTCAGCATCCGATCAATGCAGTACGTCTTTTCTCCGATTTCCTCAATGAACAGGATGCGCCCCTTCGTATCCAGCTCATAGGGCGTGCCCAGCAGGCTGGCGATGAGCGACAGATTGCCGCCGACCAGCACCCCCTCCGCGCAGCCGGGATTCACGCACACGCGCGTGGGATAGCCCGGCTCATTCACCAGCTCTCCCATCGGCTCTGCCGTACCAATGGCACGCATCAGCCCGTCATAGCTGAACGGGTGCATTGGCTTATCCCAGTCCGCAGCCGCCATCGGGCCGTGGAACGTCGCCAAATTCGCCCGCTGGAGCAGCGCAATGTGCAGCGCCGTGATATCGCTCAGGCCGATGAACACCTTGGGGTGCGCGGCAATCGCATCAAAATCCAGCAGATCCAGCATCCGCGTCACGCCGTATCCGCCGCGCACACACATGATGGCATCCACTTCATCATCCATGAACATACGGTTCACATCTTCCGCACGCAGCGCATCGCTGCCCGCCAGATAACCGTATCGCGCCGAGCAGCTCTCGCCCAGCTTCACGCGGAAGCCCGCCTTTTCCGCCTCGGCTGCGGCGCGTTCCACCGTGCCTTCCGTGCGCACCGCGCCGGATGGCGCGATAAAGCCGATCGTATCGCCCGGTCTAATTCTCTTGCCCCGCTGCATAAGCTCCTCCTTACTGCCCGTCCAGCACCAGCGCCATGTGCATCATCGCGCCGACGGACAGGCAATCCTCATCCAGCCTGAAGTCGCGGCTATGCAGCAGCGGCGCAGGCATATTCTCCTTCTTCACGCAGCCCAGATGGAAGAACGCGCCCGGCACACCCTCGCAGAAGAACGAGAAATCCTCCCCACCCATGCTGGGCGCGGCCTTGTTCACCACGCAGTCCGCGCCCAGCAGGCGTGCGCCCACGCGCATGACGCGCACGGCTTCCGCGTCGTCATTGACCAGCGCCGCATAGCCGGGTACGATGTTCACCTCTGCCGTGCAGCCCATTGCCGCCGCCACGCCGCAGGCCGTCTCCTCAATGCGCCGCTTCATCATCGTGCGCACCTCGCCGTTGGCGGTGCGCAGCGTGCCGCGCAGGCTCACCTTGTCGCAGATGACATTGCCCGCCGTGCCGCCAGCAATCACGCCGATGCTCAGCACCGCGCTGGAAAGCGGCGATACATTGCGCGATACCAGCGTTTGCAGGCTCATAATCACCTGCGCCGCGCAGACAATCGCATCCGCGCCGCTTTCAGGATATGCGCCATGGCTCGCCCGCCCGTGAATCGTCAGGTTAATCTCATCGGTCGAGGCGTTCAGCGTGCCCGCACGCGTCTCGATCACGCCCACCGGCAGATACGGCTGCACGTGCAGCCCGTACACGCGCTTCACCCCGTCCATCACCCCGGCTCGCACCATCGGCTCCGCGCCGCCGACCGTCTCCTCCGCCGGCTGAAACAGCAGCTTCACCCTGCCCGGCAGGCGGTCGCGCACCGCCGCCAGCGCACGCGCAGCGCCCAGCACCATCGTCATGTGCGCATCGTGTCCGCAGGCGTGCATCATGCCCGGATGCTCCGAACGGAAAGCCAAGCCCTCCGGCTCCTCAAGCGGCAGCGCGTCCATGTCCGCACGCAGCGCCACCGTATCGCCCGGCAGCGCCCCCTCAATCACGCCGACCACCCATGTGCGCTCCGTGGTATAGGGAATCCCCATCTCCTCCAGCGCATCCGTGATGACCTTCTGCGTCTTATATTCTGCAAAGCCGCTCTCCGGAATCTGATGCAGTTTCCGGCGCATGGACACCATCCACGCCTGCTGCGCCTGTGCCAGCGCCCTGATTTCCTCGTCTCTCATCGTTCTGCCTCCATGTGTTCGCGGTCACGCCGCCTCATGCCATCTCTTCGCAAACATCGACAACCTGACCGTTTTCCAGATAGACGCGCGGCACGCGCCGCCCCGTACGCGCCAGCGACTCATTGCGGTTGAGCCCGCCCCATGCAGCGTACTCGTCCACGCCAATGCCGCCGCCCAGCAGAATCACCTCGTCGCCCTCTCGCGCCTCCGGAATGTCCGTCACATCCACCATCATCTGATCCATGCACACCAGCCCCACGACCGGCGCACGCTTTCCGCGGATTTCCACCTCTCCGGCGCTGTTCAGCCGCGGATAGCCGTCGATATAGCCCGCCGAAAGCGTTGCCACCACGCTATCCCGTGCCACCGGATGCGTCTCATCATACCCCAAGCACGCCCCTGCCGGGACGCTGTGAATCTGCGCGATGCGCGTCTTGACCGTCAGCGCCAGTTGACTCTCTTCGGGATGCGCATAGCCGCGCGGATACACCCCGTACAGCCATGCGCCCGTGCGCACCGCATCCATCTGCGCTTCGGGATAGCGCACCATGCCGATGCTGTCCAGCGCATGAACCATCGGCACGGACAGCCCTCGTGCTGCCAAGCCATCGCGTGCCGCCGCAAGCCGCGCGAGCTGTGCATGATCCTCGGCTGCTCCCCGCAGCGCCAGATGCGTGAACAGACCTTCCAGCGTCACAGCGCCGCTCGCCTGCATCCGCACCGCCACCTCCGGCGCTTCCTCCGGCAAAAGGCCGATGCGGTTGAGCCCCGTCTCCACCTTGATGTGGACACGCGCCCTTCCGCCTGCCTCCTTCGCCGCCGCGATGACCCGCTCTGCGTACTGCGCCGTGAATACCGTCAGCAGCAGTCCATCCCGAACGGCCTGCACAAGCTGTTCCTGTCCGCACAGGCCCAGAATCAGCACGTCCGCCTGCGGCAGTACGCGGCGAATCTCTGCCGCCTCATTGTAGGAAGCCACGGCAAACATCCGCTGTCCCTCGCGCCAGAGCCGTTCTGCCACCGCCTGCGCACCCAGCCCATAGGCGTTGGCCTTCAGCACGCAGATCAGCTTGGCGCCGCCGCGCAGATGCGCCAGCGCATTGCGATAGTTTTCCGCCAAGCGGGTGAGATCAACCTCCGCCCAGCAGCGGGATACCGCCTCTTCATATGCAATCCTCATCGGATGTCTCTCCTTCTTGTGCGCTCCATTTCTGTTCATATTCTCTGCTGAACCCATGCGCGTTTCAAAACGTTTTAACGTTGAATACTGTTTTGCGTCTAAATCCTTCTGCTCAAATCAAACCCGTTTCAATCGTAGACCGCTTCGCGGTCCGCTCTGAAACTACGTTTTTTCAAGCCTTCCCCTTTGGG
>JAXJLD010000027.1:0-7330 GCA_036297385.1 Christensenellales bacterium | reverse complement strand
TCCCCAAACCCCTTCTCCGCTTCGCGCTGAATAAAGTTCTTATGATGCTAACAATATGAGCGCGTTATTGTCAAAAACTCTTGACATTTCCTGCCAGCGCTTCTATAATGAGCATGTCAAAAGATTTTGACACTTCACACACTTGACTCGTGAAAGGAGCAATGTCGTATGCCTGTTGGTGCCATGTTTTTCTTGGGTTCGGTCTTGATCGTTTTTGGTGCGCTGGATTTATGGATGCTGTTCACGCTGCTTCACCCGGGCGATGAGCGCAATCAAATCATCGTATGGAAAGCCAGCGCGTATACGCTGCTGGCCATGGTGGGCTCAAACATCCTCACAGTCATACTGGGCTTCATCAAGGGTGAGCCGCAGTACCTCAATCCCCTCGTACATCTGGAGGTCTATGCCATTCTATATTTCTTCAGCCTCATGTATTTCAAGAGGAAGCACGGTGGCTGAGATGGAAAACATCATCAAAGTGCGCCGGAAGGAGCTGGGCCTGTCTCAAGACGAGCTGGCCAGACGCTGCGGCGTTTCCCGGCAGACCGTCAACGCCATCGAAAACAACAAGTACGACCCGACGCTGGCTCTGGCCTTCCATCTGGCCCGAGAACTTCGTCTGACCGTCGATGAGCTGTTTACCTGCCCGTGAGCAGCATGCAAACGAAAAGGACGCAAGGCCGAGGCCCTGCGCCCTTTTCGCATAGAAGAAGATTCCCACAGAATCAGGGGGGTGATGTTCTCTGTCCGCACATCTCATCCTGTTTTCTAATCAAAACGATGCATAAGTGCGAAGCGAAGATGGAGTTTATGGATGAAATCCCCAAGCGGGGTTTAGAGGCTGAAGCCTGCCTGTTTCCGCCATCGGCGGCAGCTGGTTCCAGATTCCAAACCCATGCTTTGCGCTTATCGCCCATGTCGAGCAAAAACCGTATGAAGGGGTTCAGTCATCAAACGTAAACGGCTTGATCTCGCGCACCACATCGAGAATGGTGCCGTCACGCGCTTCCAGTACAGCAACAACCTTGTCCTTGAACTGTACCGCATCCGGACGGCCAACCATGGCATATGCCTTTTCCTTCAGGCTTTCGATGGTCACATGCGGAATACCCGCATCGTCCAGACACTTGATGAGATCCGGGCGAAGCGGATTGACCGCAATGCCGTAATCCGTGACCAGTACATCCACGCAGTCGCCCGGCGTGGTGACGGTCACCACGTTCTCGCACACGGTCGCCATGCGTCCGCGCACCAGCGGGGTGACAATGATGCAGACCTTGGAGCCTGCGGCGGTATCCGGATGTCCGCCCGGCGCACCACGCAGCACACCATCCGAACCGGTGAGCACATTCACGTTAAACCCGGTGTCAATCTCCAGCGCTGCCAGCACCACAAAATCGAGCTTATTGACAAACGCACCCTTGTTTGCGGGGTTGGCATACTGGCTGGCGCTCATCTCAAAGTGGCCGGGCGTCTGGTTGATGGAGTTGACCGCATCAAGATCGAAATCCTGCACGTCGATGACCTTGCCGATCTTCCCCTTCTTGAGCAGCTCAACCATCGGCTTGCAGATACCGCCGATCGCCCAGCCCATCTTGATATCGCGCTCATCCATGTACTTTTCAAGGAAGAGGTTTGCAGCCAAGCTCGGGCCGCCTACGCCGGTCTGGAAGGAGAATCCATCCTTAAAATACGGCGTAGAAGCAATAACCTTCGCCACGTTCTCTGCCATCATCAGGTCGCGTGGGTTCTGCGAGATACGCGCAGCGGCAGAAGCAATCTTCTTCGGATTGCCGATGGAATCGGCGACCACCACCGCGTCCACGTCAATCGCCTCGACCGAGGCAGGCATATTCGGGAAATCCACAAGGCAGTCCGTCACAACCACCACATGATCGGCATACTTCGCATCGGTCATGGCATAGCCCAGCGAGCCGCAGTTGCTCTTGCCGCCAATGCCGCGGCTATTGCCCACGCAGTCGCTCGTCGGAGCAGCGACAAAGGCAATGTCAATATGCACCTCGCCCGCCTCAATAGCACGCGGACGGCCACCGTGGCTGCGGATGATGGCCGGCGTCTTGAGCTTGCCTTCGGAGACCACCTGTCCCATCCTGCCGCGGATGCCGGAGGTCTGAATGCCCACCACCTTGCCCTGCTCGATGTAGTCTGCCACCGGATCATGCGCCTCGCCCAGAGACGTAGCGGCAATCGTCAGATCCTTGAGTCCTAGTTCCTCAATCGCCGCTTTCATGACCATGTTCACCACATAGTCTCCATTGCGCAGGTGATGATGGAAAGAGAAGGTCATGCCATCCTTCGCGCCGCACTGCCGCAGAGCGTCCGCGATGGTCGCCACAATTTTGCTCTCCTGCGGGCACTCATAGCGGCGGGTGCAGGGCGAGGCCTTCTTCATGTACTTGCCGTCCATGTAGTTCTTGCCCTGATAGACTTCCCTGCCGTTTTCCAGCAGGAAATCCGGGATATCGCGTCCTACTGCATTTTTCATACCAGATCCCCCTCGTACATACCGCAGGCCTTCGCCAGCCGCAGCGTTCTCTCCGCGCCCGGAATGAAGGCTACATCCACCATCTTGCCATTGACGGTGAACACGCCGATGCCCTGCGCCGCTGCCTCACGGAAAGCACTGACCATCGCCTCCGCCTGAAGAACTTCCTTCTCAGTCGGCGCGAACACCTCGTGAACCAGACGGATCTGCTTCGGGTTAATCAGGCTCTTGCCGTCAAAGCCCATCGCCTTGTTCTGGCGCACCTCGGCTTCAAAGCCTTCGTTATCGTCCAAATCGGTAAACACCGTGTCAAAGCACTGGATGCCCGCCGCACGCGCCGCCATAAGCATATGACCACGAGCCGCAAGCATATCAATACCGGAGGGATCAAACTTCGTCTGCATACATTTGCGGAAGTCGCCGCCGGAAATGGCCACGCCAAACATCCGGTCGCTCGCACAGCAGATTTCATAGGCATTCAGGATACCCTTGGGGCTTTCCAGCGCCGCCATGAGCAGCGTGCGGCCCACCTCCACGCCGAACTCCTTCTCGGCCTCGGTGACTGCCGCCTCCACCGTCTTGACGTCCTGTGCGCTCTCACACTTGGCAATGCGGATACCGTCCGCGCCGCCCGCAACGCACACGCGGATATCCTCCTGCCAGTGCGGGGTATCGAGTCCATTGATGCGCACGATGACCTCGGTTGCCCCATAGTCAATCGTCTTGAGCGCATGGTACAGGGAGAAGCGCGCCGCGTCCTTCTGGTTTTCCGCCACCGCGTCCTCCAGATCCAGCATGATGGAGTCGCATCCATAGATATAGGCGTCCTTGATAAGGCCCGGCTTCTGCGCGTTCATGAACATCATGGTACGGCGCAGGCGGAAGCGCTCAGGCTTGGGTCTTGTAATCACTTGATAACACCTCCCCACGGGATGCCCGCCGCGCTCTTGTCGCAGCTGCGGAATACGGCACACTCCACGCGCGCCTTGAGCGTGCAATCCAGCGCCCCCTTGTCCACGACCGTCACCCTGCCGTTTTCCACGCCGAGGCGGTCAAGCGTTTCCAGCACCGTCGCGCGAATTTGGCGGCCATACTGGTTCATGACACTGGAGGAAATTTCCAGCTCAATGCCGGCGGTACCGGGTTCAACCGTTACCATCGCATCGCTCGATTCGAGCGTGCCGGCCACAGCATTTTTTTCAATCTGCATATGCTTCCCTGCCCTTTCTTTTGCTTTCCGCACGGGAAAGCGGGAAATCGTGCAACATATTCTTGTTTTCATTGCGCCGCATCAGGCGCACAGGCTCACCACAAAGCTCAGCACCGACGGGAATACCAGCACCACGGTAATCAGCCGAAGCACCTGCAAAACGCACAGCTTGGCGCTGTTCACGCCCAGATCAGCGCTGATGAGTGCCATATCGCTCGCGCCCGCGGGCGTAGCAGCCAGAAGGCCCTCCGTCCGATCAAAGCAGCTGGTTTTCCACAGCAGCGTACCCACGCCAAAGCAAACGATGAGATATGCCGTCACGAGGATGAGCACCGGCACGCCGAGCTGCGTCAGCGTCCGAAGCTGCTGGATGCCGATGCTTGCGCCGACATACGCGCCCGACAAAAGCTGCGCACCTTTCCGCAGCACACGCGGCATCTGCGCCCTGCCAGGGCAGGCACAGGCGAACACGATGCTGCCCAGTGTAGCAAATCCCATCGTGCCGGAGGGCATCGGCGACAGCTTGCCGATGATACCGCACACAGCTGCCACCCCAAACGTCAGCACAACATTGCCCATCCGGTAGGATTGCTTTTTCTTGCTCCGGACGGTCTCCTCCGCCTGACCGCCTCCGCCTGTCACAGCGCGAATCAGTAGTGGAAACACGCCAATACCCAGCACAAGGCGGATGAACTGCATCGTCACAACGATGGAGGGATCTGCGCCCAGATCGGCTGCAATCATCGGAATATCACTGATACCGCCGGGAACGCAGCACATCAGCGCCGTCATCAGGTCCATCGTGCCGGTCTGGTAGATCAGCAGACCCGCTGCAATATTGATGGTCAGCAGGCATGGAATCAGGATCAGCGCCGGACGCAGCACGGTTTTCATCCCCCGAACGTCCTCTCGCGTGATCCCCGCGCCAATAAACGCGCCTGCAACGATCTGCGCAAGGGTTTTAGCCGCAGAAGGCATATAGCTCTGCTGCGTCCATACGCCCAGCAGACAGCTTCCGATCACCGCCCCGACCATCATGCCGCCGGGAAGGCGGAGCCTGTCCAGCAGCATGCCTACCGCCAGCGCGCACAGAACCGTCAGCGCCAGCCGCATGAGCGGCGGAATCTGTACGAGTTGAACCATGTGCGTCACCTCGCCTGTCAAAGAATCTGAATACTCCTCATTTTGCCAATGCGCCCACCGTTTCCGGCAGGCGCATCGGCTATGGTTGAAGAAGCGAATCGTCTCGTCGATTCGGCCGGAGGAAACTGTCGGGAAAGCCTTATTTCTTCTTCGCCTTCTTGAGCATCGGCATGACCGCCGGCGTGATCAGCATGATAATGCAGAAGATGATGATGACAAACGCGATCGGATTCTGCACCGGGCTGAACATCTGGCCGATGTTGCCGCGGGACATGAGGTATGCGCGGGAGAAGTTGCTCTCACACATGCTGCCCAGCACCAGTCCCAGCACGATGGCCGCACTGTTGAAGTGGCACGCCTTGACGATGATGCCCAGCACGCCGGCCAGCACCATGATCTGCACGTCCGCAATGGACATCTGGTTCGCATAGGAGCCGATGAGCGCCAGCATGACGATGATCGGTCCCAGATAGGAATACGGAATCGCCAGAATCTGCGCGAACACCTTCGCAATGCCGATGGCAACGATAACCATCAGAATGTTGGTGACGATCATGGAAGCAAAGGTTGCAGAGAGGTATTCCGGCTGATTGGTCAGCAGCAGCGGTCCAAGCTGCACGCCCTTGAGCGTCAGCGCGGACATCATGACCGCAGCGGCGTTGCCGCCCGGAATACCCAGCGAAAGCAGCGGAACCATTGCGCCGCCGGTAGCGGCGTTGTTAGATGCCTCAGAAGCCGCAACGCCATCGATGATACCCGTGCCAAACTTCTCGGGATACTTGGAGATCTTGTTCTCCATCGTGTAGCACAGGAAGGAGGCGATGGTCGCGCCTGCGCCCGGCAGAATGCCGACCACAGTGCCCACCACGGAGCAGCGCAGCATCGTCCACTTAATGGAAAGGATCTCCTTCAGGCTCGGCATCTTGGTATTGACGTGGCCGCCGCCGATGCCGTCCTCACCAGTCATGCGCGCCTTCTTGGAGTTGGTCTGCTTGAGCACCTCCGTGATGGCGAACAGACCGATCAGCACCGGGATCATCTCGATACCGGCCAGAAGCTGTTGGGAGCCGAACGTCAGGCGCTGCACAGCGTACATCTTATCCTGTCCCACGCACGCCAGCAGCAGGCCGATGAGGCCGGAGATGATGGTGGTGAGGATGTGGTCGCCATCCAGACACGTCAGGATAGACAGACCCATGAAGGTGATGGCGAACAGATCCGCCGGGCCGAACTGCAGCGCCGCCTGCGTCAGCGGGCCAGAAAGCAGGAACATTGCCAGCGCGGAGAACAGACCGCCGACCGCAGAGGCCAGCAGCGCCACGCCCAGCGCCTTGCCCGCTTCGCCTCGCTGCGCCATGGGATAGCCGTCAAACGTCGTCGGCGCAGAGGACGGCACGCCCGGGATCTTGAAGAGGATCGCGGTGATCGAGCCGCCGGTAATCGAAGAACAGTAGATCGCCACCAAGAACACAATCGCGGGGATCGGCTCCATGGTGTAGGTGAAGGTCAGACCCAGCGCGACAGCCATGGTGGCCGAAACGCCCGGCAGCGCGCCGAACACCGTGCCCAGAATGATGGCCACACAGACCATGATGAACATACCCGGCTCGAAAACGACGCCAAAGCCCATTTTAAGAAGTTCCATCGTGCTCATAAATTCGTCGCCTCCTTAACCGAAGATGCCCTTGACACTCGCGACAATGGACTCCAGGAAGAGCGCAAAGTCACGCAGGAAGCCCACCGTGCCGCGCGGCAGGTTGACGCTCAGCATACCGGAGAAGACGATGTACAGCACCAGCGCAATCACCACGGAGGCAATGCCCAGACGCAGGAAGTTCTTCTCGCCCAGCAGTGCGCCATAGGCAAACAGCACCAGAATCGCCGTCACCACAAAGCCCAGCGTCTCCAGCAGCATGGAGGCCGCAGCAAGGATGAGGATACCGACGAACATCTTGCTCTTGAAGAAATCCGGGATGGTGGCAATAAATGCCTTAAGGGTGAAATTCTCCTTGCCCTTGTTGCGCTTGATAATCTGGATGATGTTGATAATCAGGCAGATCTCCAGCAGGATGATGATGACCTTGGGCCATGTATCCGGCTGAAAGGCGTAGGGGTTTTTCTGCACCTTGACGGGAACCGGCGCTTCCAGCACATGGGTGAAGTAGCTGAAGCCCAGGAACGCGACGAGCAGAATGTTGATGATGAGCTCAAACATCTCGCTTTTACTCCTTTGTTGTTCCTCCTCTTGAGAAGGAAAGAGGGAACGCAGCGTCCCCTCTTTCTCATTCAAGAGCGTTTTTTGAAAGCCAACACGCCGTCTGTATTACTGAAGCTCCGGGTAGTCCTTGGTCAGGGTGCCCTGCTCGCTCATGTAGTCGCGCAGCGCCTTCCACTCGGCCTCCACAAACTCCGGCAGCTCCTCCACGGACGGCACCTCGCGCTGGTCATAGGCCGCGTTCTTGATGAACTCC
>JAXJLD010000026.1:0-5087 GCA_036297385.1 Christensenellales bacterium | reverse complement strand
TCCCCAAACCTCTTCTTCGCTTCGCGCTGAATAAAGGGTTTAGAAGATAAACCGTATAAAAACAGGATTATACCTCGGTGCTGTGGTCGCGGCGGAAGGGCCAGCTCGCTTCCTCAAGGGCGACATCCCGATGGATGACGTTGACTGTCTGCCCCAGCGCACGCAGGTGTGCGCAAAGCGCCTCGCTGATGGCGACGGAGCGATGTGCGCCGCCGGTGCAGCCGATGGAGATCATCAGGCGGCGCTTGCCCTCGCGCTGGTACAGCGGCAGCAGGTAATCGACCATCGCATACAGGTGCGTGAGGAATGCGCGTGTCTCCTCCTTACCCAGCACATAGTCGCGCACGGGAGCTTCCAGCCCCGTGTATGCGCGGATTTCCTTGATATAGAAGGGATTGGGCAGGAAGCGCACATCAAACACCAGATCGCTTTCACGCGGGATGCCGCGCTTATACCCGAAGGACATGATCTCCGTGCGCAGCACATGGCGGGGCTGATCCTGTGAAAGCAGCGCATCCACGGCGGCGCAGGCTTCCTTGGCCTTCATGCCGGTGGTGGAGAGCACATAGTTGGCGCGTTCGCGCAGCGGCTGGAGCAGATCACGCTCGCGGGCGATGCATGCTTCCAGCGTCTTGCCGCGTTTCATCAGCGGATGATCGCGCCGGGTTTCCTTATAGCGGTCGATCAGCGTTTCGGTATCTGCATCCAGAAAGAGGATGGAGACATCGTGCTGGTCGATACCGCTGTCGATGGCCTCCAGAATCGCTTCTGCGTTGAACAGCGCACCGCTGCGGGAATCCATGCCCAGCGCAACGGGACAATCCAGCCCGACCTTCTCGCACAGCGTAAACGCCTGCGAGAGCAGCAGCGGCGGCAGATTGTCCATGCACTGGTAGCCGTTGTCCTCCAGATGGCGCAGCACGCTGGTCTTGCCCGCACCGGAAAGACCGGTGACGATGAGAAACCTCATACGGAATATTCCTCCCGTTTTGCTTTCATTGGTGTGGATCTTCGCCTACGATGCGCACTTCCGGCTCGAGCATCACGCCGGTCTGCGCAAAGACCCGCGCTTTGACCTCTTCCATGAGCGCAAGCACGTCGTTTGCGGTCGCATCGCCGGTGTTCACGATAAAGCCCGCGTGCTTTTCGCTGACCTGTGCGCCGCCCACGCGCAGACCACGCAGACCGCACTCGTCGATCAGCTTGGCGGCAAAGAAGCCGTTGGGGCGCTTGAACGTGCTGCCCGCGCTGGGGAGGTTGAGGGGCTGCTTATCGCGGCGGGCGCGATTGCATTCGTCCATGCGGGCACGAATGGCATCGCGGTCGCCGGGGGTGAGGCGCATGGTCACGCTGGTGACGATGACGTGGGCATCCTGCATGGCGCTGTGCCGGTAGGAGAAGTCGAGTCCCTCGCCCTCAAAGACGATGGGCTTGCCGTCCGCCAGACGAATGGCCTCCACCCGAACGACTACCTGCGAAAGATCGCTGCCATAGGCGCCGGCGTTCATGATGACGCCGCCGCCGACTGTGCCGGGAATGCCGGACATTTCCTCCAGACCGGAGAGCGATTCGCTAAGCGCAAACTGCGCGGCGGCGCTCATGCTCACGCCCGCATTTGCGTGCAGCAGATTGCCCTCGCGGCGCACGCCGCCGCTGCCGGAGGCTGTGCGAATGACCAGACCGCGGATGCCGCCGTCGCGCACGAGCAGATTGGAGCCGTTGCCGATGAGCGTGACCGGCTCGCCGGCCTGCTTGGCAGCGCGCAGCGCGATGGGAATTTCAGATGCATCGGCGATATTCACCAGCACATCGGCAGGGCCGCCGATGCGGAAGGTGGTGTAACGCGCCATCGGGGCGCAGGGAATGATGCGTTCCGGCGCAAAGTTGGCCGCAACCAAAGACTGAATCAAGGCGTCCATGGGAATCCTCCATTGCTTGAATGTCTTTATTGTACCCCAATTCGCAAGGATAGACAAGCGCATTTTCCGCACATGAACACTCTATGCGCGGACACAGGCGGTGTGTGCCGGATGGCGGCTTCTGGCAGGAAGCAGCATGAACGCTTTCTTTTCTTTTGCCGACGTACTTGCGAAATGTGCCAAAACATGATATCCTCTTTATCAAATCAATCATGATGAGCAACGGGAGCGAAGAAGCCAGATGGACAGTATCGATCGCAAGATCCTTTCAATTTTACAGAGCAACGCGCGCACGCCGCTCAAGGTGATTGCGGAGCAGGTCTTTCTTTCCTCGCCGGCGGTCAGCGCACGCATTGAACGGCTGGAATCCTCCGGGCTGATCGCAGGGTATCAGGCGCAGCTTTCCGCGGCGGCGATGGGGTATCAGATCAAGGCGTTTATTTCGTTGGAGATCGAACCGAGGCAGAAGCCGGAGTTTTATCCCTATGTGGAAAAATGCCCCAACGTCATGGAGTGCAACTGTGTGACGGGCGATTATTCAATGTTGCTCAAGGTCTGCTTCCATACGACGCAGGAGCTGGATCAGTTCATCAACCAGCTCGATCAGTTTGGCCGTACGCGGACACAGATCGTCTTTTCCACGCCGGTAGAGCACCGCGGTGTGCCGGCGGAGGATCAGGAGAGCGCCGAGAACGAGCGGAGATAAAAGCGAGCGGAGATAAAGAAGTTGAAAAAGCCGGGCAGATGCCCGGCTTTTTGCTGCCTAAGAAGGAATGGTGCGTGAAGCGGAGAAGAAAGCCCGAGGAGCAGCGCCCTTCGGGCAAAGTGTAGGGGCTTCAATGTTTCGCTGAGGAAATGGGAGGAGAATCGGATGAACCGAGCGCCTGCACGGTGGGGAACGCAAAGGTAAAAGTCGTGCCTTTCCCCTCTTGGCTCTCCACGCGGATGGAGACGTGATGCCTGCGTGCGATTTCCTGCACGATGGCCAGACCCAAGCCGGTATTTCGGCGCGAAGCGTCCCGCTGGTGGTAGAAACGGTCGAAGATGTGCGCGATCATGTCGGGCGGAATCCCCGTTCCCTCGTCCGCAATGATGACGGTTGGTTCGCTATCCAAAAGGCGGATGGAGAGCCCATGCCCTTCAGGCGTAAATTTTACTGCGTTGTCGATTACCGCCAGCAGCATCTGCCGCAGGCGCGTATAGTCGCCCCGCAGCACAAAGTGAGCGCTTGGTTCCTCGCAGGTGAAGCGTATGCCCTTGCGCTCACACAGAGCGGCGGCACTCATGGCGACGTCGCCCAGCAGCTCTGTCAGATCGACATCGCCCATATTGAGGGAGAATTCGTGGCTTTGCAGGCGGCTGAGTTCCAGCAGATCCTGAATCAGCCGTTGCAGCCATTGGCTTTCGCTGAGCATCTGTGCGTAATAAGCGCGGATGTTTTCTTCGCCGCGGATTACGCCGTCATTAAGCGCCTCAAGGGAGCCGCGGATGATCGTGACCGGCGTCTTAAGCTCGTGGGATATGTTGGAAAAGAATGCCTGCTGCTGCATATGGAGCTGTTCGTCGCGGGCGCGAGCAGCTTCCAGACGCTCGGCCAGCACATCCATAGACTGGGCTAGTGTACCCAGCTCATCTTCCCGGTGCAGCCCGGTGCGCGTGCCATATGCGCCGCCTGCCAGCGCCAGCGCCACCTTTTGCAGCGCCGAGATTGGGCGGGTGAAGGAGCGGGAAAAGAGAAAGGCCAGCAGCACGGCGGGCAGGAAGGAAAGCATGAGGCTGTTGAGCAGAATGGCCATGCCGGATACCTGCGTGTAGCCCTGCTCGCGCAGGGTGGAGACGAGCAGCACCACGCCCAGCACGCGGCTGTTTGCGTTCATGACGGGCATGCTGGTGGTCAGGTAGGTCTGGTCGTTCACATTGGCTTGGATAAAGGGCGTTTTGCCCATGAAGCCCAGCGCGATGCATTGCTCCAGATAGCTGGGCAGCAGCGGGTTTTCAATCGTCTGCACAACACCGCCGAAGTAGCCGGTGATGTTGTGTCGGGAATCGACGATATAGACGGTGCTGCCGGTGAGCTGCTCGATGAAGGCGAGATAGGGCGGGAGGGATTCATCGTGGATATTCAGGCGGGAATCGTCCAGTTCATCGTAGATGGACGGTGCAATCCATTCCGAAAGGTTCTGCGCCACAGCGTGCGCGTCACGCTGCATGGTCTCGCAGTAATGGGCGATGGATTGACGGCGCAGGAGACTGTTGTAGAGCAGGCCGGAGCCGAGGGTGAACAGGATCAGCAGCAGGGCGAACAGGCGCATCAGCCGCCAGTTGATGGAACGGGCAGCACGCCGGCGCAGGCTCACGGTGTGTGCCTTTCCAGCTTATAGCCGGTTCCCCAGACGGTGGCGATGGAGAACGCTTCGTGGGGGTAGGCGTCCAGCTTCTGGCGCAGACGCTTGATGTGGGAATCCACGGCACGGTAATTGCCTGCGTGCTCGTATCCCCAGACGATGGTGAGCAGGTTATCCCGGGTAAAGACACGCCCGGGCGAGGCAGCGAGGGTGTAGAGCAGCTCAACCTCCTTGCGCGTAAGGTTGAGCTTGTTGCCGCCAAGCGTCACGCTCAAGCTCGGCAGATGGATGGTCAGGCCGCCGATTACCAGCGTCTCGCTGCCTTGCTGTGCCGGCAGACGGCGCAGGATGGCACGGATATGCGCCATGACCACGCTGGGCGAAAAGGGCTTGACGATGTAATCGTCCGCGCCAATATCCAGCCCCAAGATGCGGTCGGCATCCTCATCCTTGGCGGTAATCATCAGGATGGGAATCTGCGATACGCTGCGGATGCGGCGGCAGACCTCTAGGCCGTCTATGCCGGGGAGCATGACGTCCAGCAGGATCAGAGAGGGCGCGGCGGCGTCAAACAGGGAGAGCGCCTCTTCGCCGGTGGCAGCGGTCAGGTAGGGCCAGCCCTCTGCACGGATGTACTGGGTGAGGATATCCAGAATTTGCTGGTTATCGTCTACGATGAGAATGGGGTTCAAGCGCGTCCCTCCAAGCGGTGTCAAATGGGTGATTGAATGACGACGGATTTTATTGCTTGAATTTACAATCTAAGTGCAACACAAAAAAGAAGTGACACACAGCAGGAATTCCTTTAAGATGGTGTTTGCGG
>JAXJLD010000025.1:0-28475 GCA_036297385.1 Christensenellales bacterium | reverse complement strand
TTTCAAGCCTGTACCCATTCAAAATGCTTCATACAGCGCGAAGCGGAGAAGGGACTGGAGCCTGCCGCCGCCGGTGGCGGAAACGGGCAGGCGGAACGTCGGAAACCGCACGGAGCGCCAAGCGCGACTATGCGGGTTTCGCGGAATCGGCAGTCCCAACGTACACCTAAACAGACGTAGTTTCAGAGCAGACCGCAAAGCGGTCTGCGACGGAAAGGAGAGAACGGCATGGAGATGCGGACGGCGGACGTGCGCCAGAGCGAGCTGCGGGGTATTGAGCAGCCGATGACGGCAGAAGAACGCGCAATTCTGCGAAGGGGCTATGCGCTGTTTGCGCATTTTGAAGAAAAGCTGCGCGAGGAGCATGAGGAGATGCGCGAGGCGAGGGAGATGCGGGCGCTGCGCCAACGCGAAAAGAGCATGACCAGCCCGACGATGAGCACGCTGAATAGCTGCGTGGACAACGTGGTGGCCGATCAGATTGACAATATGCCTGAGGCAAAGATGATGCCCGAACGGGAAGAGACGATGGAGCGGGCGCAGGAGATGGACGACGTGGTGAGCTTTGTGCTGTACCATGCGGGCTGGCCGGGCAAGTATCAGCGGATCATGGAGGATGCGGTGGTAACCGGCACGGGCGTGGCGCAGGTGTTCTGGGACGACGAGCTGGAGGACGGCGAGGGCATGGCGAACGTGCTGTGCTGGCATCCGGAGGACTTCTATCCCGATCCGATGTACGAGGACATCCAAGACGGGCGGGCGTGCTTCAAGGCGACGCACACGACGGTGGGCTGGGTGGAGGAGCGATACCCGCACGCGAGGGGCTTTATAGCGGGCGACACCTACGCACAGCAGGACGAGCGAGCGCAGACGGATGCACCGGACGGCGACAGCCGGGTGACGATGCTGGAATTCTGGTACAAGCGATACGACCCGAAGAGCAGACGGAGTGCTGTGCATATGGCGCAGATGGCGGGCGGCGCACTGCTGGCGGCGACGCAGACGGGCTTTGGGCTGGAGGAGGGGGCGTATGCGTGCGGGGTATATGCGCACGGGCGGTATCCATTTGTGATGTACCGATACAGGGACGTGTGGCGCAGGCCCTTTGGCTCCGGCCTGATTCACGACTACCGGGAGACGCAGAACGCCATCGACCGATACGCCAAGTACATCGACGACAATGCGCGGGAGAGCAGCGTGCAGCGCCACTTTATCCGGCGTGGGAGCGGCGTGAACGCGGATGAGGTGGCTGACCTGAGCCGCACGGTGATCGAATGGGATGGAAGCGACATCCGCGAGGTTTTGCAGACGGTGCAGACACAGCCGCTGAACGGGCAGGTCTACCAGATGATGCAGTACATGGCGGACGCGATGAAGCAGGACTGTGGACAGAACCAGTTTGCGCGCGGCGAAGGCGGGCTGAACGTGACGGCCGGCACGGCGATCAACGCCTTGCAGCAGGCGGGCAGCAAGATTGCGCGGTGGCACACGGAGCGATTCAAGGACAGCTTCCGCGAGATGGCAGAGATGATCCTGTGGGTGTTGAGCGAGTACATGGAGCCGGGGCGCAAGCTGCGCATCGTCGGCGGGGACGGGCTGCGCGACAGGCTGATTGAGACGCCGGGCAGAGGGACGCGCGGCGGCGCGATGCCCAGACCTGCGTACACGGTGCGCGTGCAGGTGCAGCGCGGCAACCCGGATCAGATTGCGCAGGACAACGAGTTCGTATTGCAGGCGGTGAAGATCTGCGCGGAGGCGGGCACGCCGCTGCCGGCGGCAGAGACGATCCGGCTGATGGAAGGACAGCGGATGAAGGAGAGCGTATTGCAGGCAGTCAAGCGGGCATCGCCCGCTGCTGAATAAACCAACCGGCAGACAGCCGGGAGAAAGGAGCGAACATGGAGGAACGGGAGATGGAGCGCACGGCGCTGGACGCACAGACCCTGACGGACGAGCTGATGGAGGAGGAGCAGGCGCAGGAGGCGCAGGCGGACGCACAGGAGGAGGCGGAGCTGGAGGCGAGGCTGAGAGAAGGCATCGGGATGCTGTTTGAGGACGGCTGGACGGGCGAGGAGCTGGAAGCGCTTGCGCAGGACGAGGGCGTGCGCGGCGACGTGGCGCAGGGGATCGACCTGATGCGGGCGGCGGCGCGGATGCTGCACAGCCGCCTGATGCAGCCCGTGCGCAGGCGCGGCGTGCCGGTAGCGCGAAGCAGCGCGGCGGGCACGCCGATGATGGACAACCGAATCGACGCGATGAGCGACGCGCAGTTTGACGCATTTTCCAGACAGGCGCGAGCGGCGGCGATGATGGGCCGCAAGGTGAGGATGTGAGGCTCTGAATAAGACGATTTTCTGATTCAAACGCGCGGTAAGCGCAAAGCGGAGAAGGGTTTTGCGTTGGGGTGGAATTCAGAAAAAACGGGCAGAACAAGACGGACAGAAGAAACGATGAAAAAGGGAGGAAAAACGATGGCGTATACGAGTACGAACACGAACATGACGGGCAGCGCGGGCCTGACCCCGGGTATGCAGACCTACTACAACCGAGAGCTGCTGCGCACCTTTGAGCCGGAGCTGGTGCATTTGCAGTTTGGCGACGAACACAGGATGCCCACGGGGAGCGGTCTGGTGATGAATATGCGCAAGATCATTCCGCTGGAGACCAAGACCGCCACGCTGGCTGAGGGCGAGCCGGGCGAAAGCGTGATGCTGACGGAGACGGAAGTGACGGTGAAGCTGGAGCAGTACGGCGAATACGCGCGCTGCACGGACAAGCTGGACCTGTCGCATCTGGATATGAACATCCTGCGCAAGACGAAGCTGTTCGGTGACGCAGGTGCGCGCAGCATTGATGCGGTGGTGCGAGAGGAGCTGGCAACCTGCACGAACGTGATCTATGCGGGCGGCAAGACGAGCCGAGCGGAGCTGACGGAACAGGACAAGCTGACGGCGCGTGACCTGCGCAGGGCGGTGAAGAAGCTGAAGAAGGCGCACGCGCAGACCTTCGGCGGGTATTACATTGCGATTGTCGGCCCGGATACGTTCTATGACCTTCAGGACGACGAGACGTTTGTGGCGGTGAGCCGCTATCAGGACAAGGAAGCGGTGTACAAGGGCGAGATTGGCCGGCTGTTCGGCTGCCGCATTGTGGAGACGACGGAGGCCAAGGTATTTGAGAATGCAGGCGAGAGCGGCGCGGACGTGGCGAGTGTGATCGTGCTGGGGCAGTACGCCTACGGCTACACGAGCTTCAAGGGAGCGAAGCCGCGCGTGATTGTCAAGCCGGCGGGCAGCGCGGGTACGAGCGATCCGCTCGATCAGATTTCCACCGTGGGCTGGAAGATGGACGGCTTTGGCGTGAAGATGCTCCAGCCGGAGTATGCGGTGCGCATCGAGTGCGGGTTTACGGCGTAAGGAGACGGGACGAGCCGGGGAGAGCCCCGGGAAAGGAGAACAAAATGGCGATCAGGACGAATACGACGCGGACGATTGACAAGGCCTCCAGTGCGCTGGCAGCCAAGTGCGAGGCGACGAAGGCGAACATGAGCCGGCTGATGGCGCAGGCGGGCTGCCCGAATGGCGAGATGGTGAAGGCGGTGCTGCCGATGGCGCCGGGTTGCAGCGACGACGTGGTGTATGTAGGGCTGAACGGCGCGGACTTCTACTTCCTGCGCGGGACGAGCGTGGAGATGCCTGCGGCGGTGGCGGAGATTCTGCGCAACACCGGCAACCTGTGAGGTGAGAGGATGACGCTGGCCAACATCATGATGCTGGCGCTGCGGCAACTGGACGAGGCGGCGGAGGACATCGCGGAATACGACGAGGCGTTCAGGCGCTATGCCAACATGGGCTATGCGATTGCGGTGCGTCAGTTTTTAAGGCCGAGAGAGCTTTGCACGATGGAGACGGATGCGCGAGGGTGCGCCAAGCTGGACGAGCAGACGAGAGTGATTGAGCTGCGCAACGCACGGGGAGAACCCGTGCGTTTTTCGCTTGGCGCGGACGGAGAAACGCTTGAAACGGCAGAGGCGTGCGCCAAGCTGCACGCGCTGTGCGAGGTGGGCAGACCGCCGATGGAGCGGGACACCGACGAGCCGAGGCTGCCAGAGTATGTGCAGCCGGCGCTGGCGGACTACATCTGCTATCGGCATCTTTCCAGCGGCAGCCTTGCGAAGCAGAGCCGGGCAGAGTTTTTCCTTCAGAGCTTTTATCAGCAGATGCGCACGCTTCGCCCGCAGGGCGAGGGGAGCGTGACACGGATGCGAAACCTGTACACGGTGACAGACGCCCGATACAGGAGGTGAACGGATGGCAAGCAGAGGCAGGCGCACCGAGAGCGAATGGGCGCAGGTGGAGATTCCCGCGCCGAAGGGTGTCTATCAGGCGGCGGGCGACACGAATGTGAACGTGGAATACGCCTACCGGGCGGAAAATATGCGCACGGAGCGCGGACTGCTGGCGAGCAGCTATGGCACGAGCCGCGCACTTCCTGCGCTGGGCGCACCGATTGAGACGCTGACGCGGTTTTACCGGAGAAACAGGCCGGATGACCCGGAGGTATTTGTGGCGGCGGCGGACGGCAAAATCTACACCTACACGATGGGAACGGACGGCTGGGTGCAGCGCGGCGAGGGATTTGCAAGCAGCCGATGGAGCGATGTGACCTATGAGACACAGGAGGGCGGCGCGACGGTTGACGTGCTGGTGATGAGCAACGCGCTGGACGGGATGATTGCGATTTACGGAAGCGATCTTCGGGTGGAGCGCAAGCGGCTGCGCATCGGAGAGAACTACGAAAACGTGCGGTTTGCCGTGCTGGGGCGATATGCCGAGCGCATCTGGGGAACGGGCGCACCGGGCTACCCCGACGACCTGTTTTATTCGCGCCCGTATGACCCGTTTGATTGGACGGGAGTGCCGGATACGCCTGAACAGGGCGGCGGCATGATTCGGCAGACGACATGGGACGGGGATGCTTTTGTGGGGCTGGAACGCTTTGGCTCGATCCTGCTGGGAATCAAGCGCAGCGCAGTATTTGAGATCCGGGGAAGTGATCCATCGAGCTTCACGGTGACGCGGGCCTTTGGCACGGATGGGCCGCTTCAGGCGCGCACAATTGGCGTGGACAGGGCGCGGATGTTCTTCCTCAGTTCGGGCGGCTTGGGGGTATATGATGGAAATGCGCTTGAACTGCTGAGCCGGGATGCGCTGCATGAGACGATGAGGATGCGGATGCAAGGGACAGATGCGCTGGCGACGGCGTGTATATGCGGGCACGTCTATTACCTTGCGCTGTGCATACGGCGTAACGAGGAGGAAGTGCTGAGCGAAAACAACACGGTGATCGAGTACGACACAGAGCGCGGCACATTCATGGTGCGAACGGGGATGCGGGTGAAGGACTTCTTTGCGATGGACGGCAAGGTATACTTCACGCAGGCGGACGCGCCGCACGAGGTGCTGCGCTACGGGGACGAGCGCGCGGGCGGCTATATGGGCCTGCCGATGACGTGCCTTTGGGAGACGGCATGGCTGGATCTGGGAAAGGAGGCAATCAAGCGGGACTTTGTGCTGCGATTTACGGCGGATGCGGATGAAAACGGCGTGCCGGTTGAGATCAGTGTGGTGACAGACAGGCGGGAAAAGAAGCGGACGGTGCTGCTGGAGAAGCGGCGGCGCGACTACCGGGTGAAGCTGCAAAACGGCGGCAGGCGTGTGAAGCTGCGAATGGTCAGCCGAGCGAAGGCGGCGGGCTGGCGGATCTACGGCGGGGTACAGATGGCATACAGCGCGGATGAGGCGTGACGCGGGAATGCCTTCTTATGCTGTTTTGCCGCTGAAACCTTTCACGCAAATTGAACCCGTTTCAATCGTAGACCGCTGGGGGATTGCATCCCCCCTTCTTCGCTTCGCGCTGAATGAAGCATTTTGAAATGAGAACAGGATAAGGAGGAAAACATGGCGAGAAAGACGGTATCCAGCACCGTATACGAGAGCACGACCGACAGCAAGCATCACAGCGAGAGCGAGAGCCGAAACGAAAGCCAGAGCCAAAGCACAACCAACAAGGTGCTGGATGAGGCGCTGCGCGACAAAATCCTCTCCGGCCTGATGGGACAGATGACGGATGAGGAGATTGACGCATACGCGGAAAGCCTGCTGACGCCGCAGCACAACGCTGGGCTGGAGGCGGCGCAGCAGCGCTATGACGCGACAAAGCTGGCGGGCGAGCAGGAAATTGCAGAGCTGGCGCGGGCGCTGACGCGGGATATCGACGCGCAGAAGCGAAGCTACGCGCAGAGCGCTTCGGACGTGCAGACGGCGGCGCTTGCACGGGGAATGGGACGAAGCAGCTATGCGCTGGAGACGCTGGCCAAGACGGGCGACCGATTTGCACAGGCAGTGCGGAAGATGACGGAGGAGAGCGGTCAAAAGGCCGAGGAGGCACGGAGCCGGATAGCGCTGGCGGCGCAGCAGAACGCGCAGACGCAGGGACGGCTGAAGGAGGACTATGCCAAGGCGCTGGCAGCGAAGGTACAGGAACTCAAGGAAGAGCGGCGCAAGGCGTACAACCAGAACTACCTGACGGCGGTTTCCGGGAGCATGGGCAGCACGACGAGCGGAACGAGCAGCGCGACGGGCCATACGGTGACGGAATCCACAGGGACAAGCCACACCAGCGGATCGAGTACGACCGTGACGCAGTCGGGCGGCGGTGGGAAGCGCAAAAATCCAGAGCGGGTGGACGCGGTGAGCGGCGCGGCGCCGAGCGTAAAGCACAGACGATGAGGAGGGGAGCGGCGTGATTGAGGCGAGTTTTGAACGCGGAAGCCGGACGACGGCGGTGAGCGGCGTGTACCAATATGACACGGGGCAGAGGCTTCGGATGCACGGCCTCCCCTCACCGGAGGAACTGCTGGGTGAAGATGAGCTGCTGGCAGGCGGCGGTGTGACCGTACAGGCGCAGTTTTCCCGGGCTGGCGACAGCCAGACGGAGATGCGGCTGGCACAATGGGATGCGACGGCGAGGACGTGGCTGGCAGACGTACCTGACCCGTATCTGACGCAGAGCGAGCCTGTACATATGTATGTCTACGTCTACCACGGGGAAAACGAGGACGGCGTGCGCGCGAAGACGATGTATGAAGGCGTATTTACACCGATTGGACGGCCTGCACCCAATCATGTGGCGACAGATGAGCAGATTCAGGCATGGACGACGATGGAAAATGAGGTGGAGCTGACCTGCACGGCGGCTCGCGCGGCGATTGAAAGCGCGTGCATACGGGCGAAGGAGGCGGACGATGCGGGAGAACAGGCCAAAACGGACGCGAAGCGGGCGAGGGAAGCGCACGAAGCGGCGAAAGCAGCGGAAAACGCGGTGAAAGCTGCGGAGGCGCAATGGCGCAGGATGACCGTGCGGACGAGCGACACACTTCCAGGCGAGGCGGGCAAGGTGACGCTGGCTGACGGCGTACTGACGCTGAGGATTCCGCGAGGGGCTGATGGCGCACGCGGTGAGGCGGGGCCGGACGGGCCGTCGGAATTCAAAATGGAAGAAAAAAACGGTGTACTGACGATTACGCCTTTGGAGGGGAGTGCATAAGATGGCAGTAAATAGCTGGAATGCCCTTGTGGCGGATGTGAACGGCAGGATGAGCGAGATGAACGCGGCGATTGCGGAGGCGAACGGCGCGAGCAGCACGGCCAAAACCGCTGCGGAGCACGCGGCAGAAGCGGCAGAAACGGCAAAGACAGTGGCGGCGGCAGCCTCACAAAGCGCCCAAAGCGCAGCGGAAGAGGCGCACAAGTGGAGCGGCGCGACGGCGGAGGCGACAACGCTTGCGACGGGTGAAAATGCGACGGTGTCGCTGACCGAGTCCGACGGCGTGAAGAAGCTGACCTTTGGCATTCCGCGCGGAGCGGACGGCGCACCCGGTGAGCGGGGGCCCATGGGCAAGGCGGGCGTGACGTTTCGCCTGAGCGGTACGGCGCTGTACATCACCACGGGCTAAAGGAGGTACAGAGAATGGCGACAAAGATTCCGACATTTACCTATACGGGTGAATACAGCACGGAGATGAAGAACGGGTACTGGCACATCCTTTTCAAGACCAGCGGTACGCTGACGATGGGCTATGCCAAGACGGCGGACGTGTTCCTGTGCGGCGGCGGAGGCGGCGGCAAGGCAAACGGCGGTGGGGGCGGTGGAGGCGGTTATACCCGAACCCAACGGGGAATCCGGATTGGAGCGAACGAGCCATACAGCATTGTGGTGGGCAGTGGCGGCGCGATCAACCAAGCCGGTGGGGCAAGCAAGGCGTTTGGATATGAGGCAGCAGGCGGCCAGACGGGCGGCGGCAGTCATGTGAGATCAGGCGGCGCGGGCGGAAGCGGCGGCGGAGCCGGCAATTGCGCGGATTACGGAAAGGGCGGCACGGGCGGCGCGAACGGCGGCAATGGTGGCGGCGGAAGCACCAATGAGTTTCCCGCAGGCGGCAGCGGACAGGGGCGCACGACACGGGCCTTTGAGGAGGCGAGCTACCCGCTCTATGCGGGCGGAGGCGGCGGCGATTCTTACGGCAATCAACCTGCGCCGGGCGGAGAAGGCGGAGGCGGACGAGGCGGTTACAGCTATGTAGGAGCGGGTAGCTGGGGAGCTGCATCAAACGGTGTGGCAAACACCGGCGGCGGTGGTGGAGGCGGCCCGCATCACGATGATGCACAGCGCTACGCGGGCACGGGTGGAAGCGGCATTGTGATCCTGCGCGGCACACAGGACGACCTGCTGCCAATCTTCTTTGACGGAACCCAGCTCAGTGCGGTTGTGTGGAACGGCAAAAAGCTGAGCGGCCTGATTTACGGCGGACAGCGGATTTTTTCGCGCATGGGACGTGCGCTACGGGAAAGGCGGCTGGCGTATGGCATTTAAGCAGCCGAGGGTGCCGATATACCGCGATGGCGAGGGAGCGGCGCGGTTTCTTCGGACGCTGACGCTGTTTCTCAAGGATTTCTGCGAGGAGGCTTGGGTGGCCAATCGACAGCGGGAACGAGAAATTCGTACATTGCAGGAGGAGGTGAGAAGGATAGGCGGCGCTGTACAGAAAGCGGATGCCGAAATGAAGAAACCGGCATGAGAGAGGAGGGCTTTGGATGATTTCGGCAAGAGATGCGATTCGGACAGCCAGAGGCTATCTGGATACGCCATACAGCGAGATGGACTGCATTCGCCTGATTGTGATGGTGGTCAGAAACAGCCGTGGCGGGGATAGAGAATACCGATGCCAAGGCACCAACTGGCTGTGGAGGTCGATTCATAACAGCGGGAAATACCGACAGCTGGTCTGGCGTGGGGAAAGGACAGCAGGGAATTTATCCGGCATGGCAAGGGCGGGTATGCTGGCCTTTAAGCGCAGAGGGGAGGATGTGCATCATGTCGGGATTGTGGCAGGATCGAGAGGCGGTGAGGGATTGACCGTGATCCACAGTTCCAGCGTCCATGGCAAGGTGGTGGAGACGCGGCTGGATGGAAGCTGGGAACTGCTGGGGATTCACCGGGACATCGAACCGGAAGGGGATGGACAGACGGGAGGGGAGGACAGCATGGAGAAGAGCGAGGCGCGCGTGGTGCTGAGTGACCCGAGCAGCCGACTCAATGTGCGCGCCGCGCCGGGAACGCAGGCCAAGCGGATCGGCTCACTGCGTGACGGCGATGTGGTGACGGTGAGGGCGTGGCGCGAGGATGGCTGGGCAGAGATTGAATACGACGGCGGCGCAGGCTATGTCAGCGGCGAATACCTGGAGCGAATCGGGGATGAGGAACAGCCGGAGGAACAGCCGGAGGCGGCGCGATTTACGACGCTGCTCAATACAGAGACGGGGGCGACGGTCGTGCTGGTAGGCGCATGGCGCACAGCAGAGGATTGATGCTTCAGAGCAGAACGCGAAGCGGTCTACGATTGAAACGGGTTCAAGTTGAGCGAAAGGTTTTAGAGGCAAAACAGCATAAGGAAGAAGCGGGAGAGGAAATGTGCAGGGGATCTTGATAAGAATCGTCAACTGGATGGCGGATGCGCTGTTGGCACGGCTGGAAAGGCCGATGGATGACATCCGGGTGAGGCTTGACGGGCTGGAACGGCTGCATGAGCAGGATCGGGCGGCGCTGGAATGCGATTTATCGGTGATGGATGATCGGATCTGCGACCTGATCGGCATATGCAGCAGGCGAGGGTATACCACAGCAAACGAACGCAGACGCATCACGCGCATGCATGATGCATATCGAGCCCGAGGCGGCAATCATGGTGAGGAGATTGAGTACGAGGCGTTTTTGCAGCTTCCGGGTGAGGAGGAGTACGCGAGGGGAATACGAGAAAAGGGGGAAGTGCGATGAAGATCAATTGGAGGGTGCGAGTGAAAAACCCATGGTTTTGGTTTTCGCTGGCGGGCCTGTTCTTTACGGCCATTGGGGTGAGCCCGGAGACGCTGACAAGCTGGGAAAAGCTGAGGCAGGCGCTGGTGGCGTTTGCCGGGAATCCGTTTTTGATTGCCTCCGCAGCGGCGGCGCTGCTGGGGCAGTTTATTGACCCGACGACGGCGGGCGTGGGCGACAGCGAGCAGGCGCTCAAGTATGATTGTCCGAAGCGGATATAAAGCAGAACGCGCGAAGGAGCTCTGGCTTCTTCGCGCGTTTTTGACGATAAGGATGAAACGAAGCAGGCAGACGGAACATTGGAAATGGAATTGACAGGGCGGCGTATAACGGGTACAATAAACATGATAAAAAAACAGCGATGCCTGCGCAGAGGATAGAGAACGTCTGCGGCGTGGGAGAGCATCGGATAGAGAACACAAAAAAACCGAAGCAGATGCTGCTTCGGCCTGGTGCTGATGGCGGGACTCGAACCCGCACGCCAGAAGGCAAGGGATTTTAAGTCCCCGGTGTCTGCCATTCCACCACATCAGCGCATACAAATGTATTATAGGCGTTTGCCGAAGGGTTGTCAAGATTGAGCATGAATACAATACAGCTAGGACGTGTGACGCTGGGAGAAGGGATGCCGGCAATTTGTGTGCCGGTGATGGGACAGAGCGCACAGGAGATTGAACAGGCGGCGGTACGTGCGAAGGATGCGCAGGCTGACGTGATCGAGCTGCGACTGGACAGCCTTTCTGCCATGCCGACCATCCAGCAGGCAGAAGATGCGGCACGCGCCGTGCGTGCAAGTGCGCCGGATATTCCATTGCTGCTGACGCTGCGCACGGTGCGCGATGGCGGCGCGGGAAGCGCAGATGCGCAAGCGTATGAAGCGCTGATGACAGCCATGATGGAGCGCGGCCTTGGCGATGCGGTGGACTGCGAGCTGAGCGTTGGAGAGGAAGCATTTGCGCGGATGGTGCGCAGGGCGAAGGCAGCAGGCGTGCTGCTGGTGGGATCGAGCCACGAGTTCGGACGGATTAGCGATGTACAGTGCGCGGCAGATTGGCTTTTGCAACAGGAGGCGCTGGGCGCAGATGTGTGCAAGGCGGCGGTGATGACGCAGACCTGTGCGGAAGCATTTGCGCTGGCGCAGGTATATGCACAGGTACATGAACAGCTGCATATCCCGATGATTGGCATTGCCATGGGCCCGGCGGGCGTGATGACGCGCATTGGCGGGGCTTGTATGGGAAGCTGCATGACATTTGGCACGGCTGGCGTGGCAAGCGCACCGGGACAGATTGACGCGCGGCGGCTGAGGGTGGCACTTGAAATCGTGCAGGAGGCGCTGTGACGGCGCATGAGAAGCACATATAATACGGAAGGGGCTTTTCGGTATGGATGAGAGAATTGCGGCAATCGTTGCACAGTTTGAGCTGCCTGAAGGCGAAGTTGAGGCGGCACCCTATGGCAATGGCCACATCAACGACACAATGCGCGTGACCGTGAAGGCGGACGGCGGCGTGCGGCACTACATTTTGCAGCGCGTGAACAGCTATGTGTTTCCGCGGCCGAAGGATGTTATTGAGAATATCGAAAAGGTGACGGCGTATCTGCGCGGCATCATTGAGCAGGAAGGCGGAGATCCGCAGCGCGAGACGCTGACGCTAGTGAAAACCAGAGACGGCAAGCACTACACGATCGCTGCGGATGGCGAACTCTGGCGTATGTACCTGTATATTGAAGGGACAAAATCCGTTGAGCTGCCGGAAACGGAGGAGCTGTTTGCGCTGTCTGGGCGTGCCTTTGGACGCTTCCAGCAGCAGCTTGGTGGCTTTGACGCATCACAGCTTCACGAGACGATTGTTGATTTTCACAACACGCCTGTGCGCTATCAGCAGCTTGAGGATGCGATTGCACGCGATGAAGCGGGGCGGCTTTCGCAGGTTCAGGACGAGGTGGCTTTTTGCCGCCAATACGAGCGTGAGGTGAATGTGCTTCTGGATGCGCTGAAGGCCGGGGAGATTCCGCTGCGCGTGACGCACAACGACACCAAGCTGAACAATGTGCTGCTGGACGAAAAGACCGGCAAAGGCGTGTGCGTGATCGACCTTGACACGGTGATGCCGGGATTGGCGGCGTATGACTTCGGCGATTCGATCCGCTCGGGTGCGAGCACCGCGATGGAGGACGAAAGGGATCTGGAAAAGGTACAGTTCTCGCTGCCGATGTTCAAGGCATTTGCGGAGGGATTCCTAGCGGAGGCCGGTTCGGCGCTCAATGCGAGGGAGAAGGCGCTGCTGCCCATGGGCGCAAAGATGATGACGCTGGAGTGTGGTATGCGCTTCTTGGCAGATCACCTCAACGGCGACAAGTACTTTAAGGTACACAGGGAGAACCACAATCTTGACCGCGCACGCACGCAGTTCACATTGGTGCGCAGGATGGAAGCGCTTTGGGACGAGATGGAGGAGATTATCCGAGAGATCGGTTGAGTGAAACGAATCAGAAAGGAGTCCAGTGGACGAGCAAGCGTCCACCGGACTCCTTTAATTTAATGCGATTTTTCAAGGAAAACAGCCCTGCGCGAAACTTCGTCAGGCACCACTTCGATCAGAAAACGGGCTTACACCGTTGGTTTCCAAGTGAAGGGTTTCTGCTGATACGCCAGCGCAAGCTTGTCGCCCTCCCGGCGGAGAATGACTGTGCCATAGGGGGCAAGTGTGAATTGATCGACCGTAACGGTGTCATTCGTGGTATTGAGCAGGAATACATAGCAGCCGCGTGCCAAGGCGAGTACGCCTTCCGGCAGAACGCCCGGATAGCAGGAAGAGACGCAGCCTTCGCAGATATGGGCATAGAGCGGGGTATAGAACGCTTCGTCAAACCGGGTAGCGATGTAGTACGCCTTGCCCTTGCCGAAAGAATGGGCGGTAACGGCGGGCGCACCGGCGAAGAAGTCCTCATCATAGACCATCAACGGCTCTGCGCCCTCAAGTGCAGCTACTTCACAAAGCAGGGAACCGCATGCGGTCTTGGGCAGTGCATCACAGACGGAGGTGCAGCGGCGGGTTTCGCCGTCGTACATCGCGTCGATCTCCAGACGGCGCACGCCCAGCACATCGGTGAGCATATGCGGCGTATCACCCAGATAGCACAGGTCGGTTTCATTGACCACGCCCGACCAGTAGGTGACCACCAGCGTGCCGCCTGCCGAGACAAAATCGCGCAGCTTCTGGGCAAAGTCCTCGCGAAGCAGATAGAGCATCGGCGCAACGACGAGCTTGTAGCCGCTCAGATCGCCGTCCTGATTCACCCATTGCACATCAATACCATTGCGGCGCAGACCGGCATAGTGGTTGAGCAGTTCACGGCGGAAGTGGACGCCTTCATTGCGCGGGCCCTGCGCATCTTCCAGCGCCCAGCGGCTGTTCCAGTCATAGACGATGGCGGCCTGCTTATCGCGCTGCGCACCGCATACATCTGCGCTGATCTGCTCGAGGATGCTGCCCAATTCGGCGCACTCCACATAGTTGCGGTTGTCATCACGGCAGTCATGAGCGACCATGGCGGCATGGAACTTTTCGCTGGAGCCCTGTGCCTGCCGCCACTGGAAGAAGAGCACGCCATCCGCGCCGTGTGCGACGGTCTGCATGGCAGCGAGGATATTCACGCCCGGCTTCTTTGTCTTGGAAATGGGCTGCCAGTTGGTCGGGCCGGGGCAGTTTTCCATCAGCCAGAAGGGCTTACCCTTCACGGAGTACATGAGGTCATGCATCATGCCGGTATCCAGCGCCGTCTGCTCAATGGTCTGCTCCGGGTGATGCCATGTGGGATAAGCATCCCAAGTGGCGAGATCAATCTCCTTGGCCATCTCGAAATAGTCGATACCGGGATAGAAGTTCATCATATTGACGCAGACCGGCGCATCCGGAACAATTTCGCGCACGCAGTCGCGCTCCCACTTCATGAAGTCAATCGTCTGATGGGAGACGAAGCGCTTCCAGTCGAGCTTGAGGCCGTGAACGGCGCGCTCGCCGTGCGGCGCAGGGCTTTCCACCGCGTCAAAGTCCGGGTAATCGTGGCTCCAGAACTTGGCGTTCCACGCCTTGTTGAGCGTTTCGATCGTACCGTATTTTTCCTTGAGCCATGCACGGAAGGCCTGCTGGCACAACTCGCAGTGACATTCGCCACCGTACTCATTGGACAGGTGCCACATGATGACGGCGGGATGACGGCCAAAGCGGCGGGCGAGCTGCTGGTTCATCTGCTTCACCTTTTCGCGGTAGATGGGTGAGGTGTAGCAATGGTTGTGGCGGCCGCCAAAGAGGTTGCGCTTGCGATCTGCCGACACGCGCAGCACCTCGGGGTACTTGCGTGCCATCCATGCGGGACGTGCGCCGGAGGGGGTGGCCAGATCGACCATTACGCCAGCGGCATACAGGCGTTCGATGATATCGGCCATCCAATCGAGGTTGTACTTGCCTTCTTCGGGTTCAAGCGTAGACCACGCGAAGATGCCCAGAGAGACGACATTGACATGGGCCTTTTTCATTAGTTCGATATCCTGCGCGAGGATATCGGGCCGGTCAAGCCACTGATCGGGGTTGTAGTCTGCGCCGTAGCGAAGAATGGGGTTGGACATGGTGCAATCTCCTTTCTGATGTTGGGCTATCTGCGCCGTGTACCCAACGTGCGATACACGGTGACATACATGGTGATAAAGCAGGCCAGACCGCCGACGACGTTGGAGATGGGCTCAGCGAGGAATACGCCCGATACGCCAAAGCCCAGACGCGGCAGCAGCAGCGTCAGCGGGACGACGATAAACGCCTTGCGAAGCAGCGAAAAGAAGATGGCCTGCCGCGCAAAGCCCAGCGACTGAAAGACCGTCTGTCCGGCAAACTGGAAAGCCATGAAGAAGAAGCCAAAGAAATAGATATGCAGAGCCTCACGCCCGGTCTCAATCAGGGCGGCATCGGAGGTAAAGACGCGCATCAGCGCATCGGGAAAGCGCAGAATCAGCAGCCATGCGGCGACATTGTAGACAAGGCTGCACACCGCGGTGAAGCGTGCGCCCGCCTTGACGCGGTCATACTGGCGTGCGCCGTAGTTATAGCTCAGCACGGGCTGGGCGCCGCTGTTGAGGCCAGAGGTTGGCAGTTCCAGCACGGAGCGCACGGAACTGATGACCGTCATCACGCCGATATACAAATCGCCGCCGAACTGATGCAGCGTCGCATTGCAGACGGCCTGCACCAGACAGTTGGTACCCTGCATGATGAAGCCGGACATCCCCAAGGAGAGGATGCGGCGCACGAGTGAGGGCTCAAGCGCCATATAGCAGCGTTCCAGCCGCACAAGTGTGCGGCTTCCACGCAGAAACCGCAGTACCCACAGGCAGGAAACCGCCTGAGAGACGACCGTGGCCAGCGCTGCGCCGGACACGCCCATGTTCAGTGCGAAGATGAAAAGCGGATCGAGTACCAAGTTGAGCGCTGCGCCGATCACCACCGTCAGCATACCCATGCGCGGGAAGCCCTGCGCACTGATGAACAGGTTCATACCGGTAGAGAGCATGCTCAGCGGTGTGCCGAGCAGATAGACGCGCAGATAGGCATCGGCATACAGGTAGGAGGATTCGCTTGCGCCGAAGAGAAAGAGAATCGGACGGCGGAAGGCGAAGCAAAGCGCCATGAGTGCCAGCGAGGAGAGCGACAGCAGCGAGAAAACCTGCCCCATGATATGCTGGGCGCGCTCATGATCGCCTGCGCCGCGGGAGATGGAAAACAGAGGCGCGCCGCCTGTGGCAAACAGGCCGGTAAACGCGGCGATCAGCGTGATGAGGGGAAAAGCCAGCCCGACGCCGGTGAGCGCCGCGCTGCCCGCGCCGGGCATATGGCCGATGTAGATGCGATCGACGATGTTATACAGAAGCTGGACAAGCTGCGCCAGCGTGAGCGGAATGGCCTGCGCAAGGATGCGTTTATCGACACGATCTTTGGAGAAATCTGCTGTCATAGAGCGCCTTCTTTCGGAAGAAATAGACAAAATGGATTCTGATTACAGTATAACCGCTGCGGAAAGGAAAGTCAATTTGGTTTGACCAGTCAAAGAGAAGAGTTGACAGGAATTTGCAGAAAATGTTAAACTGTTATCAAATCGAGGCGATGAGCCTCTGGACAAGGAGGAGATAATTATGAAAAAGAGCATGACCGCGATGCTTTTGTCGGCATGCATGGCTGTACCGTGCGTGGGCATGGCGCAGGGCTATACGGCGGGAGCGTATACTGCCGAGGCGCAGGGTTTTTCCAGTGCGGTGAAGGCAACGGTGACGGTGGATGATTCGGCGATCACCAATGTGAAGCTGGATGTTTCCGGCGAGACACCGACCATCGGTGGCGCGGCGGGCGAGGCGCTGGCCAAAGCGGTGATGGACAAGCAGAGCGCGGAGATCGAGGCAGTGGCGGGCGCGACTGTGACCAGCAGCGCGGTGAAGGCGGCGGTGCAGAAGGCACTTGACGAGGCTGCGGGTGTGGCCGCATGGGACGGCAGCTATCAGGCCGGCACCTATACCGCCACGGCGAAGGGCCACAATGGCGACATCACCGTGGAGGTGACCTTCACGGAGAACGCCATTTCCGAGGTCAAGGTGCTGGAACACAAGGAGACGCTTGGCCTTGGCTACGGCGTGAGCACGGCGGCGATTGACGCTTATCCGGCGCAGATCGTGGAAAGCCAGTCTCTGGCGATTGACGCGGTGACGAACGCGACCGTGACCAGCAACGCCGTGCTGGCGGCTGTGGCCGATGCGGTGACGCAGGCAGGCGGCGACGCGGAGGCGCTCAAGATCCCGGCGGAAAAGGACGGCGCAGAAGCAGCGCTTTACAATGTTGATGTGGTCGTTGTCGGCGCGGGTGCGGCGGGCCTGTCCGCTGCCATCACCGCGCAGGAAGCGGGCGCGAATGTGCTGCTGCTGGAAAAGGGCGGCGTGAGCGGCGGCTCTACCGTGCGCAGCGGCGGCAAGATTCTTGCGGCGGGCACCCCGTGGCAGGAGAAGCAGGGCTTCACCGATACCCCGGAGATGATGTATGACTACCTGATGAGCTTTGACCGCGACGGCATCATGAGCGAGGAGCTGGTGGGCACCTTCTGCGAGAACTCTGCAGAGAACCTGCAGTGGCTGGAGGACCGCGGCGTGAAGGTGCAGGATGTGGAGTACATTCACAGCGCCCTGACCCCGTGGCGCGTGCACAACACGATGGGCGGCGGCGGCCAGACCAGCGGCCACGGCGGCCAGATCACCGCGCCGCTGACCAATCTCTATGAAGAAAAGGGCGGCAAGACGATCTACAACTGCCGCGCGGAAGAGCTGGTTACCGATGAAAGCGGCGCTGTGGTCGGCGTGAAGGCGACCATGAGCGACGGCACGCCGGTGACCGTGAACGCCAAGGGCGTGATTCTCGCGACCGGCGGCTATGCCAAGAACGAGGAGATGCTCGACAAGTACGAGGACTTCCTGCCCAACAACCTCTATGGCAGCGTGCCCAACACCTGTACCGGCGACGGCCTGACCATGGCGATGGCTGTGGGCGCGAAGAACTTTGACGCGCCGGGCTTGCAGATGGTATACGTCAGCTATGACTGCTACTGCGGCATCAACGAGGAGAGCGGCCTGATCGTATCCGAGGACGGTCAGCGCGTGGTGGACGAGTACACCTATCAGTCCCACGTCGCTCAGGCGCTGGCCGATGCGGACAGCACCTGCGGCTACTACATCGCGGCGAAGAAGGACGGTGCGGCTGTCGAGCCGTACCCGACGATTCAGATGGGCGTGACGCTGGAGCATGTGCCGCACGCGGCCACCATCGGCGAGCTGGCGGGCATGATCGGTGTGGACGCGGCGGCGCTGGAAAGCACCGTGGCGCGCTACAACGAGCTGTGCGCCAAGGGCGTTGACGAGGACTTCGGCAAGCCTGCGCAGTACATGATCCCGGTGGAGGGCGACGAATACTACGCATTCCGCATGACGCCGGGCACGTCCGTGACCTTCGGCGGACTGGAGATCGACGTGAGCGGCCGCGTGCTGGACACCGAGAACAAGCCGATTGACGGCCTGTACGCCGCCGGCGAGGTGGCGTTCACCGGCCTGTTTGACGCGGAGTATCCGTGCTGCGGCATGGCCATCGGTTCGGCGGTCTACTATGGCCGCGCCGCTGCCAAGACCGCTGTGGAGAGCCTGTAATACCGTTTTCATACGGGACATCTCATGCAGCAGAGCGGGGAGGCTTGGGCGATAGCGTTCCTCGCTGGCAAAGACAAGCGCCGTCAGGAAGCAAAGCGTTGCCTGACGGCGCTTTAGCCTTTTTTATTCGAAAACACTATAAAAGTGCCTCTGCCGTGGGAAAACCTGCGGCAGAGGCGCTTTTTATATGCGGTTCTTTTTCCCCAACACGTCAAATTCCGCGTGAAGCAAAGAAGGGCGATCAAGGGGCGACGTTATCGACAGGCGGAACGTCGAAATTAGCAGACGCTACTTCTTCGCGTTAAGGAGGAGGGAACGATTAGATGCCGAGCAGGTCGCTGTACACCTTCAGTGCGCCGTCGGTCTCGTGGGCGAGCACACGCTTAGCCAGCACCTTGCCAAGCTGCACACCCTCCTGATCGAAGCTGTTCAGGTTCCAAGCGAAGCCCTGGAACATGACCTTGTTCTCAAAGTGCGCCAGCAGCGCGCCCAGCGCTTCGGGCGTGAGCTTTTCGCCGATGATGATGCTGGAGGGGCGGCCACCCTCAAAGCGCTTATTGCGGTTTTCATCGTCCTTGCCGCAGGCGAAGGCGACGATCTGCGCGGCGACATTGGCGCAGAGCTTCTGCTGGCTGGTGCTGCCCTGAATGTCCACATCGACGCCCATCTGGCTGTTTTTGAAGCCGACGAATTGCAGCGGGATGACATCCGTGCCCTGATGCAGAAGCTGATAGAAGGAGTGCTGACCGTTGGTGCCCGGCTCGCCGAAGATGACGGGGCCGGTCGCATAGTTCACCGGCTCGCCGAAGCGATTGACGGACTTGCCGTTGGACTCCATATCGAGCTGCTGAAGGTGCGCCGGGAAACGGCTGAGCGCCTGAGCATAGGGCAGGACGGCGGTGTTCGGATAGCCCAGCACATTGCGCTCGTACACGCCGATGAGCGCGTCGAGCATGGCGGGATTCTGGAGCAGGTTCTCGTTCTTGGCGAGCTTGTCGGCCTCGGCTGCGCCGCTGAGGAAGCGGGCGAAGATCTCCGGGCCGAACGCCAGCGACAGCACCGCGCCGCCGACGGCAGAGGTGGAGGAGTAGCGGCCGCCGATGTAATCATCCATGAAGAACGCGGCGAGGTAATCTGCGCTCTTGGCCAGCGGGGACGTTTCGCTGGTGACGGCGATCATGTGGTGCGCGGGATCGAGCCCGGCCTTGACCAGCGCATCCTTGACGAAGGACTCGTTGGTGAGCGTCTCCAGCGTGGTGCCGGACTTGGAGACCAGCACGAACAGCGCGTGTGCCACGTCGATGCGGCTGAGCACGCTCGCCGCGTCATCGGGATCGACGTTGCTGATGAATTCGGCCTTCATACGCAGGGTATCGTTGACGCGTGCCCAGTTTTCCAGCGCCAGATAAATGGCGCGGGGGCCAAGGTCGCTGCCGCCGATGCCGATCTGCACGACGGTGGTGAACTTTTCGCCCGCGGCATTGCAGATTTCGCCGGTATGCACCTTGTGCGCCAGCTCCGCGATGTGCGCCTGCTGCCCGGTATAGAAATCGCGCTTGTTTACGCCGTCAGCCATGACATCCTCGCCGAGCTGGCCGCGGCACAGGTGATGCAGCACGCGGCGATTTTCGCCGGTATTGATGACCGCGCCGTTATACAGCTCGGCAAACTTTTCGGTGAGCTGCGCTTCGGCGGCAAACTGTGCGAGGATGGCGAGAAGCGCGTCGTCCACCGGACGCGCACCGAAATTGAAGTCAAGCCCCGCGCCCATCGGCACGGTGTAGCGCTTGACGCGCTGTGCGCCGTTATCGCCGGCCATGGCGGCGGCGAGATCGACCTTCTGCGCCTGCTTGAGCGCCTGATAGGCGGTTAGCGTATCCATGTTTTTCCAAGCAATCATCGTAGGAATCCTCCTCATTTCTGCGCATCCCTGCACAGCCTCTGCGCTGGGGATGCGCGAACCGATAGTCAAGAAAAATTATACTCGTAACCGATGAAAATTTCAAGGCAATAGCCGCCAAATAGAAAAGAAAATGTAGGACAAATGGAGCGTCAGCACCCCATGATGAAGGACACGGGAAAGGGAATGAAGGATTGCCGCATCTGAAGATGCTGGGCGCCTATCGCTTATTTTGTCAAGGCGTGATGGGCGTATGAAAAGAAACAGTCTTCCTCGCGGCGCATTGAGGGCCGAGAGGGAGACTGCAAATGGGAAGAATCTTTCAGGCGCTCAAGCCCTGAGGATAGCGGAATCAGCGGATGCTGTGCGTGCGGATGACCTCGCCTTCGAGCGTCTTGATGGAAAAGACGCCGTTTTCATAGACCATGTAGCTCTTGGGGTTGCCCTCCTTGGGCAGCGCGGCGGAGCCGGGGTTGATGTAGGTCATGCCATCGGCCTGTTGGACGGTGAGCACATGCGTGTGGCCGTGAATGAGCAGATCGCCCGTCTTGTGCGGCGGCAGGGCGGCGGTGTTGAACAGGTGTCCGTGGGTGACGAATGCGGTCGTTCCGTCCAGATCGAACAGCGCGTAGTCCGCCTGAATCGGGAAATTCAGCACCATCTGATCCACTTCTGCATCGCAGTTGCCGCGCACGCAGAGCAGGTCGTCTTTGTGTGCGTTGAGCAGCGCAGTTACCCCCTTGGGGTCATAGGCATCCGGAAGATCATTGCGCGGGCCGTGATAGAGCAGGTCGCCCAGCAGCACCAGCCTGTCCGCGCCCTCGGCCTGATAGCGGTTGAAAATGGCCTGCGCTGCGCTGAGGGAGCCATGAAGATCGGAAGCAAACATCAGTTTCATGAAAATACACGCCTTTCACAATAAGATAGGGAAAACAGGGTTACAGCGCAAGCTCCAGAAGCACCGGGCAGTGGTCGCTGCCCATCACCTCGCTGTGGATTTCGGCGGCGGTGATGCGTCCCTTGATTCGCTCGGAGACGAGGAAATAGTCGATGCGCCATCCTGCGTTGTTTGCGCGGGCGGAGAACATATAGCTCCACCAGCTATACGCGCCGGTGGCATCGGGGTGCAGGTGGCGGAAGGTATCGACAAAGCCGCTGTCCAGCAGCTTTGTCATCGCGGCGCGCTCCTGCGGGGTGAATCCGGCGTTGTTGACGTTGGTCTTGGGGTTCTTGAGGTCGATTTCCGTGTGCGCCACGTTCATATCGCCGCAGACGATCACGGGTTTCTGGGCATCCAGCTTTTTGAGGTACATCCGGAAATCTTCTTCCCAGCAGAGCCGGTATTGCAGGCGGGTCAGGCCGCGCTGGCTGTTGGGGGTATACACCGTCACCAGATAAAAGTCCTCGTATTCCAGCGTGATGAGGCGGCCCTCATGGTCGTGCAGCTCGCTGCCCATGCCGTAGGCGACGGAAAGCGGCTCGCGCTTGGCGAAGATCGCCGTGCCGGAGTAGCCCTTTTTCTCTGCGGAGTAGAAGTAGACATGATAGCCGTCGGCGGGTACTTCTGCCTGACCGGGCTGCATTTTCGTCTCCTGAAGGCAGAAGAAGTCCGCGTCCTGTGCGGCAAAATAGTCGGCAAAGCCCTTGCCCAGACAGGCGCGCAGGCCGTTGACGTTCCAAGAGATCAGTTTCATATATCCTCCGTAGGCATAAAATGGTGGGGTTGCGGTCATCCTTGAGATATGCCGGTTTCTGCCATTATACAGGATATTGAGTCGGTTGAAAAGGGGGAAAGGCGCGGTGGGGCTGATTGCGGCGGTCTATCTGCTGCTTGCGCTGCGGGTGCGCATCTGCGCTCAGGCGGCGTTTTCCGGTGCAGATGGCAGTGCATCGCTGTCGATGGGCGCGGCGGGCGTGGAGCTGCGCTTTGACGGCGAGCTGCACATGGCGCAGGATGGAAAGCTGGTGCATTTTATCCCGCGGTACGGTCTGCTGCCGCACGTTGGGCGGGGCGGCGGCACACGAAGGGATCGCCTGCGCCGGGCAAAAGGCGGGCTGCGCATCCTCCTGCGGGCGGGACAGATTGAACGGGCGGTGCTGGATGTGCGCCTTGGGCTGGCGGATGCCGCGCAGACGGCGGCTGCGGTCGGCACGCTGCGCGCTGCGGGTGCGGCGTGGGCGGCGTATGCGGGCGAATACGCGCCGTGCATACGCATTGTGCCGGATTTTGGCGATTCGGGCGTTGCAGCTCGGGCGTGTTGTATATTCTCCTTCCAGCTTGGCGATATTATGCTTGCAGCGCTTCGCGGCGCGGCAAAAAAGACAGGGAGAGAGGGATTGGCGTGGAAAAGCATCCCATTGAGAGCCTGATGGGGACATCCATGGAGAGCATCCGGGAGATGGTGGATGTAAACACCGTCGTCGGTGATGCGGTGCAGACGCAGGATGGATCGACGATCATTCCGATTTCAAAGGTATCGTTCGGTTTTGTGGCAGGCGGCGGGGAATACGGACAGCCCATGGCCGAAGATTTGCCTTTTGCGGGCGGTGCGGGCGCGGGCGTATCGGTGCAGCCGATGGGATTTCTGGTCTGTTCTTCAAGCGGCGTGCGGCTGCTGAGCGCAAGCTGCGCCTCGCCCATGGAGCGCATTGTGGAGATGATCCCGCAGGCGCTGGATGGCCTTAGGGCGATGGGCGAGGAGGAGAAGGAGAGCGCGTCCGGCAGAACGCAGGTGCGGGCAGCTTATCAAGAGTGACGGCGGGCGGAAGGCCCGCTTTTTTTCGTACAGGTGGCCTGCATGGACGAGGGAGGAAGAAAGGACAATGAAAGAAGGGGAATAGAAGAAGCGGTTGACTTTGCTTCTCGGTACAGATATAATGTCGATACAGGATAGATGATAGAAATTTCACATGGAGGACAGATATGGACGTCAAAGCGCTGCGTACATTTCTGACGCTTTCAAAGACGCTGAACTACCCCAGGGCGGCGGAGATGCTGAACTTCGCGCCCTCTACGCTGAATCGTCATATTCGTCTGATGGAGGAAGAGTTGGGCGTTCGGCTGTTTGAAAAAAATGGGCGATGGCTTACGATGACACCTGCAGGGCAGTCCTTTGTGGGGTATGCGCAGAAGATGGTGGAAACCTATGAGGATGCGCTCAGAAATGTTGGGATGCAGCAGGAGAACGCGGATAGACTGAGCGTAGGCGGCTGCGAAATTGTGCTGACACAATGCATGGCAGATGTGTTTTCTGCATTTGTCAGCAATATGCCGCGTGCCCGTCTCTCCCCGTTCACTTCAGCCAATGCCGGTGTGCCGGATCTGATTAAAAACGGGGCGGCAGACGTAGGATTTTATTATACGGCAGACCCGACTACGGCGGAAGGATTATGTGATACGCTGCTGTTCAAGGAGAATATCTGCATTGTTGCAGCGCCCAATCATCCCTTTGCACAGCGGAAAAAACTGCATTATGAGGATTTGTCGGGCGCGGCGTTTGTCCATACGCATGACGATTGCTGTGCGGCGACGGCGCTGTTTCGCGAGCTTGAATGCAGAAATGTGAAGCTCGGAAGTGTTATCTATCTAGGGGTTATGCAGTTGGTGATGGATTGCGCCGCCAAGGGGGAGATGCTGATGCTGGTGCCCCGCGCTTCGGCCAATCATTTGGCCCGCACATGGGGAATGAAAACGCTCGATCTGGAGGAAGCGCCCTTGCAGCTGTATGCGCATATGGTTTGCAAAGAAGAAAAGCATCTGGCCTCAACAGCACGCGCACTGACGACATTCTGCCGTGGGTATGCCAGAAAGATCACGGGGGCAGAGGCTGTGTAAGCGGCTGTAAATCAAAATGAGGATTTCCGGCGGATGAGGCTGGAAATCCTTTTTTGATGGATAGTGTCGATTATTCCGTTTTTTCGAATGATGAACGCGCTTTTTCGTGGGCAAAACATGGAAAACTTTGTTAAAATTCAATCAGGAAAGGGCGCGGATGCGCCGAATTAGAAGGAGGAGTCAAGGATGAAGAAGATGCTTTGTATGCTGCTGGCGCTGACAATGATCGTCGTGTTGGCAGCAGGCGCACTGGCTGCCAATTATACGGCCGGTACCTATGAGGGTACTGCGCGGGGTATGGGCGGCAATGTGACGGTGAGCGTGACCTTTACGCAGGACGCGATTGAGTCGGTTACTGTGTTGGATGCGAGCAAAGAAACGCCCGGCGTTTCGAATCCTGCCATTGAAAGCATTCCGGCTGCGATTGTGGAGGCACAGTCCATCGGCGTGGATGCGGTTACCGGCGTGACGATGACCAGCCGCGCGATTCTCAATGCTGTGGCGGAGTGTGTTAAGCAGGCTGGCGGCGACGTGGAAGCGCTGAAGGTTGCGCCGCAGAAGGAGATCCCGGCCGATGAGACCCTGACGGCGGATGTTATCGTTGTTGGCGGCGGCGGCGCGGGTCTGGCGGCGGCAGTATCTGCCAGCAACGAAGGCGCGAGTGTCATCGTGATTGAAAAGACCGGCTTCCTCGGCGGCAACTCCATTGTCTGCGGCGGCATTTATAACTGCCCGGATCCGGAGCTTCAGGAGCCGCTTGGCATCGAGGATTCCGTTGAGTTCTTCACCCAGCAGACTTGGGAGGGCGGCGATAAGGTTGCAGACCTCGAGCTGGTCAAGGTGATGTGTGAAAATGCGCTGGATGGCCTGCATTGGCTGGAGGAGATGGGCTGCGAATTTGACGGCACCATTATTCAGGGCGCGGGCGCTCTGTACCGCCGCACGCATCCGTGCGTGCTGCCCAATGGCACCGGCCTGATTAAGGCGTTCACCGATACCATTGCGACGCGCGACAACATCCAGATTGTGATGGAGACTGCGGGTAAGCACCTGATTGTCGAGGATGGCAAGGTTGTTGGCGTGGAAGCGGAAGGACGCTACGGCAACAAGGTGACGCTCCGGGCGAATAAGGGCGTTGTGATTGCCACTGGCGGTTTTGCGGGCAATGTGGAGATGCGCCAGAAGTACTGTGAGGGCGAGAAGTGGCCGGATCTGGGCAGAGGGCTGATCACGTCCAATATGCCGGCGATTACCGGCGACGGTATCCGCATGGCGGAAGAGGCCGGCGCTGCGCTTGTGGATATGGATCAGCTTCAGCTGCTGCACATCTGCAATCCGTGGACCGGAACCACCTCTGATATCGTGACCACTGCGGTGGATGACTGCATCTTTGTCAACAAGGAAGGCAATCGCTTCGTGCGTGAGGATGGCCGCCGCGACGTGATCAGCAAGGCCATTCTGGCGCAGACGGATGGCGTGATGTATATCGTTCACAACCATCTGACGGTGGAAGACCCCAAGACGCATAAGACGCTCGGCGGACGCACCTTTGCGGACTACGAGGAGGAAGGCCTCTTTGGCTATTGCTCTGCGGATACGCTGGAGGAGCTGGCCGAAAAGATGGGCGTCCCGTATGAAAACCTCAAGAATTCCATTGATACCTACAATGCGCACGTCAAGGCGGGCGATTCTGTGGATGAGCTTGGCCGCGAACTGCTGACTACGGCGCTTGAAGAAGGCCCGTGGTACGCCTATCCGCGTGCGCCTGCTGCGCACCACACCATGGGCGGCATCAAGATTGATACCGAGGCTCGCGTTTTGAATGCGGAAGGCACGCCGATCGAAGGCCTGTTCGCGGCGGGCGAGGTGACCGGCGGTATTCATGGCGGCAATCGACTGGGCGGCAATGCGGTGGTGGACTTCACGGTCTTTGGCCGCATCGCTGGTGCGAGCGCTGCAAAGGAATAAGCTGTAAAACGATGACCTGAAATACGGAGAATCCCGCTTCTTTTGAGGCGGGATTCTTTGATGTTTTGCTTTTTGAGGCGATGAAAAAAGAACCCATCAAACCCATCAGCGAAGCAAGATGCGGGTGCATGATCTGCGCGATTTTGCGAAAAATGAAAGCTCGAAGGCTGTGTATGGAAAAGGCGTGGATGGGAGAAGGACAGCGAGGATTCACGCGAGGGGGACGCAGCGCATAGGATGCTCGCGGGGAAGGAAGAGCGTTTGTAGGGATAGAAGGAAAATATGGTTGAAATCCCTTGGCGCTTTTCAGTAAAACCCGCATATTTTTGGGGGTTTTGGAAATTTCCTTGACTTTACTGGGTTTTTTCTATAAAATTGTATCATCTTTCTTTGGATATGAGCGCAAAACATCTTGAAGAAGAAAATCGGAGGGCGTCCGAAATGGGGATCAAGGTAGCAAAATTCGGCGGAAGTTCGCTGGCCAGCGCTGAGCAGTTCAAAAAGGTCAGAGACATTCTGCTTCTGGATGCGGATCGCCGCATCGTGGTGCCGAGCGCGCCGGGAAAGCGCTGCTCCACCGATATCAAGGTGACGGATTTGCTTTACGAGTGCAGCAGGCTTGCGGCGGCTGGGCGGGATATTGCGCCGGCGTTTGATAAAATCCGGGAGCGCTATCATGGCATCGCACAGGCGCTGGAGCTGACGCTCGATCTGGATGCGCAGTTGGAGGAAGTGAAGCGGAATATTCAGGGCGGCGCGGGCGCGGATTACGCGGCCAGCCGCGGTGAATACCTCAATGGCATTCTGCTGGCGCATTATCTGGGCTGGGACTTCGTCGATCCGCAGGAAGGCATTTTCTTTGACGAAGAGGGCCGTCTGGACAGCGCCAAGACCAAGGAAAAGCTGGGCGCACTGCTGCGTGAGCATCAGTATGCTGTTGTGCCGGGCTTTTACGGATGTGACGTGCAGGGCAAGGTCAAGACCTTCTCGCGCGGCGGCAGCGATATCACGGGCGCGATTGTCGCCAGCGCGGCCAATGCGGATCTGTATGAGAACTGGACGGACGTATCCGGCTGCCTGATGGCGGACCCACGCATCGTCCGCAATCCGCAGCCGATTCGCTATGTGACGTATCGCGAGCTGCGCGAGCTGTCCTATATGGGCGCGACCGTGCTGCATGAGGATGCGATCTTCCCGGTGCGCATCGCTGGTATTCCGACCAATATCCGCAATACCAATGATCCGACCGCGCCGGGCACGGTCATCGGCTACGAGGCGGAGGATTACGACAGCAAGTACACGATCACCGGCATTGCAGGCCATAAGAACTTTGCCATCATCAACGTGGAAAAAGCGATGATGAATGCGGAGCTGGGCTTTGGCCGCCGCGTATTGCAGGCCATTGAGGAGGAGAGCATTTCCTTCGAGCATATGCCGTCGGGCATCGACACGATGTGTGTTGTCGTGCATGAGTCGGCGCTGGAGGGAAAGAAGGAAAGGCTGGTGCAGCGGATTCACGAGCTTTGCCAGCCGGACTCCGTGGAGATCCATTCCGGCCTCGCGCTGATTGCCACGGTGGGGCGCGGCATGGTGCGCTCCAAGGGTACGTCTGCGCGCATCTTCAACGCGCTGACCCGTGCGGGCGTGAATATCCGCCTGATTGACCAAGGCTCCAGTGAGCTGAATATCATCGTTGGCGTGGATAACCTTGACTTTGAGGTGGCGACGCGCGCCATCTACCGCGAATTTGTAACCAAAGAAGAACCGAGATGGTAATCTCATCAGCCGCCGAAAGGCGGCTTTTTGTTGTTCATATTGTTTGCGTTCTAACCCCTTTATTCAGCGCGAAGCGAAGAAGGGATTTGGGGATGAAATCCCCAAGCAGGGTTTGGGACGGCAGTCCCAACGTATACCCATAAGGCGAAGCCGTTTAAGCCAATCCGTCAGGGAGCGAAGCGTCACCTGACGGGGCTTTGTGCATGGCTGCTTTTATTTGAAAATAGCCTTAACGTGCCTTGAAACGCACGAAGCGAAGAAGGGACTGGAGCCTGCCGCGCCCAGTGGGCGAAACAGGCAGGCGGAACGTCGGAAATCGCAAGGAGCGC
>JAXJLD010000024.1:0-11368 GCA_036297385.1 Christensenellales bacterium | reverse complement strand
TCCCCAAGCAGGGTTTGGGACGGCAGTCCCAACGTATCCCCATATGGCGAAGCCATTCAGGCGAAGCCGTCAGGGAGCGAAGCGTTACCTGACGGGGGGAACGCATGGCGCTTTTATGCGGAAACAGGCAGGCGGAACGTCGGAAATCGCAAGGGGCGCCAAGCGCGACGATGCGAGTTTCCCGGAATGGCAGTCCCCACCCGCCCGTTTTGCTTTGCGTTTGCGGCGCATTTCTTTCGGGAAATCGTATGTGCGCCTCTGGCGTGAATTGCGCACGGCGGGGTTGACAAACGCATGAAATGAGCGTATTGTAAACACAACAGATGAAGCGGACGAAGAGGTGAAGGACGTGGACGACTATCCCGGTAGTACGGCGGGCAATCCCCGAAAACGCGGGGCGCTGTGCGCGCTGTCTTTTGCGTCCATTCATCGCTGAAACGCGAAATAGCCGCATACAGCGTGCAGACAGGCGTGCCGTCTGTTCTCTTGTGGAAGGGGGACAGGCGCGCCTTGCTGCGCCATTTTTGGGAAAAGGCCGCATTTTCAAGAGCCATGGAAATGATAGGAGGGAATCCCGATGGATGAGGAATTTCGCAAGGATTTTCGGGAGCTGCTGGCGCTGATGGACGCGGGCAAGCTGCCTGAATTTAAGAAAAAGGCAGAGGACTGCCTGCCGGTGGATATTGCCGAGGGGCTGGAGGAAATCGAGGAGAACGCGCGGGTCATCAAGCTCTTCCGTATGCTGCCCAAGGACATCTCCTCCGATGTGTTCTCCTATATGAACAGCGACCAGCAGCAGCTCATCGCGGAGAGCGCCACCAATGCCGAGCTGAAGGCGCTGGTGGATGATATGTTTCTGGATGACACGGTGGACTTTCTGGAGGAAATGCCCGCGAATGTCGTCAAGAAGGTGCTGCAAAACGCGGATGAAAGCACGCGCAAGCTCATCAACCAGTTCCTCAATTATCCCGAGAACAGCGCCGGCTCGCTGATGACCATTGAGTATGTCGATCTGCACGACTACTTCACCGTGCGCAAGGCGATGGACCATATCCGCCGCACGGGCATCGACAAGGAGACCGTCTATACCTGCTATGTCATCGACGAGCAGCGCCGTCTGGTGGGCTATGTGTCGCTGCGCAAGCTGATTATCGCGCCGGAGAACACCTATATCCGGGATATCATGGACACGAACATCGTCTCGGCGATGACGACGGACGATCAGGAGGTCGTTGCGGAGGACTTCCGCCGCTATGACCTGACCTCCATTGCCGTCACCGACCGCGAGAACCGGCTCGTGGGCATCATCACCATCGATGACATCGTGGACGTCATCACCGAGGAAAACACCGAGGATATCAAGAAGATGGCCGCCATCATCCCTTCTGACGAGGAATACATGGATGCGGGCGTGATGCATCTGGTGGCGCACCGCCTGCCGTGGCTGATGATTATGATGCTCTCTGCCACGCTGTCCTCCACGATCATCACGCACTTTGAGTCCGTGCTGGCGGGCGCTGTGGTGCTTACGGCGTTCATCCCGATGCTGACCGGCTCTGCCGGTAACTCCGGCAGCCAGACCTCCGTCACCATCATCCGCAACATGGCGCTGGGCGAGGTGCAGCTCTCCGAATGGCTGCCCGTGCTGTGGAAGGAGACGCGCGTGGCGGTGGTTTCCGGCGCGGCGCTGGCGATAGTCAACTTCCTGCGGATGATGCTCTTTTCCGGCACGTCTGCGATCATCAGCGCGGTGGTCTCCGTGACGCTGATGCTGGCGATTGTGCTGGCTGCGGCGGTGGGCTGTCTGCTGCCGATGGGCGCCAAGAAGCTGGGACTTGACCCGGCAGTGATGGCCAGCCCGATGATTACCACCATCGTGGATGCGGCTGCGCTGCTGATCTATTTCATGATCGCCACGGTGATGTTGGGCTTGTGAGAAAACAAAATCGCCGCCTCGGCTGAATGTCGGGCGGCGATTTTTGTTTTTGGGGCTGTTCTGCGCGGGCTTAGGAAACCAGCCGGTCGCAGGCGCTCTGCACAAGCATATGCAGCGCGGGGAAGAAGCTCTCCCCGATATCCCCGATGTTGAGGATGGTCAGGTACATCAGCTGGATGACGGAGAGCGCTATGTCATCAGACACGCTGAAATGCACCCGCTCTGCGCGCAGGGTATCGAAGATATTGCGTGCGGAGGAGAGGTAGTGCGTGCGTGCCGTATCCGGGGAAAGGGTGGCATTGAGAAACGGAAGATCCTCTTTGAGAAAGCGCGCGATGCCGAGCTGATGAATCCGCTCAAAGGCACGGTAGACAAATGCTGCGGCGCGCTCCTTGTCGCTGCTCTCCTTGTCATTGGAGAGGGAGAGCAGCGCGGAGCCGATGATATCGGCCTCCCAGATCATGGCGACCTCGAGGAACAGCTGTTCCTTGCTTTCGTAAAACTTGTAGAACGAGGACTTGGAAATGCCCGCGTCAGAGGTCAGCGTATCCAGAGAGGTTTTTTGTACGCCTTCATGAAGAGCGTGGCGCTGCGCACTTTCAAGCAGCTTTTGCCGGATTTCCAGACGCTGCTGATCGGTGAAGGGGAGCGCCATGGGAAATCACCTCCTTGGAATGGTTAAAACATTATGCGCCGAGATTGACGGTGGCGTTCATGCCCGGCAGGAGCAGCACGTCCTTCGGGACGGTAACGCGCACATCAAAGTAGGTGGCGTTCTGGCGGGCCGAGCCGATGGGGCGGATCTCCGTGACCGTGCCGGTGAAGGTCTGGCCGTCATAGGCGTCCAGCGTGTAGGACAGCGTGCTGCCCACGCGCACAGTGTTCAGATCCAGCTCGTCCAGCTCCACGCTCAGCTCCAGCGCACTCAGATCGGCAATTTCGCACAGCGGCGCACCGCGGTAAACCTGCGCACCGGAGGAGGCGTACATGGCGGTAATCGCGCCGGAGACAGGCGCATCAATGATGGGAGAGGCCCCCTTGGCGCTCTGCGCATCGATCATCTCAAAGAGCAGATCGCCCACGGCAACGGTGTCGCCGGGCTGAACGTGTACACGCGCCACGCGGCCTTCAGCCGTCACGCTCATGTCGGCATAGCGCTTTACCTTGCCGCGGCCGGTTTCGCTGTCGCTGGGCATGGAGCTTTCGCGGAAGCAGCGCACGGTGTCATCCACATCATAGGCACCGGTCAGGATCTCCACGGTGTATTCCTTGTCGTTCACGCTGGTGACCACACCGGTGCCCTTCTCATTGCCGCACTTGAGGTACAGCGTCTCGCCCGCGTGCAGGTAGCGGTTGTCCGCATCGTTGTAGGCCTGCGTGGTATCCGCAGCGATGTAGAGGGCGTTGGTCGGCTCAATGACGGCCAGTGCGCCATAGCGGCTCTGCACGCCGGAGGCGTCGTCGCCCTCGTTGGCGAACACGGCGGCGACGGTGCCGCTTTCGGTGGCGTAAACCGGAACGGTATCCAGCTCGAAGAGGGTTTCGCCTTCGGCGATTTCCTGACCGGCCGTCCAGTCAAAGGGCAGCAGCGTGCCGGCAAACGGCGCGGTGATCTTGGCGGTTTCGGGCGCGACCACGGTCGCATTGGCGGTTGCAGCCAGTGCGCCGCCGCAGACGAGCGTCAGGGACAGCGCAAGGGCGCTAAGGACGGAAAACTTCGCTTTGTTGGATTTCATAAGAATGTTCCTTTCCTGCTTGATTGAGCAATGTAGTGAATTTATTCGACAGACTTGAGCGCCTCGACCATGTCGATGGAGCGCACCTTGCGGGTGAGCAGAAGCTGAATGAAGATGGAGAAGAAGAACGTGACGACGCACGCGATGATGATGGACTGCACCGTGGGCACGCCGGGGTAGAACGCGCCTTCCGGCTCGCAGGAGTGCATGACCACGTCGGTGAGGAAGTAGCCCGGCACAATGCCAGCCAGCACGCCCAGCACGGAAATGAGCAGGTTCTCATTGATGATGAGGCTGCGGATCTCCTTCTGGTGGTAGCCCAGCACCTTGAGCGTCGCGTACTCGCGCAGGCGCTCGACAAAGTTCATCAGACCCATGTTGTAGCAGATGACGAAGGCCAGCGCCAGCGCGATGATGGTAATCATCGAGAAGACGGAGGACAGCGCATCGAGCATATCGAGCATATCGGCGATCTGCACCACCGGGTAATCGAGGGTATCGACCTCGTCCATGTCCGCCAGCGCGGCGAGGCAGCCTTCGCCCGGGCCAAGGAGCTGGATCGCGGTGGGCATATAGTCGCCCTTGCGCTGCGCTTCCCAAGTGGTACGGTTCATGTACACGCCCTGCACAGTGTTGTTGTGAACGATCTGGCCGACGGTCATGGTCACGGCCTCGTCATCACCCGGCAGGTACAGCCGGATGGTATCGCCCACATGGATGTCCAGCGTCTGGCACAGCTTGTAGGTGACGGCGGCAAAGCCGGTTTTCAGCGGAACAAAGGTTTCGTTTTCGCCCAGATGCTGCATCGTCTGATCGTCGTTGAGCACGGTCAGCATCGTGGTGCGTGCGCCCGCATCGGCCTTGAGGGAGACGGAGCGCTCCATCAGGCACTCCACCTTTTCGGCGTTCAGGCGGCGTTCATAGCTTTCCGGCGTGCCGGTCTCGCCTGTGAGGTTGGCGCGCACGTCATAGCGCAGCGTGCCGGTGTAATAGCGGTTGGCGAGGCTGGTGACGGAGTCCTGAAGGCCCAGCGAGGTGATGATGAGCATCGTGCAGCACAGCAGACCCACAAAGGACATGAACGTGCGCATCTTGTTGCGCATCAGGTTGCGGACGATCATCTTGGCGTTGAACGTCAGGCGCGACCACAGCGGGGTGATCCGCTCGAAGAGGATGCGCTTGCCGGCCTTCGGGGGCTTGGGGCGCAGAAGCTGCGCTGTGCTCTCCCGGGCGGACTTACGGTAGGTGATATAGCAGATGGCCACGCTCATGAGCATCGTGAGGATGACCATGCCCCATGCCGGCAGGGAAACCGGCGGTTCCAGCCGGTAGGGCAGCTCACTTTGCCCCATCAGCGCATCCCACAGGACGTAGGGCAGTGTGTAGTGCCCCACCAGCGTTCCCAGCAGCGCACCAACGAGAGAAGGTGCCGCTGCATAGGAGAGGTAGTGATTGCGAATCTGCCGGTTGGAGAAGCCCAGTGCCTTGAGCGTGCCCATTTGCAGGCGCTGGTTGTCGATCATACGCGAGAGCGTGGTCATGACGATCAGCGCGGCGACGGCGTAGCACAGGATGGGGAATACATAGGTCAGGTTCTCAAACATCTGCGCGTCGTTGTCGCAGCGCGCGGTGCTGGAGTGCGCCGTGCGGCTGAGTACCAGCGCATCGGGCAGCGCGGTTTCAATCGCGCTTTGCGCGGCATCCACGTCTGTGCCGTCCGCGATGGTGACGACAGCCTGCGTCAGCGGGAGCTGCGGCAGGGCGCGCGCATTGATGAGGATGAAGCCGTATTCGCCCGGATCGGCGGCGACGCCGCGCGAGAGATTGACGTACTCCGGGCTGACGGCAATGCCGCGGATAATGAAGGTGACTTCCTTGCCATCGAGCTTGAGGGTGAGGGGATCTCCTACGGAGAGACCCTGTGCCTTGGCAAAGCGCTCCTGTACCAAGCAGCCGCGCATATCGCTCGGATCAAGCGCATTGCCCTCGCGCACCAGCGGCGCGTTGATGGACATCTCGCCGTCGTAGGCGGTCACGTTCACGGTGACATCGCCATCGACCCCCTTGAGCGTCGTCTCCAGATCGGCGGCGGCGCGGGCGGTGACTTCTGTCACGCCCTCCACATCGCGGATCTTGTCAAGCGCCGTGCGGTCTACGCCCGAGGGCAGCGTGACCCAGAAATCCGCGAGGTTGTTGTCTTCAAAGTAGGTGTCGATCGTGGTGCGCGTCATGCGCGCCATGCCGTCCAGCGCTGCAAATGCGAAGGTGCCCAGCGCACACAGCAGGATGATCGACAGGAACTGCATACCTGCGCGCCGCATATCGCGGTAGAGCTTTTTGCGCAGGGTGTTGGTGGGTTTTGATTTTGCCATGATGATTTCCTCCGGCCCGCCTACCGCGTCACCATGCGATGTCGTCCACGTTGGCGGGATGATCATTGGTTTCGATGGATTCGATGCCGCCGTTCTTGACGCGGATGACGCGGTCACCCAGCGGCGCGATCATCGCGTTGTGCGTGATGATGACCACCGTGGCGTTGTAGGTGTCGCAGACGTACTTGAGCAGCGCCAGCACCTGTACGCCGGTCTTGGAATCCAGTGCGCCGGTCGGCTCATCGCACAGCAGCAGTGCAGGGTTCTTGCACAGCGCACGTGCGATAGACACGCGCTGCTGCTCGCCGCCGGAGAGCTGTGCCGGGAAGTTGGTCAGCCGCTGCCCCAGACCCACCTGCTCCATCACCGTCTGCGGGTCGAGCGCACGGTCGCGGCAGACCTGACGCGCCAGCTCCACGTTCTCAAGCGCGGTGAGGTTGGGCATCAGGTTGTAGAACTGAAAGACGAAGCCCACGTCATGCCGACGATATTCCGTGAGCTGCGGGCCGCGCATCCCGGTGATCTCCTTGCCGTCCACGGTGATCTTGCCGCTGGTGGCCTTGTCCATGCCGCCCAGCAGGTTCAGGATCGTCGTCTTGCCGGCGCCGGAGGGGCCCAGTACGACGCAGAATTCTCCCTTTTCGATGGAGAAGTTGACATTGTCCACCGCCTTCACGATGGTGTCGCCGGTCTGATAGTGTTTGCACACGTTTTCAAATGTAATATATCCCACTGTAGTGCCTCCTTGCTCTGCCAGAATCGAAGGGATAAAAACATAAAAACGAATTTGTTTTTACGTTTTTATTATAGGCAGGCGGAAGAGGAATGTCAATGCAAAAACGGCCCAAACGACTGACCCGGCATTTACTTCTGCCGGGGAACATGATATGCTTGCAGGCAGGAGGCGTATAACATGGAACGAGATACAAAACGCGGTGCGCTGCTGCTTCGTCTGTTCGCTTCGATGCTGGCCATCAGCGCGTGTACATTCGGCGGCGGGTTTGTCATCGTATCGCTGATGAAGAAAAAATTTGTGGATGAATATGGCTGGCTGAGCGAGGAGGAGATGCTGGACTACACGGCGCTGGCGCAGTCCTGCCCGGGGGCGATTGCCGTCAATGCTGCCATTCTGACGGGCTGGCGCGTGGGGGGCTTGGCGGGTATGGCGGCGGCTGTGCTGGGCACGGTGCTGCCGCCGCTGGGCATTCTGTCGGTAATCTCCCTGTTTTACAGCGCGTTTGCCGGCAATCCCTATGTGACGATGCTGCTCTCCGGTATGCAGGCGGGCGTAGCGGCGGTGCTGGTCGACGTGGTGCTGAGCATGGGTCGAGGCGTGCTGGCGCAGCGCTCAGTGCTTAAGAACGTGGTGATGGCGGCGGCGTTTGCGGCGGTGTGCTTCTTTGACGTGAACGTCATGTGGGTCATCCTCGGCGCGGGCCTGTTGGGCGCTGCTGTACAGCTCATCTATGGAAGGGAGGGACGCGCATGATTCTGCTGGAGTTGTTTGCGGCGTTCTTCCAGATTGCGCTGTTCTCTGTCGGCGGCGGCTATGCCGCCATGCCGATGATCCGCAGTCAGGCTGTGGAGCTGCATGGCTGGATGACGATGAATGAATTTGCCGACCTGCTGACCATTGCGGAGATGACGCCGGGCCCCATCCAGCTCAATGCTGCGACGTTTGCGGGCATGCGGGTGGCGGGCCTGAGTGGCGCCATTTGCGCGACGCTGGGCGTGGTCGCTCCCTCGCTGGTGCTGGTGTCTTTGCTGGCGTGGCTGTACAGACGGTACCGGAGCCTGTCGGTGATTCAGGGGGTGCTGGGCTTTCTTCGTCCGGCGGTCGTCGCGCTGATCGCCTCGGCTGGGCTGGATGTGCTGGGGCTGGTGCTCTTTGGCGGACACCCGATCTCGGTAGAATCCTTCCGTCCGCTGGGCGCCGGGCTGTTTGTGCTGGCGCTGTATCTGCTGCGCAGACGCAGGCTCAGTCCGATCGTGGTCATGGCGCTTTGCGGGGTGCTGTCGCTGGCAGTGGGCGTGCTGTTTGGCGCGGGATAAAGAAGGTTGTCTCTTTACAGATGATAAGTAATTGTGTATAATGATGAAAAGATGATGCCTTGAATCGGCAAACTGTACAGAATGAGGAGGTTGTGAGGCATGGAGCCCAACATCAGGTGGCTTGACGATCCGCGTGTGTTCCGCGTCGGCCTCGTCGACGCACACAGCGATCATCTCTATTACGAGAGCGAAGCGGACGCCCGATCCGACCGGCAGACGCTGCGCCAGTCTCTTAACGGCGTGTGGAAATTTGCATATTCCCTGAACGCCAAGGAGCGCCCGGTCAACTTCTACGAGGAAGGCTATGACCTTTCTGACTTTGACGACATCACCGTGCCGGGCCATATTGAGATTGCCGGCTATGATAAGGTGCATTACATCAACACCCTATATCCGTGGGAAGGACACGAATACCGCCGTCCTGCGTTCTCCGGTATGCCGGGAGCGCGGATGGAGGGACAGTTCTCCGAGGCGGCATATAATCCGGTGGGTTCGTATGTGTGCCGGTTTGACCTTGATGAGGCGCTGCGCGGCAAGCGCGTGAGCGTTCGCTTTGAAGGTGTGGAGCAGGCGATGTTCGTCTGGCTCAATGGCGTGTTTCTGGGCTATGCGGAGGACACGTTTACGCCGTCGGAGTTTGACCTGAGCGGAGCCATTCGCAATACGGGCAATACGCTGTGCGTGGAGGTACACAAGCGCTCCACCGCCGCGTATCTGGAGGATCAGGACTTCTTCCGCTTCTTCGGTATCTTCAGGAGCGTGTCGCTGCTGGCGAAACCCGCGGCGCATGTGGAGGATCTGTGGGCCAAGCCGACGGTGGCGCTGGATACGCTGGCGGGCAAGGTAGACGTGGAGCTCAAGCTCAGCGGCAAGGCAGCCAAGGTGCGTGCGCGTGTGCTGGATGGTGATCATGAGCTGGTCTGCGCCGAGGTGGACGCGCAGGAGCAGACGATGCTGACGCTTGATATGCCGGGACAGGTGAAGCTCTGGCACAACCATCATCCGAACCTGTACACGCTGGAGGTGGCGCTGCTGGATGAAAGCGGCGCGGTTGTGGAGATTGTGCCGCAGCCCATCGGCTTCAGGCGCATCGAGATCGTCGATAAGGTGATGATGCTCAACGGCGAGCGTCTGATTATCAACGGCGTGAACCGCCATGAGTGGAACTGCCGAAGCGGCCGCTGCATCACCGATGAGGATGAAATCTGGGATGTGGCGTGTATGCTGCGCAACAACATCAATGCTGTGCGCACCTGCCATTACCCGGATCGCCTGTCCTTCTACCGCCGCTGCGACGAGGCGGGCATCTACATGATGAGCGAAACCAACCTCGAGAGCCACGGCTCCTGGCAGATGGGCCCGGGCATCGAGCCGGTCTGGAATGTGCCGGGCAGCTTCCCCGAATGGGAGGACGTGGTGCTTGACCGCGCGCGCAATAACTTTGAAACCTTCAAAAACCATGTGTCGGTTCTGTTCTGGTCGCTGGGCAACGAGTCCTATGCGGGCGAGGCGCTGGTGAAGATGAACCGCTTCTTCAAGGAAAAGGACCCCAGCCGTCTGGTGCATTACGAGGGCGTGGCCAACTGCCCCGAATATAAAGACCGCATTTCCGATATGGAGAGCCAGATGTACACCCCGCCGCAGGGCGTTCGCGAGTATCTCCAAAACGATCCGCCCAAGCCGTTCATCCTCTGCGAGTATATGCACGACATGGGCAACTCGCTGGGCGGCATGAAGAGCTATCACGATCTGGTGGACGAGTTCCCGATGATGCAGGGCGGCTATATTTGGGACTACATCGATCAGGCGATCATGGTCAAGGACGAGGTGACCGGTCGCGAGGTGCTGCGCTATGGCGGCGACTTTGACGACCGCCCGGCGGACTACGAGTTCTCCGGCAATGGCATCGTCTTTGCAGACAGAACGGAAAAGCCCGCGACTCAGGAGGTGAAATACTACTATGGCCTGCACAAGTAAGCTCAAGCTCGTCTTTGGCGATGCGACGCTGGGCATTGGCGGCGGCGCATGGCACGTGATTTTCAATTATGCCCGTGGCGGCATTGAGTCGTTGGTGAGCGGCGGGCGAGAGTGGATGTACCGCGTGCCCACGCCGACCTTCTGGCGCGCGCTGACGGATAACGACCGCGGCTGCCGATTCCACCTGCGCTCCGGCTGCTGGCTGGCGGCGGATACCTTCATCCGCCCGACGGGCGTGGCAGTGGCGGTGGATGGGAAGCCCATCGCAATGCCGATTCCGCCGGAGAATAACCGCTATACGCCGGATGAACAGGCGGACAGCACGGCGGTGACCTATACCTTTGAAACGCTGACCGTTCCGGCGGCGCGTGTAGAGGTCACTTATACCGTGACCGCAGACGGAAAAATCAATGTGGCGTGCCGCTACTTCGGGCAGAAGGGCCTGCCGCAGATGCCGGTGTTCGGCCTGCGCATGGTGATGCCCACGCACGCGACGGGCTTCACCTATGAGGGTCTCTCCGGTGAAACGTATCCCGACCGCATGGCGGGCGGCGTGCCGGGCGTGTACGAGGTGAAGGGCCTGCCGGTTACGCCGTATATGGTGCCGCAGGATTGCGGTATGCACATGGAGACGAAGTGGCTGGAGGTTCGCCGCGATACGCAGCTGGCCAACACGAAGAACCCGCCGGAGAGTGCGCTGCGCCTGACGATGGACGGCAAGCCGTTCGCCTTCTCCTGCCTGCCCTACACGGCGGAGGAGCTGGAAAATGCAGCCCATCATGAGGAGCTGCCGCCGCCGAGACGCACCGTGCTGTGCGTGTACGGCGCTGTGCGCGGCGTGGGCGGCATCAATAGCTGGGGCGCGGATGTGGAGGAAGCGTATCATATCAGCGCCGAGGAGGATATGGCGTTCTCGTTCAATATCGAGCTGTAATGCTTTGTATGCTGTGAAGTGAAAATGGGCTTGGGGATAAAATCCTCAAGCCCATTTTTCATACTGTTGATGCTCCAAATCCTTTATTCAGCGCGAAGCGGAGAAGGGGTTTGGGGATGAAATCCCCAAGCGGGTTTTAGGGCGGCAGCCCTAACGGTTCCCCATATGGCGAAGCCATTCAGGCAAAGCCGTCAGGGAGCGAAGCGTTACCTGACGGGGGGTTAGCATACGGCTCTTTCATGCGGGAACAGGAAGGTGGAGCGTCGGAAATCGCAAGGGGAACGCGCTCCGCTGAGGCCAGAGGGACTGGGGGGAGTTTCGATTCTCCCCCCAAGCCCCTCTGAACTCCCCTTCCCCCCTG
>JAXJLD010000023.1:0-31619 GCA_036297385.1 Christensenellales bacterium | reverse complement strand
GGAATCGAACACAATTCTTCTTTGTGCTCGATTCCCTTGCTGATTTTTGTTGCCTTAACAATAACTTAATGACATTGGAGGCGATGCCCGCCTTTTTTTTCTGCGCCAGGTGTGCTATAATGGAACAACCAATGACGTGTGGAGGTACATATGCTGGACGAACGCATCATAAACGAACAGGTGGATGATCTCGCAGAAGCGATGCTGGCGCTTCAGAATCGCGAGGAAGCGTACCTGTTTTTTGAGGATATCTTTACCATTAAGGAGCTTCAGGCTGTTTCCCAGCGTCTGGCCGTGGCGCGTATGCTCAAAAAGCGAGTGACCTATCAGGAGATCGCAGAGAAAACCGGCGCCAGCACGGCGACCATCAGCCGCGTCAACCGATGCCTGACCTATGGCGCGGGCGGGTATCAGCTTGTGCTTGACCGTATGCCGCAGGATGAGGATGCGGCGGAACAGCATGAGGTGCAGCCATGAACCTAAACGATCTGAACAGGGAACAGCGGCTCGCGGCGGAAACGCTGGAAGGGCCGCTTTTGGTGCTTGCGGGTGCCGGCTCCGGCAAGACGCGTGCGCTGACTTATCGCGTGGCGAATCTCATCGACCATGGTGTGCCGCCGTGGGCGATCATGGCCATCACCTTCACCAATAAGGCCGCTGCGGAGATGCGTGAGCGCATTGAAAAGCTGGTCGGCCCATCTGCGGCGGATGTATGGGTGTCCACGTTTCACTCGGGCTGCGCCAAGATTCTGCGCAGGGATATCGAGAAGCTGGGCTATACCCGCTCGTTCACCATTTACGATGACGACGATCAGATGAGCGCACTCAAGGAGATCCTCAAAAAGCTGAACATCGACGATAAATTCCTCCCGCCGCGTGAAATCAAGAGCAAGATATCCGATGCGAAGAACAAGCTGATCGGCCCGCAGGAGTGGTTCGCCCAGTCCGACCGGGATTATCGCTGCCAGATGGTGCAGGATGTGTACAGTGCATATGAGGAAAAGCTCAAGAGTTCCAACGCGCTTGACTTCGACGATTTGATCGTCAAGACGCTGGAGCTGTTTGCCGCGCATCCGCCGGTGCTGGAGGCATATCAGCGCAAGTTCCGTTACATCCATGTGGACGAGTATCAGGATACAAACTATGCGCAGTATATGCTCGTGCGTCTGCTGGCGCAGCAGAGCCGCAATCTGTGCGTGGTCGGCGACGACGACCAGTCCATTTATGGCTGGCGCGGAGCAGATATCCGCAACATTCTGGACTTCGAGAAGGACTTCCCGGATGCGAAGGTCATCAAGCTGGAACAGAACTACCGCTCGACAGCGAATATTCTGGATGCGGCGAATCAGGTCATTGCGCTCAATGAGAACCGCAAGGACAAGGCACTCTGGACACAGGAGGGCCCGGGGGAGATGCTCCGGCTGTACCGTGCGGATGATGAGCGCGAGGAGGCCGCATGGGTCTGCCAGCAGGTGCGTGCGCTTCAGGAACAGGGCGAGGATTATGCCCGCTGCGCTGTGCTTTATCGCACGAATGCACAGTCCCGTGTCGTGGAAGAGGCGTTTGTGCAGAGCGGCATCCGCTATCGGATGTATGGCGGCCTGCGCTTCTATGACCGCAAGGAGGTCAAGGACATTCTGGCGTACCTGCGTGTGATGGTGAATCCTTCGGATGATGTCTCCGTGCGCCGCATCATCAACGTGCCCAAGCGCGCCATCGGCGATACGACCGTGACCGAGCTGGTGCGCCACGCTGCCGAACAGCAGATGCCGCTGCTGACCGCCTGCATGGATGTCCCGGAGAGCATCGGTGTGCGCGGACGCAAGAGCGTGGAAAAGTTCTGCGAGCTGATGATGAACCTGACCATGATGGCGGAAACCATGAAGCTGACCGAGCTGGTGCAGTATGTCATTGACACGACGGGGCTGGAGAGCCAGTACACCAAGGAGGACAACGACGAGAACCGCAGCCGCGTGGAGAACATCCGCGAGTTTGTCGGCGCGGTGCAGGAGTTTGAGGAGAAGGCGGATAACCCGACGCTGTCGGAATATCTGGAAAATGTCGCGCTGGTGTCCGATCTGGACGGTATGAACGAGGACGGCGGCGCAGTGACGATGATGACGCTGCACAGCGCCAAGGGCCTGGAGTTCCCCAATGTGTTCATGATCGGCATGGAGGAAAACCTCTTTCCGTCCGCACGCAGTCAGGATGATACCGCGCGCATGGAGGAGGAGCGCAGGCTGTGCTATGTGGGCATCACCCGCGCACGCGAGCGGCTGTATCTCTCGCACGCATCCCGGCGTATGCTCTATAATCAGATGCAGTTTAACGACCGTTCCCGGTTCATTGACGACATTCCGGTGCGCGTGCTGGAGGATGTGTCTCAGCGGCGCGAGGCGTTTGGTGCGCCGGTGGGTGAACGAGGATGGCAGGGCGGCCGTCAGCCGGCGTGGAGCCGGGGTAGCAGCTTTGCGCAGTCCGGTGTCCAGAGCGAGGGCGCAGGGGGATGGAAGCCCAAGACGGCGTACCAAAGTGCGCTGCCGGGCGGACAGCGCCAGAGCTACCTCTCGTGGAGCCGAGGGTCTGGTGCAGGCATGGGAAATACAGAGCGCGTCGGCGGCAGAAACGTCAGCGGCGTGCAGCGCGGCATGGATGCGGCGGCAGAAACGAAGGTGGTTCGCTCTGCCGCGCACGAGGCTGCGCCGTCCATCTTTGCGGCGGGCGACCATGTGCTTCACAAGAAATTTGGGCGCGGCGCGGTCATCCGCGTAACGGGCAGCGGCTCGGACGCGCGGATCATGATTCGGTTTGACGATACGCGCGTGGGCGTGAAGGAGTTTGCGCTGTCCATCGCGCCGATTATCAAGACGGAGGGATAAAACGAATGGACGAGAGACAGCGCATGCAGGCGCTGATTGCGCGGCTGAATGCGGCCTCCAAGGTCTATTACGACGGCAATGACGCCGTCATGTCCGACGACGAGTGGGACGCGATGTATGCGGAGCTGCGGCAGCTGGAGGAGCAGACGGGCGAACGCCTGCCGGACTCCCCGACCCGGCGCGTGGGCGGCGAGGTGATGGAGGGTTTTGTGCCGCATCGCCACATTGCGCCGCTGTGGAGCATGGACAAGGCACAGAGCGAAGGTGAGATCCTCGCGTGGGCGCAGCGCTGCGGCAAACTGACGCATGAGGCTGGCGGCCTGCCGGAAAACCGATACTGCGTGGAGTATAAGCTCGACGGCCTGACCATCAACCTCACCTACGAGGGCGGCAGGCTGGTACAGGCGGCTACGCGCGGCGACGGCAAGGTGGGCGAGGGCATTCTGCCGCAGGCACTGACCATTCGCTGTATCCCAGAGAAGATTCCCTTTCAGGGGCGCATGGAGGTGCAGGGCGAGTGCATCATGCGCCTGTCCGCCCTGGCTAAGTACAACGAGACGGCGGAGGAGCCGCTCAAGAATGCGCGCAATGCCGCCGCCGGTGCGCTGCGCAATCTCGATCCGAAGGTGACAGCAAGCCGGAATCTCGACGCGCTGTTCTATCAGGTGGGCTATATCGAGGACAGGAACTTTGAAACGCAGCAGGAAATGCTCGATTTCCTTCGGACAAACGGCCTGCCGGTCAGCCCCTATACGGGCTTTGCGGATTCCATCGAGGATGCGATGAAGCTGGTGCGCCATGTGGAGGAGGAGCGCGATTCGCTCGATTTCCTCATCGACGGCGCGACGATCAAGCTGACCGATATGCGTACCCGCGAGGTGCTGGGCACGACGGATAAATTCCCGCGCTGGGCAATCGCTTTCAAATTCGCAGCGCAGGAAACCGTGACGACGCTGCGCGAGATTTCGTGGGAGCTGGGGCGCACGGGCAAGTTCACGCCGCTGGCACACCTTGATCCGGTGGACATCTGCGGCGTGACGGTGCGCCGCGCGACGCTCAACAATTATGGCGATATTCAGCGAAAGCGCGTGCGCATCGGCAGCGAGGTATGGGTGCGGCGCTCCAACGATGTGATCCCGGAGATCATGGGTGTTGTCTGGAAAGGCGAGGGCGAAGCGCCGGAGACCGACGTGCAGCCGCCGACGGCTTGCCCGGCGTGCGGCGGTCCGCTGACACGGCGTGGCGCACATATCTTCTGCCTGAACCGCCAGACCTGCCGCCCGCAGGCGATTGCGCGGCTCAAGCACTATGCTTCCAGGCAGGGCATGGATATCGAAGCGTTCAGCGAAAAGACGGCGGAGCTGTTTTACGATCAGCTTGGTCTGCGCGATGCGGCCGATCTCTACGGGCTGGAGCGTGAGCAGATGATGGCGCTCAAGGGATTTGGCCCCAAGAAGGCGGACAAGCTGCTCTCTGAGCTGGAAAAGAGCAAGGACTGCGAGCTGGATGCCTTCCTTTTCGCCATCGGCATTCCCAACATCGGAAAAAAGACCGCACGCGACCTGATGGAACACTTCGGTTCTCTCGAAAGCCTGATGGCGGCAGATGAAGAGGAGCTGACGGCGCTGGAGGATGTGGGCAGCATTGTGGCGGGGTCGATTACGGAGTTCTTTGCTGATCCAGAGAACCGACAGTTTGTGCAGCGGCTTCTTGCCTGCGGCGTGAAGCCAAGGCTGCATCAGGAAGAGAACGCAGGCCAGTGCTTTGCTGGTATGACGTTTGTGCTGACCGGAACGCTTCCCACGCTTACGCGCGCACAGGCCGAGGAAATGATCCGCAAAAACGGAGGCAAGGCAACCGGCAGCGTGTCCGGCAAGACAGGCGTTGTGCTGGCAGGAGAAAGCGCGGGCAGCAAGCTGGAAAAGGCGCGGAAACTCGGCGTTCGCATCATGGATGAAGCGGAGTTTCTGGCGGCTATTTCGGCGGGAACAACAGATCCGGCGAATTCTGCGGCAGAATAATGCATGTTTTCATGCAGTTTGGACTTTCCATTTTGCGGGTTCGGTGTTATAATCATATGATTGACTGGCCTTAAAAGCCAATTAAAGGAGCGTGACGGCGGTGAAGAGCATGACCGGCTATGGCCGATGCCACCTCGAGGAGGATGGGCGCGAGATGACCGTGGAGGTCAAGAGCGTAAACCATCGCTTTCTGGATATTTCCTATCGACTTTCTCGCACGCTGTCATTTTTGGATGACGCGGTGCGCAAGGGTGTGAGTGCGCGGCTGGCGCGCGGCCATGTGGATGTGTTTGTCAGCTATGAAAACCATCGGCAGGATGCGAGAACGGTGCGCGTGGATACGGCGCTGGCGGCTGCATACCATCAGGCGTTGGAGGAATTGGCTGCTGCGGTGGGGCGCGATGCGGATCTGCCGCTGGCAGAATATGCCCGCCTGCCTGACGTACTGACTGTGCAGGAGAAGGACGAGGATCAACAGGCCGTTCGCGAGCTGTTTGTCCGCGCACTGGACGGTGCGCTCGACGGGCTCATCCAGATGCGTGAGCAGGAGGGTGAGCGTATGCGTGCGGATATGCTGGAAAAGCTGGACGCTATTGATGGCCTGCGCGAAACCATCGCGGTGCGCGCACCGATGGTGGTGAACGAATACCGCGAGAAGCTGAGCCAGCGCATTGCAGCGCTGACGGATGGCGAGCTGGATGAGGCGCGCCTGCTGACAGAGGTGGCGCTTTTTGCCGACCGTGCAGCGATTGACGAGGAGCTGGTGCGCCTCAAGAGCCATCTCGACGCGCTTCGCGATACGACACAGATGGCCGAGCCGGTGGGCAGGAAGCTGGATTTTCTGGTGCAGGAGCTCAATCGAGAGACCAATACCATCGGTTCCAAGGCGTCCGATACCGCGATTGCGCAGGCTGTCGTCGCCGCGAAGGGCGAGATCGAGAAGCTGCGCGAGCAGGTGCAGAATATCGAGTGATTGGTTCGCCCATCCTAAACGGAGGACAACATGGAAATCAAGCTCATCAATGTCGGCTATGGCAACTTTATCTCGTCCAGCCGCATCATTGCGATTATCGGCCCGGACTCCGCGCCGGTTAAGCGCATTATTCAGGAGGCGAAGGAGGAACGCCGACTGATCGACGCGACGTATGGCCGCCGCACGCGCGCGGTCATCATCTCGGACAGCGATCATGTGATTCTCTCGGCGGTTCAGCCGGAGACCATCGCACATCGCTTTGACGTAAAGGATAACACCACGATTGTGGAGGAGGAAGAACCCTGATGCAAGAGGGAAAGCTGTTCGTCTTTTCCGGCCCGTCCGGTGTGGGCAAGGGCACGCTGAACGCCATGCTGATGGCCGAATTCGGCGACCAGATTGCATTTTCCGTATCGGCGACTACGCGCGCACCTCGCGAGGGCGAGGTGGATGGAAAGCACTACTTTTTTATCAGCAGGCAGGAATTTGAAAAACGCATCGCGAATAATGACTTTCTGGAGTATGCGGAATTTGCTGGGAACTGCTACGGCACGCCGAAATCCTATGTGATGGAACTTCTGCGCACAGGTAAAAACGTTCTGCTGGAAATTGAGGTGCAGGGCGCCATGCAGGTGATGGCAAGTATGCCGGATTGCGTAAGCATCTTTGTGTGCCCGCCGAGCTTTGAGGAGTTGGAACGCCGTCTGCGCGGACGCGGCACCGAAACGGAAGAAAAAGTGCTTTCCCGCTTGGAGACGGCTCGCCGTGAGCTGAATTATGCGGACAAGTACCGCTATCGCATTGTCAACGGTGCGGATTTAAATGAAAGCTATCGTCAGCTCCGCAGCGTGTACCTGAAAGAAACGCATCAGGGCTGACCTTTGCCGCAGATGTTCTGTCAAAGGAAAGCCGTTACCCCGGTTTTAGAGGAGAAAGAGGAGGAACCTGTTTATGTCGATGACTAACCCGAACATCCTGCAGCTTCTGGAAAAAGCTGATTGCCGCTATACGCTGGTGGTTGAGGTCTCCAAGCGTGCCCGCCAGCTCGTGGACGGCATTCCGCCGCTGATCGACGCGAAGGATAAGGAGAATATGCCTGTTTCCATCGCGATCGACGAGGTGGATCGTGGTTTGATTACCTATGAGCGCGGCGCGGACAGCGAAGATGAGCAGCTGTAAAAAGCCGTGTGTCGTTCTGGGCGTGACGGGCGGCATTGCGGCGTATAAGGCGTGTGAGATTCTGCGCCTGCTGCAAAAGCGAGGGGCAGATGTCTATGTCGTGATGACCAAGAATGCCTGCCGGTTTGTTTCGCCGCTGACGTTTGAAACGCTCTCCGGTCATCCTGTGGCGACGGATACGTTTGACCGACCTGCAACGTGGGAGGTCGAGCATATTGCGCTGGCAAAGCGTGCCGACCTCTTTTTGATTGCGCCAGCAACGGCGAATATCATGGGCAAAATGGCCTGCGGCATTGCGGATGATATGCTGTCCACGACGGTCATGGCGACGAAAGCGCCGGTTATGATCGCCCCGGCGATGAATACCGGGATGTGGGAAAACCCTGCGACGCAGCATAATATCGAAACGCTTGCATCGCGCGGTGTACAGATCGTTGCGCCGGCGTCAGGACATCTGGCCTGCGGCGACAACGGCGCGGGCAAGCTCGAGGATGTTGCTGTAATCGCCCAGCGTGCGCTGGATGTGCTGTGCGGCGTGCGCGACATGGAAGGGCTCCGCGTGCTGGTCACGGCTGGGCCGACGCGGGAGGCGCTTGATCCTGTGCGCTATATTTCCAACCGATCCTCCGGCAAGATGGGCTATGCCATCGCGCGGGCAGCACAGAGGCGGGGCGCACAGGTAACGTTGCTCACCGGCCCTGTTTCGATTGAGCCGCCGCAGGGCGTTCGGGTGGTGCCGTTTGGGACGACCTGTGAGCTGCTGGAGCAGGCGCTTGTGCTGGCAGGCGAGCAGGATATCCTCATCCAGTCGGCTGCACCGGCGGACTACCGCGCCAAGGAGATTGCCCCGCAGAAGATCAAGAAGCAGGGCGGTGCGGGCATGACGATTGAGCTGGTTGAGAATCCGGACGTGGCTGCTACGCTCGGACGCACGAAGCATGCAGATCAGACGTTTGTGGGCTTTGCGGCTGAAACAAATGATGTATTGGAACACGCTAGGGGTAAGCTGGAGAAGAAAAACCTCGATATGATCGTGGCGAACGATGTGACGGCTTCCGGCGCAGGCTTTGACGTGGATACCAACATTGTGACGCTGATCACCCGAGATGGGGAAGAAGCGCTGCCCTTGATGGCAAAGGCCGATGTGGCCGATCGAATTCTCAGCGCGGTGTTGAAGCTTCGCGCGTAAACTGTATATGCAGGCTAAGCGCCGCTTTCGGATGAAAGCGGCGCTTTTTGACGAGTTTTTTGCATTTTCAGAGCGGCAACCTTGACGGCGAGAGAATTTGTGAATATAATGAAGTATTGAATTATGGGTTTTCTTAACCTTGGCGAAAAGGAGGCGAAGCAGATGAGCAGAAGAAACGAACGATCATGGCTCTTTATTCTGATATGCTTCGCCTTTAGCGTGCTTTTGCTCAGCGGCGGCACACGGCTGATTGGTTCTCGGGAATCGGAAAAAGCCGTGCCGGTTCAGGCACAGACACTTGTGCGTGCCGCGTGGATCAGTGCGCCTGCACCAAGGGAAGAAACAGGCGCACCGCAGCAGCGCGGACAGAGTGAGCAGCGGCAGGAGACAGCGGCTGTCCCTGAAAGCCCGGTTCCGCACAGGCCGGAGGCGTGCGATGCCAACGGTCATGTGCTCAAGAGCCGCTCGTATCTGCGCACGGTCTATCAGGCATTTACGTTGGGTGACGGCTTTGTATGACGGCTCAGCCTGTCATACAGAACTGATCCAACCAAGATAAAGAGAGGAACATCACTATGGCAAACAAGAATGTCAAGCAGAAGAATCCGCGTACCCGCGCGATCGTCTCGCTGATTGCCATCCTGCTGATTGTCGCCGTCTGTGGATATGTGGCGCTTTTCGGCATTGGCAAGGGCTCGATGGTTCACTATCTCAAGCCGTGGGGCGAAGCGATTTCGCTGGGTCTTGACCTGCGCGGCGGTGTGTACACCGTTTATGCAGCTGAGGACGACGGCACGCCGGAGTTCGAGACGAAGATGAAGTCCACGGAGTCCATCCTCACCAGCCGTCTGACTCGTCAGGGCTTCACCGAGGCAACGGTGACCCGTCAGGGTGCGGACCGCATCCGCGTGGAAATTCCGAATGTTTCCGACCCCAATGAGATCCTGCGCATCATCGGTACCCCGGCGCAGCTCTACTTTGTGGATGAAAATGGCGAAAACATCCTGGAAGGCGCGATGATTGAAAATGCGCAGGCTGCTCAGGATGAAAACGGCAAGCCCTGCGTTGCGTTCGAGCTGAATGATGAAGGCGCGAAGCGCTTTGCGGAGGCGACTGCGGCCAATATTGGCAAGACCATTTCCATCACGCTCGATGGCGAGGTCATCTCTGCGCCGACGGTCAATTCCGTGATCGGCGGCGGACGCGGCGAAATCACCGGCAACTTTACCGCCGAAGAGGCGAAGAATCTCGCAACCCTGATCCTCTCTGGTGCGCTGCCGCTGAATCTGACGCAGCTTGAGGTCAGTGCGATTTCCGCGACGCTGGGTGTGGAAGCGCTGGATAAGGCGATTCTGGCTGGCGTGATTGGTGTGGCGCTGGTGATGCTCTTCATGCTGCTGCGCTATCGTCTTTGCGGTCTGGTGGCGGATATTGCGCTCACCATCTACGTCATGCTCGTCGTGCTGCTGCTTGCGCTGACCGGTGCGCAGCTCACCCTGCCGGGCGTTGCGGGTATTATCTTGGGCATCGGCATGGCGGTTGACGCCAATGTCGTGATCTTCGAGCGCATCCGCGAGGAAGTGGCCGTGGGCCGTCCGCTGGCCTCGTCCATCCGCATGGGCTTCTCCCACGCGCTTTCCGCCATCGTAGATGCGAACGTGACGACCATCATCGCGGCTGTGGTGCTGTATGCCTTCGGCACGGGCTCCATCCGCGGTTTTGCGCTGACGCTGGGCATCAGCGTGGTGACGTCCATGTTCACCGCTGTGTTTGTCACCCATAAGCTGCTGGATATCTTTGCCGATCTGGGCGTGAAGAACCAGAAGCTCTATGTGCGCTGAGGGAAGGAGGACATGATTATGAAAATGGAAGTAAAGAATCACCTCAAGCCCTGTGCGGCGCTTTCTGCGGTCATCATCATTGTGGCGCTTGTGATGTCCATGATGGGCATGGGCATGAATCTGGGCATTGATTTTACCGGCGGCACGCTGATGACCTACAACATGGGCGGCGAGTTCAAGACCGACGATGTGCGAGCGGTGCTGACTGAGTGCGGCGTGACCGACGCGCAGATTGCGGCGACGGGCGAGGCCAATACGCAGGTGCAGATCCGCATCAAGGACGTGGAGAACACGGACGACCTGCGCGATCAGTTTGAGGAGAAGATCTCCGCGACCTATCCGGCTGTTGAGTATGTTGACATCACCCGCGTGGGCGCGGTGGTGGGCAGCGAGCTCATCAGCAATGCGATCAAGAGCTTGGCGCTGGCGGCGGTGCTGATGCTAGTGTACATTGCGTTCCGGTTTGACCTGTATTCCGGTATCGCTGCGATCATCGGTCTGGTGCATGACGTGGCCATCATGCTGTCCTTCGTGGTTATCCTGCGTAACTTCATCAGCGTTGAGACCACGTTTATCGCGGCGCTGCTGACCATCGTTGGATATTCCATCAACAACACCATCATCATTTTTGACCGCATTCGCGAGAATGCGCATAAGGCGAGCCTGCGTCAGCTTCCGCGTGAGCAGATTGTCAATCTCTCCGTGAAGGAGTCCCTGCCGCGCACGCTGAACACCACCATTACCACCCTGATTACCATCGTCACCCTGTATGTGCTGGGCGTCGATTCCATCAAGCAGTTTGCGCTGCCGCTGATTATCGGCATCATCGCGGGTACCTATTCCGCGAATCTGATCAACGGCTACGTCTGGTCGCTGCTGATGGACAAGCGCAGCAAGAAGAAGGCGTAAGGGATGAATTGGCCGTAAGGGCGGGCGGAGCGTTTCCCGCCCTTACGGGCCAGTTTTCCCTGTTTGACCGTGTGCATGAGAGCATGCTTGCGGTCAAACAGGGCAATAGAACGGAGAAAGGAGGCTGCATATGCTCAGATTTGTACCGAAACAGGAAAAGGAGCGGGAGATTCCCGAGCCGCTTGCGGCGCTGGGCGTACCGCATAAACTGCTTTCTCTGCTGCTGGATCGCGGAATAGATACGCCAGAGAAGGTTGATAAGTATCTGCATCCGAAAAAGGAGGATCTCCATGATCCTATGCGTATGCAGGACATGGAGAAGGCAGTTGCAGTTGTCCGGGATGCCATCCAAAAGCATGAAGAAATCGCTGTCTTTGGCGATTATGATGTGGATGGCGTAACGGCCACCGCCATCCTGCTGACGTATTTGCGCAAGCAAGGGGCAAAGGCCACCTACTATATTCCAGACCGGCATGGTGAGGGATATGGGCTGAACATGGCGGCGGTGGAGCAGCTTGCCACGCACGCCAAGCTGCTCATCACCGTGGACTGCGGTATTACCTGCCCGAATGAGGTGGCCCGTGCACGAGAGCTAGGTATGCGCGTGATCGTGACCGACCACCATCAGCTCGGCCCGAAGCTGCCCGTATGTGAAGCTGTACTCAATCCGCTGCTGGGCGATTACCCGTTCAGGCGGCTGTGCGGTGCTGGCGTGGCGTTTAAGTTGGTGCAGGCGCTGGGCGGTATGGAGGCGATTGAACCGCTTTGGGAGCTGGCTGCGCTGGCGACGATTGCGGATATCGTGCCGCTTCTGGAGGAGAATCGTGTGATTGTTGCCTTTGGCTTGCGGGCCATGGCGCACACACAGCGTCCGGGGCTGTTGGCGCTGATGGAATCCTCCGGTGTGGATGCACAAAGTGTGTCTGCTTCTGACGTGGCCTTCCGTATGGCGCCGCGCATTAACGCAGGCGGACGCTTGGCGCTCGCATCCCGAGGCGTGGAGCTTTTGACAACGCGCAAACTGGAAACGGCGCGCGAAATTGCCGCAGAGCTGGATCAGGATAACACGATGCGACGCGAGCTGGAAATGAATATCTTTGCCGAAGCCGATGAAAAGACGCGCCGCGAAATCGACTTTCTGACGGAGAGGGCCATCGTTGTATGCGGCGAGGGATGGAATCCCGGCGTGATCGGCTTGGCGGCTTCCCGTCTGGTGGAAAAGTACAAGTGGCCAACCATTCTCTTGGCTCAGGATGGAGAAATCTGCGTTGGCTCGGCGCGCTCCATTCCGGGTGTGAACATCCATCAGGCTATGAGTGCGTGCAGCGATTTGTTTGTTCGCTTTGGCGGTCATGCGCAGGCGGCGGGTCTGACGATTGAGGCACGCCATGTGCCGGCGTTCAAGCGCCGTCTGACCCAAGCGATTCTGGAGCAGTCTGAGCTAGAGGCGTTCATTCCTACGGAAGAATACGATCTGGAGCTGGAGCTTCAGGATATGACGGAGGAACTGGTGCAGGCGTTTTCCTCAATGCAGCCTACGGGCTGTGGCAATCCTGCACCGGTGTTCTGCGTGCGGGGTGTGCATACCACCGATGTGCGTACCATTGGCAAAGAAGGGGCGCACCTGCGTATGCGCCTATGCAGCGGCAGCGATCTGCGCAGTGCCATCGGCTTTCGGATGGGCGATAGAGCCGGATCAATGCCGGAGGTGGTGGAGGCCGTTGTGGGGCTATCCATCAACGAGTGGCAGGATAGGCGGAGCGTGCAGTGTGAGCTGCGGCAGGTGAAGCCGTATATGCCGGCTAAGGCATTTCTCTCTGAATGCCTGCGTCGAGAAGGGGAGATTGATGCGGCGATGCTTGACATGCTCAGCTTGAATGGCACGGCAGGCGGACGCATCGAGTCCATGCCCTTGGAGGATGCAAAGAAGGTGCTGGGCGGCGAATTGCTCAGCGTCTATCAGGGTACGCTCATGGTGGTGCATACGGTGTCGGCGCTCAAGCTGATCAACATCCATTTGGCGATTCTGCACGCGCAGATTGATTATGCCATGCACACGATAGAGGATATTCGCAGCTTCAATACGCTGGTGATGGCGCCAGACTGGGAGAAAATAGACTGCCATCCGCGGGCAATTGTCATGCTGGATGGATTCCTGAGCGACGGCGAGCGCACCGTGGCAATGAAGCGCTTCCCAGAGGCGCGTATCATCGAGGTGACAGATATGCGCATGCATACCGCTGCCGCTTGTGCGCGGCTTCTGCCGGATGACGATCACCTGCGCATGGCGTACCGCGTGCTGCGCCAGCGGGAGAAGATGGAGTATTCACTCTGCACGCTGGCGGCAGAGACAGGGCTTACTGAAAGCCAGGTTTTGTGTGCGATGCGGATCTTCAGCGAGCTGAATCTCATTCGGTTTACGCAGGAACCGCTGCATTATACCCTGCTTAGAAGCGGCAAGGTCTCCTTGGAGGCGAGCGCGCTTCGCAGCAGACTCATGGGCATAAAAGGCTGATACAGCGAGGAGGTATACCGGTTTGACACACGATGAATGCAAAAATCTGGACGAATTGATCGCGACTGTGGTCAAGTATCATCCTGACGCGGATGTGGCGCTGGTCGAAAAGGCATATCACTTCGCGGAGAAGGCACACGAGGGGCAGAAGCGCAAGTCCGGCGAGCCGTATTTTGTGCATCCCGTGGTTGTGGCGGGGATTCTAGCCAAGCTGATGCTCGACCCGCCGACGATCGCTGCAGGTCTGCTGCACGATACGGTGGAGGACTGCGAGAACGTCACGCTCGATGTCATCAGCAAGGAGTTCGGCTCGGAGGTTGCCCTGCTGGTGGACGGCGTGACCAAGCTCAAGCGGCTGGATTTCACCTCCCGCGTGGAGCAGCAGGCGGAATCCATCCGAAAGATGATTCTGGCCATGAGCAAGGACATCCGCGTGGTGCTGATTAAGCTGGCGGACCGCACGCACAATATGCGCACGCTCAAGGCGCAGCCGCCTGAGAGCCAGCGCCGCATTGCGCAGGAGACGTTGGATATCTATGCGCCGCTGGCGCACCGCTTGGGCGTGTACAAGATCAAGCAGGAGCTGGAGGATCTGTGCCTGCGCTATCTGGACCCGGACGGCTATCAGAATCTGATTGCCAAGGTGGGCATGAAGCGCGCCGAGCGCGAAAAGAGCATCGAAGCGGTGATGAAAACGCTGGGTGACAAGATCAGCGAAATGGGTATCCAGTTTGAAATCGATGGTCGTCCCAAGCATTTTTACAGCATTTACCGCAAGATGGTGCTTCAGCATAAGCCATTTGAGCAGATTTACGACCTGATTGCACTTCGTGTGCTGGTCAACAGCGTGCAGGACTGCTATGCTGTATTGGGCATTGTTCATACACTCTGGAAGCAGGTGCCTAATCGCTTCAAGGACTATATTTCCATGCCCAAGCCAAATATGTATCAATCGCTGCACACCACGGTCGTAGGCGAAAAGGGCATGCCCTTTGAGGTACAGATTCGCACCTATGAAATGCACCGCATTGCGGAATACGGCATTGCGGCGCACTGGCGCTATAAGGAAGGCAAGCAGGCGGCGGATGGGCTGGACAACAAGCTCTACTGGCTGCGTCAGATTCTCGATTGGCAGAACGATATGCGCGATTCTGAGGAGTTCATCAAGTCGCTCAAGGTCGATCTGTTCAGCGATGAGATCTTTGTCTTTACGCCCAAGGGAGAAATCGTTGATCTGCCCAGCGGTGCTACGCCGATCGACTTTGCCTACCGCATCCATAGTGAGGTGGGCAACAAGTGCGTGGGCGCAAAGGTCAATGGGCGCATTGTGACGCTGGATGCACCGCTGCAAACCGGCGATTTTGTGGAAATTATCACCCAGCAGAACAGCAAGGGACCCAGCCGTGACTGGCTGAAGATCGTCAAAACCTCACAGGCGAAGTCCAAAATCCGAAACTTCTACAAGAAGGAGCTCAAGGAGGAGAACATCGCTACCGGCAAGCAGATGCTGGAAGCGGAGGCAAAGCGGCAGTCATCGAGTCTGCCTGTGCTGATGAAGCCGGAATATGCGGAACCGATGCTGCGCAAGTTCTCATTTGCCGATCTGGATGATCTGTATGCGGCGGTAGGCTGCGGCGGCCTGACGGCTGCTCACGTCATCACGCGCCTGCGTGAAGAGCAGAAGAGTCATGAAAAGCCGCTGGTGCCGGTGCTTCCGCGCGTTGCGCCGGAGCCTGTGCCTGCGAAGGGCGGAAAGTCCTCTGCCAAGGATGACATGGGTATCCGCGTGGCAGGTCTGCCGGGTTGTCAGGTTCACTTTGCGAAATGCTGCACGCCGCTGCCGGGTGACGAGATCATTGGCTATATCACCCGCGGGCGCGGCGTGACGATTCACTCTAGGGAGTGCGTCAATGTCAATGTTTCGCATGATCCGGCACGGTGGATTGAGGCGGAATGGTCAGATACGACGCACACCGCGTACAACGGTTCTGTGCAGATTCTGGCGGCAGACAGGAGCAATCTGCTCGCGGATCTGATGAGCTATTTGTCTGCGCAGAAGGTGAAGGTCTGCGCACTCAATGCGCGCGTCAACAGCAGCAATCAGACATGCACCATTGAATTGACGCTTCAGGTAGCCAGCAAGCAGGAGTTGGATTGGGTCATCAAGCAGATTGCTAAGCGTCAGGATACGATTGAAATTTTCCGTGTGTGATACAGAAAGAGGGTTCGCATGAGACTGGTAATACAGAGGGTGCTGGAATCCAGCGTACGCGTGGATGGCGCTGTGGTCGGTCAGATTGGCTCAGGCTTCATGGTGCTGTGCGGCGTGGAGGAGGGCGATACGCTTGAGGATGTGCGCTACTGCGTGGAAAAGACAGCAGGACTGCGCATCTTTGAGGATGACGCAGGCAAGATGAACCGCTCGATCCTCGATGTGGGCGGTGAGATTCTGGCGGTTTCACAGTTTACGCTGCATGGCGATGCACGCCATGGCCGCCGCCCCAGCTTCTCTGCGGCGGCGCGGCCGGATGTGGCGGTGCCGATGTACGAGGCGTATTGTCAGGGACTGCGGGAGAAGGGCATCCATGTGGAAACGGGCATCTTTCAGGCAGATATGAAGGTATCGCTGGTGAACGATGGACCGGTGACGCTTCTGCTGGATTCCAGGAGGACATTTTGATGGCTGAACTCGATATTCAAACGGTGACTGGCGGCCCGCTGGACGTGAACACCTATGTGGTGGGCTGTGCGGATGCAGATTGCTGCGTGCTGATCGACCCGGGTGCGGAGGAGGAGCGTGTAGCGGAGGCTGTTGGTCAGCGCCGCGTGGCGGCTGTGCTGCTCACGCATGGACACTTTGACCATATGCTCCATGCGCAGCCGTGGCTGGATCGCGGTGCAAAGCTGTATGTCCATGCACAGGATGCACAGGCGCTTCGCAGTCCGTCGCTCAATCTCTGTCAGGTTATCAATGCGTCGCTCGTTCTGCCTCAGGCTGACGTGCTGCTCGAAGAGAGCGATGTCGTCAGCGAGGCGGGTCTTGAGCTGACCGTGCTGCATACGCCCGGGCATACGCCGGGCGGCGTGTGCTATCTGGCAGACAACGTGCTGTTTTCCGGCGATACGCTTTTTTATTCCACCTATGGCAGAACCGATCTGCCCGGCGGTGACGAGCGGGAGATTCGCCGGTCGCTTATGCGCCTGATGGAGCTGCCTGAGGAGACGGTGGCCTATCCGGGGCACGGCATGAAGACGAAAATTGCATGGGAACGGAGGAACTTCGCGTGAAAATCGCGGTTGAAACGCCGTTTGAGGGTTTCCGCAACGATATTGCCGACGTGGTGCGCCTGTTCTATGGCGAGGGCGCGGCGGTGACGATGCAGGAGGCGCATGACGCGGAGCTGACGCACACGCATCAGGAACAGGATGGTTCGTGGATTGAGTGCTTTTCGCTGGCGGGCGGGCCGTCATCTACGTTTGCAACGCTGCGGGGCGATGCGGCGACGGGCGGCCCGCTGGAGGAGAAGCGCCAGCTCAAGCGGCTCATCAAGCGCTGCTGCTATCAGCTTCTCAAGCAGGTGACGGGGCGGAGACCCGCGTGGGGATCGCTCACGGGCATCCGTCCGACGCGGCTGTATTACCAGCAGATGGAGCAGGGCAGGAGCCGGGAAGAGGCGAGGCTTGCGCTTTCCGAACTGTTTGATCTCTCGGAAGAGAAACTCGGCTTGCTCGACGAGATCATTACCGCGCAGGAAGGGCTGATTCACAGGCCGGAAAATGCCTGCGACCTGTATGTGGGCATCCCGTTCTGCACGACGCGCTGTGCGTACTGCTCGTTTTCCTCTGGCGAGATTGGGGATGGGCGGCTTGTCGAGCCGTACCTGAATGCGCTGTTTCATGAGATTGACTTGTGCAGTGAGATGGCGAAGGAGCTGGGGCTGGATATCCGCGTGGGCTATGTCGGCGGCGGCACGCCCAGCAGCCTGACAACCGGACAGCTTGATCGCCTGCTTTCGCATATGCAGCGGCGCTTTGGCACGCTGGAAGAACTAACGGTGGAGGCTGGCAGGCCGGATACCCTTGACCGCGAAAAGCTGTCCATGCTCCGCTGCCATCCGGTGACGCGCATCAGCATCAATCCGCAAACCATGAATGACGAAACGCTTCGGATCATCGGCCGTGCGCATACGGCACAGCAGACGGTGGAGTGCTATCACATAGCGCGGGAGCTGGGCTTTCATGATATCAATATGGATGTGATTGCAGCGCTTCCGGGTGAGGATTACGCGATGTTTGCACGCACCCTTGAGGCGGTGCAGGCGCTGAACCCGGATAGCCTGACCGTGCATACGCTGGCGATTAAGCGCTCCTCGAGGCTTCATGAGCAGAAATACCAGCAGCGGGAAGAGGATGTGGCGCGCATGGTGGCGCTGGGTCGAGAGACGGCGCATACGCTGGGGATGCGGGCGTACTATCTGTACAGGCAGAAATACATGGCTGAGAACTTGGAAAATGTGGGCTATGCGAGACCTGAAAGCGTGTGCCGCTATAATATCGACAATATGGAGGAGACCACCAGCGTGCTGGCTCTGGGCGCGGGCGCAATCTCAAAATGCGTGATGCGCCGGGAGGAGAAGATTCTGCGTGCGCCGAATATATCCAACATCGAGCAGTACATTGCGCGTGTCGATGAAATGGCGGTGCGCAAGCGCGAGGTGTTTGCTGCCAAGGCCGGACTGAGTAGGAACAAAGGGGTGTGAGAGCAGGATGACGATTGGCGATAAGCAGGAACTTCGTCGCTGTGTCAAGCAGGCGGTTCGCCGGGCGGAGGTCTGCGAGGCGATGCTGGACTTTGACATCGTCAGCGGAGAAAGCGGCGTGGAAGCGATACTGGATACGTGGGCGCATCCTGCTGCTACGCCGGGCGAAGCTCTGGCGCGTGTGAAGGCGGAACACACTCCCTTTTCTGCGGATGCTGCGGCGATGTTTGCGGCGATGGATGCCATGAATTTTCCGGTTAGGGATTTAAACCGCGCCAAGGCGATGGAGGATGAGTACGAGCGGTCGGCATATCTGCGCACGGTGCTCGACGCTCTGCACGCCCGATGCGTGCTGCTCCGCATTTCTGCCGATCATGCGGCGCAGATGGCCCTGGACGATGACCGTTTGGAGCCGCTGCTGGCGGTAGACGAGGCGCTTTTTGTGCCGGGCCGCTTTGGTGTGGATTATGCTGGTGCGGCGCGCCGTGTGACGGAGTGCGCGAAGGCGTGCAGTGCGCATAATTTGTTGCTTGAACGCTTTGATGCACAGGCGCTGCGCTACTGCCTGCTTCCGGTTTGTCAGGATATGGGCTTTGCGCTGCATGTGCAACTTGCTTCCTGTGAGGAAATTGAGCACTTTGTGCTGCTTCTGGATGAGTTTGACGGCGTGCGTGCGCTGGCGTGCGCGGCTGCGGACTGTGAAGCGCATCTGATTGATGCGGCGCGGCGGCGTTCCCGTCTGCTCATATGCCTGAGAGGAAGTGGGCATTTTCAGGATGCGCTGCATACGCTTGGCACACGCTTTGTGCCATACAGCGCCTATGCACATTTGCCGGAGCAGATGCTGGGCCGCTGGATATTGGAAAAGGAGCGCATCTGGCAGGCGCTGGCCGAGGCGTATCTGCCGCTGGCCAGAAGCGGCTATGAGCTGGAAAGCACCGCGATTGAGCGTGACGTGAAGCGGCTGCTCTGCGGCAATCTGCTGGCGCTGTGCAGGCCGCAGAGCCCGTAAATACTATATAATGCCAACAATGATTGAAAATATCAGGAGGAAACAACCATGAGCAATCCGATCTTTACCATCGAGATGGAAAACGGTATGACGATGAAGGGCGAACTCTACCCGGAGATGGCGCCCAACAGCGTGGCGAACTTTGTGGAGCTGGCCAACAGCGGCTTTTATGATGGTGTGATCTTTCACCGCGTGATTCCGGGCTTTATGATTCAGGGCGGTGATCCGCTGGGTCAGGGAACCGGCGGCCCCGGCTATGCAATCCGCGGAGAATTTGCCCGCAATGGCTTCGACAACCCGCTGAAGCACACCCGTGGTGTGCTGTCCATGGCGCGCAGCATGATGCCCAATTCTGCCGGCAGCCAGTTCTTCATCATGGTGGACGACGCGCCGCATCTGGACGGTCAGTACGCAGCGTTCGGCAAGGTGACCGAGGGCATGGAAACGGCTGACGCGATTGTTGCAGCGCCCCGTGACCGCCGCAACGACAAGCCGTTTGAAGAGCAGAAGATGAAGAGCGTGCGCGTGGAAACCTTCGGCGAGACGTATCAAGTGGAGAAGATCAAGAGCGGCAGGTTCTGAGAAGGCGGGAGGCGCTTGTGAAAAAGAACAAGGTGGTCGTTCATCTGATGGGACGGGACTACACGCTGCTGACTGACGAGGACGCGGCGCAGGTGCAGCGCATGGCGCGCTATGTCGATCGGAAGATGCGCGAGATCTCGCTGACGACGCGCACAGGGGAGAGTGCTGCGCCCGTGCTTGCAGCGATGACGCTCGCCAGTGAGTTGTTTCGTGCGCAGGATGAAAATGTACGCCTGAAAAAAGAGCTGGCTGCCATGCAGCCGGAGCAAAAAGCGTAAGCATCTGGGCGGCGGCAGGAGAGCGTTCTCTTTGTCGCCGCATTTTAAGGTGAGCCGGGAGTAAGTCATGTTTCCGGCAGATGGAATCGGGAGGAACTATGGAACTGCTTTCCCCAGCGGGCAACCGCGAGGCGCTTGAGGCGGCTGTTGCCTGCGGCGCAGACGCTGTATATCTGGGGTATACAGCCTTTGGTGCGCGCAGCTATGCGGGCAATTTTGACGATCGGCAGCTCAAAGAGGCGGTGGAATACGCTCATGAGCGTGGCAAAAAAATCTATGTGACCGTCAATACGCTGGTCAAGCAGAGCGAAGTGGATGACGTATGCGATGTGCTGGAGCTGCTGACGAATGTTGGTGTGGATGCGGCAATTGTGCAGGATCTCGGCGTGGCGCGCATTGCCAAGGCACGCTTTCCGACGCTGACGCTGCACGCCAGCACACAGATGACGGTCAACAATGCGCAGGGAGCCAAACTGCTGGGTGGACTCGGCTTTTCCCGCGTGGTGCCGGCACGCGAGTGCTCGCTTGACGAGCTGCGAAAAATGGCGGATACAGGCGTGGAGATTGAGGCGTTTGCGCATGGAGCACTCTGCGTGGCCGTTTCCGGTCAATGCTTGTTTTCCAGCATGATTGGCGGACGCAGCGGCAACCGTGGTCGTTGCGCCCAACCGTGCCGCCTTCCCTATCGGCTGGACGATGGAACGAGCGGATATCTGCTTTCTACGCGTGATCTCATGCTCATCGACCGGATTCCGCAGATGCGCGATGCAGGCGTGTACTCCTTTAAGTTGGAGGGACGCATGAAGCGCCCGGAATATGTCGGCGTGGTGACGCGCGCATATCGCGAGGCGCTGGATGCGGCGCAGGCGAATGTGCCGTACAAGGCGAGCGAAATGACGCTGCGTGCGCTCAAGCAGGTCTTCAATCGAGGCGGCTTCACGGAAGGATACGCCATGGAGCGTAGCAACGCGGCGCTGATGAGCTGGGAACGCCCCAACCATTGGGGAATTCGCGTCGGCCGAATTACCGCCATGCGCGGCCCGCTGGCCAAGGTTCTGCTTGAGGAGAATCTGAACGACGGCGATGGACTTCAGGTGCGCGGAAGAACGGAAACGGATCTGACGTATTCGGGCAATGCGGCGCTTTCTGGCACGGAAGCGACGGTGCGCATTGCATCGGGCCAGTATAAGCCCGGTGATGCGGTGTATCGACTGACGGATGCGATGCAGATGGCAGAGATTCGCCGCGCGATGACGCAGGAGGGCGTGCAGATCCCGCTCGATGCGAGATTGACGGCTATGCCGGGCAGCCTGCCCGTGCTGGAATTGCGCGATCACGATGGGCATACGGTGCAGGCGATGGGCGAGCAGCCTGTCCAGCCGGCACAGCAGCGTGCGCTCGATTATGCGAGCGCAATGAAGCAGCTCGGCAAGATGGGCGGTACGCCGTATACGCTTCATACGCTCGAATTGCTAAGCGATAATGCGTTTATGACAGCAGGTATGCTCAATGCCCTGCGCAGAGATGCTCTGCAGGCAATGAAGGAAGCGAGAACGCGAATTGTGCGAGAGGGCGCAGAGCCGGTGCGTGCGTCTGTGCAGATGCCTGCGCAGCAGCGTCTGCTCATTGCGCAGGGAGAGAGCCTTGCGGATGGTGCGGCGCTGCTTTCCTGCGGTGCGGACGTGTTTGCGTGGGAGCCGCAGGATATGACGCCGGATGCGCTGGAAAGAGCGCTGAATCAGCATAGTGGTGTGAAGCCTATGCTGGTGCTGCCTGCGGTCATGCGCACGAAGGAGCTTACGGATATCCATGCGCTGGTAAGCCGCTACGCAGAACGCTTTGCGAGCGTGGTGGTCAATAACATCGGACAGCTTGCCTGCGAATGGCCGGTAGAGGTCGTAGGCGGGCAAGGGCTGAATGTGATGAATGGGGAATGTGCGGCGTTTTACACGGCGCTGGGCGTGAAGCGGCTGACAGCCTCCTGCGAGTTGAGTGAGCGTGAGCTGAAGGCGCTGATGGCTTGCGGAGGCAACTATGAAATCGAGGCATACGGGCGAGCAACGCTGATGCTTCTAAACCATTGCCCGAGGCGTACCAAGGCGGGTGATACCCGGCAGGACGGGGCGTGCAGTGCCTGTGCTGCACAGGGCGGATGGACGCAGGTATATACGGACAGAAAAGGATACCGTTTCCCGGCAAGGCGGCAGAGAATGACACATGGATGTGTGGTTCGCCTGTACAACAGCGTGCCGACGGATATGGCGCGCTATGCCGGTCGGCTCCACGATGCAGGCGTTTCGCTTCGTGTGAATTTCACCGATGAGCCGCTGGAGCGTCAGAAGGAGATTGTTGCCTCCTATCGCCGTATTCTGGACAACGGTGCTGCCGCGCATCAGGCGGCAGAGCAAGCGACGACGGGCCATTGGGCGCGCGGCGTCGAGTAAAGGAGTAGACCATGACGGAAAGAACCCTGCGCGTGCTGGAATTTGACAAGATTCGTGCGCAGCTTTCACAGTATTGCGTATCGGAAATGGGCGCGGCGCTGTGCGACAGCCTCCAGCCGGTCAGCTGCATAGAAGATGTGCGCCGTATGCAGCAGGAAACGCGCGAGGCGCACGACGTGCTGACCTATCTGGGCGGCACGCCGATGATTGCATTTTCGGATGTGCGCGCGCAGCTTCATTTGGCGGAGATCGGCTCGACGCTCTCCCCGCGTGCGCTGATGGATATTGGCGCGTCGCTGCGTGCGGCGCGTGCCTGCCGGGATGCGCTGGTAAATGATCGGGATGGCACGCCGAGGATCACGGCGAACGCTTCGCGGCTCTCGACATTCCGAAATACCGAGCACGCCATTGCGGAGGCTATCATCAGCGAGGACGAGATTGCGGATCGCGCCAGTACAGAGCTGTTTTCCATCCGGCGCAAGATGCGCGCCTGCAACGAGCGCGTGCGCGAGCGCCTGAATGGCATGATTCACAGCCAGACGACCTCTAAATATTTGCAGGAAGGCATCATCACCATGCGCGGCGACCGGTATGTGCTGCCGGTCAAGCAGGAGTATCGCTCGATGGTGCCGGGCATTGTCCACGATCAGTCCGCCACTGGCGCGACGATTTTCGTGGAACCGATGGCCGTGGTGGAGATTGGCAATGAGCTTAAGCAGCTTATCGCAGCCGAGCGGGCGGAGATCGAGCGGATTCTTCGGATGCTGTCCGCCCAGATTGCGCCGGATGCGGCGGCGATGGCGGACAATCTGGCGATACTGGCGCAGCTTGACTTTGCGTTTGCCAAGGCGTCGCTCGCGCGGGCGATGTTTGCGGTAGAGCCGAAGATCAACGACGAGCGCAGAATCAAGATCATTCGTGGCCGCCATCCGCTGATTGATCCGCAGAAGGTGGTTCCGCTGGATATCCGTCTGGGCGGTGATTTTACGAGCCTGATGATTACAGGCCCGAATACCGGCGGCAAGACGGTCACACTCAAGACCACGGGTTTGTTTACGCTGATGGCGCAGGCGGGCTTACAGGTGCCTGCGGAATACGGCACGGAGCTGGCAGTATTTGACGAGGTCTTTGCCGATATCGGCGATGAACAGTCGATTGAGCAGTCGTTGTCCACGTTCTCGGGTCACATGAAGAATATCGTGTCGATTCTGGAGCAGGTCACGCCGGATTCGCTGGTACTTTTTGATGAGCTGGGGGCGGGTACAGACCCGACGGAAGGCGCGGCGCTGGCGCAGGCGATTCTCTCGACGCTGCTGAGTATGCACACGCGCACGATGGCGACGACGCATTACAGCGAGCTGAAGGAATATGCGCTGACCACGCCGGAGGTGGAAAATGCCTCGGTGGAGTTTGATGTGGCGACGCTGCGTCCGACGTATCGTCTGCTGATCGGTATTCCAGGCAAGTCCAACGCATTTGAGATTTCCCGCAAGCTCGGCTTGCCGGAGTTTGTCATTGACAAGGCCAAAGACCTGCTCTCCAAGGAGGCGGTGCGCTTTGAGGACGTGATCGCCAACGCAGAGTACCATCGTCAGATTGCGGAAAAGGAGCGTCAGCTTGCCGAGGAGGCCCGCCAAGAGATGGTGGCTATCCGCAATCAAGCGGAGGCGGAGCGCAAGAAGCTCGAAGATCAGCGCGACCGCGCGATCAAAAAGGCGAAGGAAGAGGCCAAGCGCATCGTTGAGAATACGCGCCGCGAGTCGGAGTCCGTCATTGCTGAGCTGCGCGCGATGAAGAAGGCGGGCGGCGCGCAGGAGCATGAGATTCAGCGCGTCAAGAAGCGCGTGGAGCAGGCGCAGGAGGTGCTGGCAGAGAAGAAGGAAGTGGGCGGCGAGATTCCCAAGACTGTGAAGCCGGGCGAGATGGTGCATATTGCGTCGATGGATATGGATGCTACCGTCGTCACCGCGCCGGACGCAAAGGGTGTTGTGCAGCTCAAGGTGGGCATGATGAAGATGCGCGCGCAGCTTTCCGATCTGCGCACGATGACTTCGACACAGCAGATGATCAAGAAGGAGCAGAAGAAGCTCGAACGCAAGCGCTCCATGCGCGAGGTGCGTGTGGATGTGACGACGCGAGCGGTGCGTCAGGAGCTGGATGTGCGCGGCATGGCGCTGGATGAGGCGCTGCCAGAGGTGCAGAAGTTCCTTGACGACGCCATGCTCTCCTCGCTGAACGAGGTGTCCATCATTCACGGCAACGGCATGGGCATCCTGCGTGCGGGCATTCAGGACTGCCTGCGCCGTCATCCGTGCGTCAGCAGCTTCCGGCTGGGGCGCTACGGCGAGGGTGAGACAGGCGTAACCATTGTTTCTCTCAAATAATTGGCATGATGATCGACTCATCGGGGCAGAATAGCCCTCGGGGTGAGAATCATGAACGTAAAACGCGACATGGCAGCGGGCGCCCTGCTCATTGGGGCGCTCGCTGCTGTTCTTATGATCGGGAAGGGCGCGGAGGGAGAAACACGAAGCGTGTATGCACAGGGAGAATATGTGCCTTCTCTTACCGGGACAGCCAGTCCGTTTGCAGATGTAGCGGAAGCGGTGATGCCTTGTGTGGTGGGCGTGAGCAATCGCGCTAATACGTACAGCATTGTCAGCGGTCAGACAGAACTGATTGAACAATCGACAGGTTCCGGTGTGGTGGTGACGACACAGGGACACGTGGTGACGAACCACCATGTTGTCGAGGGGGCGAGCGACGTACAGGTGCTGTGGCAGGGGCAATATCTCCGGGCTGAAATCGTCGGTGTGGACGAGATGACGGATTTGGCTGTGCTGCGCGTGATGGAGGATGTGACGCTTCCGGCGGTGCGCATGGGCAATGCGCAGGATGTGCGCGTGGGTGACTGGGCCATTGTCGTGGGTAATCCATTGGGCAGACAGTTTGCCGATACGGTGACAGTCGGCGTGGTTTCGGCACTCGATCGGGAGCTGGAAGGCTCGTCGATTGTGAAGATGATCCAGACGGATGCGGCGATTAACTCGGGGAACAGCGGGGGCGGTATGTTCAATACGAAAGGTGAACTGATCGGAATACCATCGCTCAAGTTCAGCTCATCCGGCAGACGCGGCATGGCGAGCATTGAGGGAATTGCCATGGCGATCCCCATGGATGTTGCGCAGCCGGTGGTCAACAGCATCATCCAGTATGGAAAGGTGACACGTCCAAAGCTGGGCATTTCCGTGATGACGCTGCGCGGAAGCGAGGAGCCGGAGGCCGGTATGCTGCCTGCGGGCGTATATGTCAGCGCAGTAAGCCGGGACAGCGCTGCCGAGCAGGCGGGCATTCGGCCGGATGACATCATCATCCGCGTAGATGGAGAGCGCGTCACCCTGCACACGGATTTGACCAATCGCATTGCACGCAAGCAGCCCGGTGACAGCGTGACGCTGACGATTTATCGGATTGAGGGGCTTGCGGAGCTGACGGTGCAGGATCGCGTGCCGGAAGGCGAGACGCTGGAGCTGACGATTCGTCTGCCTGCGCCTGCGGATATGGCGCTGTAAACGCATATCCCGAGGGCTGCACGCATACCTTGGCGTGACGGCAGGGAGGGATGATGGATATGCAGGCTTACGATCTGTACAGGGATATCTCGGAGCGGACGCAGGGAGACGTGTATATCGGCGTTGTCGGCCCGGTGAGAACGGGAAAATCGACGTTCATTACGCGTTTTATGGAAAAGCTGGTCTTGCCTGGTATCGAAAACGCGCATCTGCGCGCCAGAGCGCAGGATGAATTGCCTCAGAGCGGATCGGGCAAAACGATCATGACGACGCAGCCCGCTTTTGTCCCCAATGAAGCGGTGGACGTTATGCTGCCCTTAGAAAACCGGGTACGCATTCGGCTGATTGACAGCGTAGGCTATCTGGTAGATGGTGCGCTGGGTACGCAGGAGGGGGAGGCGATGCGCATGGTGCGCACGCCTTGGGAGGATGGAGAGATTCCATTTGAACGCGCGGCGGAGATCGGTACGCAGAAAGTAATTGGCGAGCACTCGACCATCGGACTGGTGATGACGACGGATGGAAGCGTGACGGACTTGCCCAGAAGCAGCTATGTTCCGGCGGAAGCGCGCGTCATTGAGGAACTGAAGGCGCTGGAAAAACCGTTTGCCGTCGTCCTCAATACGCTCAACCCATCCGGCTCAAAGGCACAAACGCTGTGCCGCACGCTGGAGAACGAGTACGGCGTGCCCGTTCTGCCTATGAACGTTGCCCAGATGGAGGAAGCGGATATCCGAGGCGTGTTGGAAAAGGTGCTAAGCGAGTTTCCGGTCATGGAGGTGACATTTCAGGCGCCGGAGTGGCTGGGGGCGCTGGATAGGGATCATGCACTGCTGAATAGCCTGATGGAAACCATCGCCAACGCTGCGCCGCAAAGCCTGCGGATGGGAGAGGTGAGCGGCTTTGCGCGAAAGCTGGAGCAAAATCCAAATCTCGATAGCGTGACAGAAAAGGGTTTGCAGCATGGAAGCGGAACGGCGCTCCTGCAAATGAATCTGAAAGAAGGACTGTTCAATCAGATTCTGGCCGAGCAATGCGGCACGGAAATTGAAAGCGATGCGCATCTGCTGACGTTGCTTCGGGAGCTGGTGCAGGCGAAGCGAGCATACGATCACGTTGCGCAGGCGCTTGAGTCTGTACGGGAGACGGGATACGGCATGGTGCCGCCTCTGCTGGAGGAAATGACCCTGCAAGAGCCGGAAATCATGCAGCAGGGTGGCCGCTTTGGCGTTCGGCTTCGTGCCAGTGCGCCAAGCCTGCATCTGATCCGCGTAGATGTGCAGACGGAGGTATCTCCGGTTGTCGGTACGGAGCAGCAGTCTGAAGAGATGATCCGCTATCTGCTGGACGGCTTTGAGCAAGACCCGCAGAAGATATGGGGAAGTAATCTCTTCGGAAAGCCGCTGTCTGATCTGGTGCGGGAGGGGCTATCCAATAAGCTAATGCATATGCCGCCGGATACCCAGCTCAAGGTGGCGCAGACGCTGGAAAAAATCATCAACGAAGGATCGGGCGGGATGGTCTGTATCCTTCTATAAATAAGACTTTCGGTCTGTTTATCAAGATAGACCGAAAGTCTTTGCTCATTTTTATGACAAACTGGGGATTGTATTCGTTCGTAAAAAAACTAACAAGTGAAAAATGGAGAAAACCGTGTTTGCTTTTGTCCGGTTGTATGTTATAATAGAGCGTAACATTTTATTTCATTCCCTGTATAATACACACGGATTGAAAAGTGAAGGGAGGAACTTGTCTGTGGCTACTACCCAGACATTTGGCGGCGGCGTCCATCCCCATGAGATTGGCAACGGTAAGGATTCGACCAAATCTCAGCCGATTATGAACGCGGCTGCCCCGGCTCGAGTGACGATTGCCATGTCCCAGCATCTGGGCGCGCCTGCGGCGTGCTGTGTGAAGGTGGGACAGGTCGTCAATATGGGCCAGGTCATCGGCGAGGCGCAGGGGGCAATTTCTGCGCCGGTTCATGCATCCGTTTCCGGTAAGGTTGTCGCGGTGACGACCTGCATGACCGTCGGCGGCGGGAGCGTCCCCGCTGTGGTGATTGACAACGATTTCGAGGATCGCTGGGATGAGTCTGTGAAGCCCTGCGAAAATATTGACGCGCTGACCGCGGAGGACATCCAGAGGATTGCCCGCGAGTGCGGCGTGGTCGGCCTCGGCGGCGCTGTGTTCCCGACGGCGGTGAAGCTCAATACGCAGAAGCTCGATCCCAAGCCGGATACGCTCGTGGTCAACGGCAGCGAATGCGAGCCGTATCTCACCAGCGATCACCGGATGATGGTGGAGAACGCTGCGCAGATCATCGACGGCATTCGCTTTGCGATGAAGGCTACTGGCGTGAAGTGCGCCAAGGTTGGCATCGAAAACAACAAGCCGGACGCGATTGAGGCCATGAAGGCTGCGGCGACGGAGAATATCGAGATCGTGGCGCTGCCGGCGAAGTATCCGCAGGGCTATGAGAAGATGCTGATTTACGCCCTGACGGGCCGCAAGGTGCCCAATCGTGCGCTCCCCAGCGCGGTTCAGTGCGTGGTCATCAACGTGACCACCTGCGCGGCGCTTTCTGCCGCCGTGCGTGAGGGCAAGCCGATCATCGACCGCGTGGTGACGGTGGCGGGACGCGTGGCGCATCCGTGCAATCTGCGCGTGCGCATCGGCGTGCCGCTGCTGGATATCCTCGATCAGGTTGGCGGCATGACGGAGGGCGTGCTCAAGCTGATTGTCGGCGGACCGATGATGGGTAAGACGATTCCGAACCTGAATGTGCCGGTGACCAAGAGCTTCAGCGCTTTCCTTGCGCTTGGCGAGGAGAGTGTGAGCGCTGAGGAATCCGCCTGCATTCGCTGCGGTCGCTGCCTGCGCGCCTGCCCGATGGGCCTTGCCCCGGCGAAGATGGATTCGCTCGTGCGTCATGGCAACTATCAGGGGGCTATTGATGCTGGTGCGCTGAACTGCATGGAGTGCGGTTCCTGCACCTATGTGTGTCCGGCTAAGCGCGAGCTGCTGCACGCAATCCGCGTTGCCAAGGCGGTTGGCGGAAACATCAAGGGTAAGTAACGGAGGAACGTCAAGATGTCCAAGTATATTGTATCGGCTTCTCCGCATCTGCGTGACAATGTATCGACCAGAAGCATCATGCAGGATGTCTGCATCGCGATGCTTCCGGCCTGCATCGCTGGCGTGCTGTTCTTTGGCTACCGCGCTGCGGTGATCCTTGCACTGTCCGTTCTGACTGCGGTTCTGAGCGAAAAATTCTATTGTAAGGCCGCTCACATTAAGGATACCACTGGCGACTTTAGTGCGGTGGTTACCGGTATGCTGCTGGCGATGAACCTGCCTTCCACCGTCCCGTATTGGATGCCGGTGATCGGCAGCGCGATTGCCATCCTGCTGTGCAAGATGATCTTCGGCGGCATTGGTCAGAACTTCATCAACCCGGCGCTTGCTGCGCGTGCGATCCTTGCGCTGTCTTGGGCGGGCCTGATGAACACCTTTGCCGCTCCGGCGTTCGGTCATCTGGCGGGTGTGGATACCATTGCTTCCGTCACGCCGGTTTCTGGCGTGACCAGCGGCAGCTTTACGCTGGCTCAGCTCGCGCTGGGCAACATCCCTGGCACGATCGGTGAGACCTGCAAGATTGCGCTGCTCGCGGGTGGTGCGTATCTGCTCTGGCGCAGAGTAATCTCTTGGCACATCCCGGTGGCCTTCATTGGCTCCTTTGCGCTGTGCTACCTGATTGCGACCGGCTTTGACGTGAACGTTGCGCTGTATCAGGTGCTTTCCGGCGGCCTGATTCTGGGTGCGTTCTTCATGGCGACTGACTATTCTTCTTCTCCGGCGTCTGCCAAGGGCAAGATCATCTTCGGCATCGGCTGCGGCTTGCTGCTGTTCTGGTTCCGCTTTGGCAAAAAGACTCCGGCAGAGTGGTGCTCCTTCGCCATCCTGCTGATGAACGTCGTGTCTCCGCTGATTGAGCGTGTGACCGGCTCCAAGAGCTTTGGGGAGGTTAAGAAGTAATGGGTGATATTGTTAAGCTCGCGCTTCGTCTCTTCGTTTTCGCGCTCGTGGCGGCCGTGGCGCTGGCGCTGACCAACGAAGTGACCAAGGGTCCGATCGAAAAACAGAAGCTTGCTGCCAAGATGGACGCGCTCAATACGGTGCTTCCGGGCTGCGAGTACACGCAGATTGAATATGAAGGTCTGACCGAGGACAGCGTCCTTGATGAGATCTTCGAGGCGAAGGATGCTTCCGGTGCGGTGACGGGCTATGCTCTGACTGCTGCGCCGCAGGGCTACGGTGGACCGATTCCGATCACCGTAGGTGTCAGCACCGAAGGCTACATCACGCAGACCTATGTTGGTGCGCTTCAGGAGACCGCCGGTCTGGGTTCTCGCGTGGGCGAGGATGAGTTCAAGAGCCAGTTTATCGCCGTGGCTGCGGATCCGGATACGTTGAACGACGATGTGGATACCATCGGCGGCGCGACGGTTTCTTCCGCTGCGTTCGTAAATGCGGTTTCTGACATTCTGACTTACACGAAGAACACCCTAGGTATCGCGCCGAAGGCGGGCGACAAGGATGCGATTCTCGCGGCCGCCGCTGCTGCTTCCGGCAATGCTGAGCCGGTTGTGACCACCAACACCTACGACGTGACTGGCTTTGGCCCGATGAAGGTCGAGGTTGCCGTGGACGATGCGGGTAAGATTGTGTCTGTGAAGGTGCTGGAGCACAATGAGACGCCGGGCTTTGGTGCTGACCTGATTGCGGATACTGCGGTATTTGATGCGCTGGTGGGTCAGGACATTGCTGGTGCAGCGATTGATGTGAAGGCTGGCGTGACGCTGACCTCTAATGCGATTAACAGTGCGCTGAAGGCGGCGGGTCCGCAGGTTCCGGCTGATCCGTACACGGTCAAGGGCTTTGATAAGTTCACCGTGGAAATCGCTGTGGCAGATGGCAAGGTCATGTCAGTTGCTGTTCCTGCGCACAATGAGACGCCGGGCTTTGGTGCTGACCTGATTGATGCGGGCTTTGATGCGCTGGTGGGCCAGGATCTGGCGACTGCGCAGATCGATGTGAAGGCTGGCGTGACGCTGACCTCCAATGCGATCAACGACGCGCTCAAGCAGGCCGCTGCTGCGAATGGTATCGAGGTGGAGGCCGCTCCTGTGGCAGAGTCTGCTCCGGCAGAAGCTGTTGAGGAGACCGCCGCTGCGGGCAACGTGTACGAGGTAACGGGCTTCCAGCCGATGAAGGTGGAGGTCGTGGTGGACGAGGCTGGCAAGGTCGCGTCTGTGAACGTGGTTGAGCACAACGAGACGCCGGGCTTCGGCGCGGACCTGATTGCCGCGGGCTTTGACGCGGTGGTGGGTCAGGATGTGGCGACTGCGCAGATCGACGTGAAGTCCGGTGTGACGCTGACCTCCAATGCGATCAACGAGGCG
>JAXJLD010000022.1:0-3208 GCA_036297385.1 Christensenellales bacterium | reverse complement strand
GCTCAAAGGCAAACGTCTCGCTCGCGCCCGGCGCAAGGCTCTTGATCGTGCCGATCACTTTGTCCTTCGCGCTGCTCAGGCTGTCCGTCACCTTGATATCCGTGATGGTCAGGTTGCCGTCGTTCGTCACCTTGATCTCGTAGCGAATCGTCTCGCCCGGCCGATAGCCATTCTTGTCCTTCGGCTGGCTGACTGTCCGCTTCTCCACCTTCAGGTGACCCTTCTTCGGCTCGGTCTTGTCCTCCGTCTCGCCCGGGTCAACCGGCACCTCCGGCTTCTCCGGGTCGGGGCTCTTGCCCGTCGCCGTCGCTTCGTTCACAACCTTGCCCGCGAGGATATCCGCCTCCGTCACCTTGTGCTCAAAGGCAAACGTCTCGCTCGCGCCCGGCGCAAGGCTCTTGATCGTGCCGATCACCTTGTCCTTCGCGCTGCTCAGGCTGTCCGTCACCTTGATATCCGCGATGGTCAGGTTTCCGTCGTTCGTCACCACGATCTCGTAGCGAATCGTCTCGCCCAGCACATAGCCCTTCTCGTCCTTCGGCTGGCTGACTGTCCGCTTCTCCACCTTCAGGTGTCCGTTCTTCGGCTCGGTCGGCGTGCTCGTCTTGGCCTCCTGCTCAGGCAGTGCCTTGTCCCTACCAAACTTCGCGTTTGCCGTGGCGGTGTTATCCACCGTTCCGTTCAGAATGTCCTCCTCGGTCACGATCACGCGGTAGGTGACAGTCGCCGTCTTTTTCTGCCACAATTCGTCCAGGCGGATTGTCTGGCCTTCGAACTTCACAGCGCTTCCATTCACCAGCACATCGCCGTCCGCGCGCTCAAGCATCGCGTCGCGAATCGTCACATCGCTCAGCACCACTTCGCCCGCATTGCGCAGGGTGATTGTGTAGTCGATGGGATCGCCGAGCGCAGCCTTATCCTTGCCCGCAGGCAGCTTCGCCGACTTGCTCAGGATGAGCCGCGCCACCGGAATCGGCACGACATTGCTCTCAAACTGGCTGTCGTTCTTGTCGCCCAGATCGACGGTCGCCTTGTTCGCGATGACATCGACATCCATGGCGTCCTCGGTCACGCGGGCGGTAAAGACCACCTCAATCGTTCCCATCGGCGGCACGTTCTGAATCGTCCATGTCGCGGTTTTACCCTGCACCGTCGCCTTGAGATTCCGCTTTTCGCCGTTGACCTTGACGGAATCGGTGCTCACGAAATCCAGTGCTACCGGCAGCCTGTCCGTCACGGTCGCCGTGGACGTCGTGCCCAGATGGCTGGTGCGGCGGATGGTGTACGTCACCGGATCGCCCGGCTGCACGCCTTCCATGCTCACCTCGTCCGCGCTCTTTTCGGGCCTCGTCGGCTCGCTGTTCTCCAGCGCATTGGTGATGGCAAAGCCATTCATGCTCACGGCAAACTTGCGTTCACCGATCATCACCATCGCGCCGTCGCCGTAGTCCGCGCCGTCCACGGTCTCCTTCACGCTGTAAACCAGCGCCGTTCCATCCAACGCATAGGCGGGCAGATGGCTCCACGTCGCCTTCCAGCCGTTTTCACGGTTCAGGGTGGCCGTCGCGCCCGTCGCGTTCGCGCCTTCGTACAGCCGCACGTCGATCTGCTCCGGAATCAGCGCGTCCGCCAGCGGCTTGCCGTCGCCGTCTAGCCACGTCTTGGTCACGGTCACATCGCCGTCTCTGCCATACAGCGTGCGGGTGTTGATCACGTCAATCGCCAGATTGGCCGTTTCCACGGTGTATGTACCCAGCCCTGTCGTGCTCCACACGCCGCTCGGCAGCGGATTGCCGTTCGCATCAAGCTCCGTCAGGCTGTACGTCTTGCCGATTTCCACCATAAAGCTCGCGCGCTCGCCGTTTCCGACGGGCTGAGACCTCTCGCCGTTCAGCTCGAAGGTGAACTTCTGCGCAAGACCCGCCGCGCTGTCGGTCGTCTCGTCCACGACATGCTTGGTCACCGTCACGCTGGCGATGGTGCGGGTGTTGGTAAACGCCGCCGTCGTTCCATCCGCAGGCACGGCCTTCTGCTGAGCATCGGCCACATATCCATAGGTGTTTGTCGTGCTGTCGATCAGCTCCTTCACGATGTAGCCGTCCATGCGCAGCGGCACATTCTCAAAGACCGCCGTATCCGTGGCCGTGTCAAGCGGCACAATCCAGTCCTGTCCGTCCTTCTTGGCGGGTGTTCCGTCTCCGTTGAGGAGCTGGAAGCTCACCTTCGGGCGATCCTTCGGGTCGCCGCCCTTGTCCTCCCACGTCTTGGTCACGGTGAGCCTGCCGTCGCCGCCCACCAGCTTCAGCGTGTTGGTGATATTCACGGTTGCCGCGTTGTTCTCAAACACGGCCACGCCGTCCGCAGGCGCATACGCCGCGGTATAGACGCCCGGAACGGTGCTTTCCTCCACCTTGTAGGCGTACTCATAGCCGTTCGCGTCATACCTGTCCAGATTGGCGAAGGTATATGTCCAGCCCTGCCAGACCGGCTCGGCCTCCACCTTCGCCCATCCGCTGCCGTTCGCCTGGCGGTAGAGCGTCAGCGCAATCTGGTCTTGCGTGTGGTTCTCCGCGCCGTCCGTCCACGTCTTAGTGCCGGTGATCGTGCGCTTTTCCTGCGTGATGGTGTTAGTGAAATCGTACCCGTTCTGCGTGGTCGTGTAGCCCTGCACCTCCGATTCCACCACGCTGTACACGTAGGCATAGCCCTCTGCGTCATATTGTTCCAGATTCGTGAAGGTGTAGGTGTTGCCTTCCCATGTCGGGACAACGGCAACCGTCTCCGGCTTCGCCCCCTGCTTCGCGCTCGTCCGCGTCAGCGTGAGCGTCAGCTCGTCCGCATTGTTATGCGTCTGGCCGCCGTCCACCCACGTCTTGGTGCCGCTCACGGTCACGTTGTTCGGGTCGATGATGGTGTTGGTGAAATCGTACCCGTTCTGCGCGGTCGTGTAGCCCTGCACCGGCGCTTCCGTCACGTCATACGTGTAGGCATAGCCCTCAGCGTCATATTGTTCCAGATTCGTGAAGGTGTAGGTGTTGCCTTCCCATGCCGGGACAACGGCAACCGTCTCCGGCTTCGCACCCTGCTTCGCGCTCGTCCGCGTCAGCGTGAGCGTCAGCTCGTCCGCATTGTCATGCGTCTGGCCGCCGTCCACCCACGTCTTGGTGCCACTCACGGTCACGTTGTTCGGGTCGATGATGGTGTTGGT
>JAXJLD010000021.1:0-17720 GCA_036297385.1 Christensenellales bacterium | reverse complement strand
GCAAAGCGGTCTACGATTGAAACGGGTTCAACTTGCGTAAAAGGTTTGAGATGCAAAACGGCATAAACCGAAAAGAGGCGATACACCATGAGAGAAACCATCAAAATACAGGCGCAGGGCGTGCCGCTGATTGCGCACCGCGGGCTGAGCGGCTTGGAGCGGGAGAACACCTGCGCGGCGTTCGTGGCGGCGGGCAACAGGGGCTATTTCGGTATTGAAACGGATATCCACCGCACGGCGGACGGGCGCTTTATCGTCGTCCATGACGACGACGCGCGGCGCGTGGCGGGCGTGGATGCGGTGATCGAGGAGACGGATTTTGAGACGCTGCGCACCATCCGCCTGAACGATCTGGATGGACAGCCGCGCGGGGACTTGCTGTTCCCCTCGCTGGAGGAGTACGTCCGCATCTGCCGCCAGTACGGCAAGACCAGCGTGCTGGAGATCAAGAACCATGTCGAGCCGGAGGACATCGAGCGGATTGTGGAGATTGTCCGCGCGGAGGGCTGGCTGGAGCATACCGTCTTTATTTCGTTTGATCTGCCCAATATGCTCTGCATCCGCCGCCTGCTGCCGGATCAGCCGGCGCAGTATCTGGTGGAGACGTTTGAGACGGGGCTGGTCGAGCTGCTGCGGGCAAACCGGCTGGATTTGGATATCGACCATCGTGCGGTGACGCGGGAAAACGTGGCGGCGTGCCATGCTGTCGGCGCGAAGGTGAATGTCTGGACGGTGGATACCGTGGAGGATGCGCAGCGCGTAATCGACTGCGGCGTGGACTACATCACCAGCAACATTCTGGAGGATGCGGGCATTTCGGTGTAAAACGGCGCAAAGCAGGGGCTTGGGGGAACGATTTACCCCCCAAGCCCTTTTTGAATCCTTTCACGGCAAACGTTCAGGATTTCGGCCCTGAACCCATGGAAGGGGGGAAGAATGGCGAAAATCACAGCCCATGTGCAATCTTGATTCGGCGTATTTTGAGGATGAAACCTGCACCTAAAAAAGAGCACTTGAATGAATACGGTTCAAGAACCAAAGTGGTTTTATCAATGTGATTTTGATCGTGCACATAATATGGGAAATGCAGGTTGGGAAAGAACCTTTCACGCAGCTTCTGATAAAAAACAATACGATATGGTCTATAAGGGGATTGAAGAATGGGATGAGCAATTGCCCCAAAAGAATACAAATGAGAGAGGGTAAGGGCAACAATGGCACGATCAAGGTCGAAGTGACCGTCAAGGATGGAAGCATGACCGAGATCAACGTTGTCGAGCACAAGGAGACGCCGAACATCTATGCCGGCGTTGAGAGCCAGTTTATCCCGTCTATGATCCGCACTCAGAATACGGATGTTGACGCCATCGCTGGCGCGACCAACTCCTGCAATGGCGTGCGCACGGCTGTGAAGGCTGCGCTAGGCTGCTAATTTTACGCGGCATCGCTGACTGAAAAACACAGGAGTCGCCGTCTTTTGGATTTAAATTCCGAAGGACGGCGATTTTTTGTGCATTTGTGGAGGGGGTGAAGGGGTGTAGCACCCCTTCAAACACGCGGGAGAGATTTCGATATACCAGTCCTTTCCTGCTCTGCGCGCATTGCTTGCGTTGATCCCCCAATAGCCTCCATGCTCCACGTCCAATCAAGCACAGAAAAGCGGGGGCTGCCGGTTGATTCCGGCAGCCCCCGCTGCATGAATGGATGGGAGGATGGGGGGTAAGGGTTACAGCGCCGCGCGGATATCCGCAAGCACATCGGCGGGGATGGTGAACTGCACCATGCCCGAGGACATCGGGGCTACATCGCCTTCGTCGAAGCTGATGACCACCTCGTTCTGACCGTTCACGAAGAAGTCGGCGTTCTTGACCGCTTCAGCCAGATCGAAGTCCGGCATATCCTCATCGTCCAGCCAGAAGGTGTTTTCGGCGTTTTCGGCGGTCAGCGCCTTCATCTGCGCCGCAATGCTGTCGGTGATGCGGGCGATATAGTCGCTGCCCTCGGTGAACAGGTCAGCCAGCGAGAGGCGCTTGCCGGTCTGCAGGTCGATGGTGTAGTAGTAATCGCTCTGCGCACCGGAGCCGGAGGCGGTGTAGCACATCAGGCGCAGGGTGAAGTAGCGCTCGGTCTCGTTGAGCACCTCGTACTCGATGATGGTGTCCTGATGATAGCCCTCGTCCAGAGAGGTCTTGAACTGGTCGACGTATTCCTGTGCAATCGCGGCGATTTCCGCGTTGATGCCGGTGACGGCGTCCTGCGCAACCTTAGCGGTGGTTTCGTCGGATTCGGGCTGGATACTCAGCTCCGGCACCTGAATATCGGCGGAGTGATCGGCGTCTTGATGCTGGTACTGTTCCGCCGTGTTGGCGATCAGACCGAGCTGGGTCGCGGCCAGCGCAACGGCGCAGATGGCCACAATGGCAAATACCAGAACAGGCATAAAAGCAAGCTTCTTTTTCATGGGACGTTCTCCTTCTTTCACTTGGTTCAGCACGCGCTGCGTCAGCCAGGGATCTTCCTGGATGCCCGACGTTTTCCAATCCGCGGCGCGCTCAATTCTTTGCCGGAATTCCTGATCCGTCATAGGTTTCCCTCCTCTAACTGTTTCCGCAGCCTTTTTTTGGCATCCGTCAGACGGCGCGAAACCGTCGACAGGGATGTATTGAGAATGGCGGCAATTTCTGTGAGAGACATATGCTGCCAGAAGTGCAGCAGGATGACCTCACTGTATTTGGCTGGAAGCGCCTGAATGGCCTGAATCAATTCATCGTCATGCTCGGCCATCTCGTAGGCAGGTTCAGGCAGGTTGGCGATGTCCACGCTTCGGTTGACGAAGCGCGACCACCGGCTCTTCTGCATATCCCGGCAGACGTTGGCTGCAATGCGCAGCAGCCAGGTTTTCTCGCTGCACTCATGCCGGAATTCAGGCAGCGCTTTATAGGCTTTGATGTATACCTCCTGAACCGCATCCTCTGCCTGAGAAGCATCCTTGAGCCAGAAGCTGCACATATGCAGCAGCGTCTTTTGATACTCCACAACCAGCCGGTTCAGCTCTTCCTCGATATTTTGAGAATTGTCAGGGCCCGTGACAATTTCCATGTGGTGGTCACCTCCTCCTCACACCTATATTGACGACAGATCGCCGGAAACCTTGCAGGTTTTTCAAAACGAATGAAAAAACTTTTGCCCCTGCGTGCAGGAGGGCGCTTTGACAGTCTCCATCAAACCATGCTAGAATGAAGCCGATGACTGTACAAAGAGAAGGAACGCGGACGATAGACCGCGGGTAGGGGGATGACGGGAAATGAAGGACTGTACGGCGGCACGCGGGGAAAAAACGCTCTATCTGATTCGCCATGCCTGCGTGGATGATCCGGACGGCGAGCGCATCTGTCTGGGGCAAAAGCTGGATATTCCGCTGGGCGAAAAGGGGCGGATACAGGCGCAGGCACTTGCCTGTGCGCTGTCGTCTGTGCGGCTGGACGCGGTGTATACCAGTCCGCTTCTGCGCGCCCGGCAGACGGCGCAGGCGCTGACCGATGCGCCCATCGTGCTGGATGAGCTGACGGAGCTGGATGGCGGTGAATGGGATGGCCTGCCGTTCTCGGAGATCCGCGCACGCTATCCGGGGTTCTTTGCAGACAGGGCGAAGCGCCCAAGTCCTCCCGGCGGTGAAACGGACGAGGCGGGGGCGGCGCGTGGCCTGCGTGCGCTGCAAATCATAGCGGATGGGCCGGGAAAGACGCTGGCCGCCGTGGCGCACGCCAGCCTGAACCGGCTGATCCTCAGCGCTGTGCTGGATAGGCCGTACTGCACCAAGAGGGCGATTCCGCAGCCCAATGCCTGCGTCAGCGTGCTGGTCTATGATGGGCAATGGCGCACGGAACGGGTGGGGCTGAGCGCCGAGGAATGGGTGCGGCAGGCTTCGGATTCCGGGAAGCTTGCATAGTCGCGCAAAGCGCTCCTTGCGATTTCTGCCCGCCTGTCAGAAAACAGGATAAACAGCATAAAAGCGCCCTGCCTCCGGCAGCGGAAACCGGAAGCGGGGCGCGAGGGGTCAGGCGAGAGAGGGGATGAACGCCAGCACGGCGCAGAGCGTGAAGCACAGCAGCAGCGCGGCGAGGATACATAGGAAGATGCCCTGCTGGATATCGCCCGCCATGGGTGCGTGCGTGGGCGATTCGTCGATGCCGAGAATGCTCATCAGGCGCTCCTGCGCGGAGCGCCCCTCGGTGCGGAGCGGATTGCGGCCCGCCGCGCCGGAGCAAAGCACCATGAGCGCACGCAGTATGCGGTCGCTGCTGTGCTGGATGGCCGAGACGATGCGTGCGGCGGCGCTGTGCTGCGCCTCGAGTGCGCGGAGCGCCGTATAGCCCATGGCCAGCGAGGCTCCCATGGCCAGCGGCACGCCGAGGGCGAACAGGAGCATCGGCGCCACGACACCCTGCACAAATGCGGGCGCAAGGCTGCGGCAGGTATCCCGGACGAGCGCTTCATAGGCGGGGATGTCGCGTGCATATTCGCCGGAATTGAGCTTATCGCGTGCCTTCGTGCAGCCGGGCAGAATGGACAGACCGGTGAACGCAGGCGCGGCGAGCGCCATGGCGACCAGCGGATGGAGCGCGGAGAGCAGCATCAGCACGCCACCGAGCGTGAGCAGGAAGGCGGCAAGCGCCGCGTTTTCTGCGGGTTTGCCGTTGTGCGGGGTGAACGCGCGCAGAAGCAGCGCGTACAGGCGGCGCAGCGCGGCAAAGAGCAGCTCCTGTGCGCGGGGAAACGGCAGATAGAGGAAGCAAGCGAGCAGGAAGGCGGCAGGAAGGATAAAGATGCGCATGGGAAGCTCCTTTCGGCACGGCCTGCGCCCGAGCGGGCGGCGGCTCAGAGGATGATGGGGGTGGTGGTGTAGTCGCGTCCGCTGCGGCGGAGCGTGGGTGAGGCGCAGCCCAGCGCCCACAGATCTTGGGCGCGTACATCGAGGGCGAAGAGCGGATCATCGAACCCGGCGGTTTTGGTGACGAGCGGGATGCGGGCATGCTGCTTGATGGCGCGCAGCAGCGGCTGTGCGCTGCGCCGAAAGCCGAGCGCACGCGCGTAGGTCGGTTCGGCGTGCTGCGCGGCGAAATCGCGGGTGACGTGCAGCAGAACGCTGCTGCACAGGCGCGAGAGGCGGGCATAGGTGTAGCGCTTGGATTTGACGGCGAGAATGAGTGCATCGCGGGTCTGCGCCGTTTGGGCAGCGGAGAGGAAGCGGTATTCCAGCCCCTCATCCATGCCGGCGATGGCGCGGAGGGATTCGGCGGAGGCGGTGCGCAGAGCGTAGAGCAGCGCCTGCGTGAGCGCTTCTTCTCCGTGAACATCGCCGCGCACCTCGGCATCCTCCAGAAGCTGCGGGCAGGGGACGGACGCGAGCGCACCGGGCAAATCGCCACGGGCGGCGGCGGCACGCACGGCGGTGGCGCTGGAGAGCGCACCCAGCGCCGCATCATGATAGCCGCAGCCCTCCCGGACGACGGGGACGGGGACGATGGATGCAGGCAGAGTGCGCAGGTATTCCACCGCCAGCGCGGCATTGGGCTGACTGAGCGCGGCGGGCGGCGCATCCAGCGCACCGGAATCCCGCAGGGCCAGCGAGCGGGCGCGGGGATAGGAGAGCCCCGAACGCAGGTGCGTGCGCAGTGCATCCCGGAAGGCGGGGCTCTCCTGCGCGGCAGCGGCGCGGTCGAGGTACGGGAGGGCGTCCTGCTCACAGCCGAAGGACAGGTGTGTGACCACGCCAAGCGCCGCCAGAAGCCCCGTGCCGCCTGCGGCAAACTCCGGCGCAGGTGCGCCGGAAAAGCGCACAGGCAGCTCCAGCACCAGATCGCAGCCGCCGCGCAGGGCCATTTCGGTGCGCGTCCACTTGTCATAGCGGGCAAAGGCGCCGCGCTGCGTGAGGCTGCCGCTCATTACGCCGATGATGTAATCCGCCCCGGAGCGCTCTCGGGCGCGGGCAAGATGCAGCGCATGACCGTTGTGGAAGGGATTATACTCGCAAATGACGCCGCAAACCCGCATGGCGGCCTCCTTTCGTCATGGGATTGCGGCGTGTTTCTGATAAAATGCGCACGCAACCTTTTCAAAAACCGGAAAATGAGGTATAATTATCTTGAATCATTCTGTTATGGCAGGCTTATGATCGCATAAGCCTATTATAACATACCCGGTATGAATTACAAACATAAACGGAGGTAGTTTCCCATGAAGATTCTGGTCATCAACGCCGGTTCTTCCTCGCTGAAGTTCCAGCTCATTGACATGGTCGATGAGTCCGTGAAGGCCAAGGGCCTCGTCGAGCGCATTGGCATCGAGGGCACCCATTTCAAGCAGACGGTTGCCGAGGGCAACAAGGTGATCGAGTTCACCCGCAACATGGCGGACCACACCGAGGCCATCGCTGCCGTGCTGGAGGCGCTGACCGATAAGGAGAACGGCGCGATTGCTTCTCTGGATGAGATCGGCGCGTGCGGCCACCGCGTGCTCCACGGCGGCGAGACCTTCAAGGAGTCTGCGCTGGTGACCGAGGAGAGCCTCAAGGCGATCAAGGACCTCATTCCGCTCGGCCCGCTGCATCAGCGTCCGAACATCGCGGGCATCGAGGCGTGTCAGGCTGTGATGCCGGGCAAGCCGAACGTGGCCGTGTTCGATACCGCGTTCCACCAGACGATGCCGCCCAAGGCGTTCCTCTACGCTGTGCCGTATGAGTACTATAAGAACTTGAAGGTTCGCCGCTACGGCTTCCATGGCACCTCTCACCGCTTCATCGCGGGCGAGACCCCGAAGTACCTGGGCAAGGATCCCAAGGACTGCAAGTTCATCATCTGCCATCTGGGCAATGGCTCCTCGCTCAGCGCCATTGTGGGCGGCAAGGTTGTGGATACCTCCATGGGCCTCACGCCGCTGGAGGGTGTCGTGATGGGCACCCGCTCCGGCGATGTCGATCCGGCTGTGCTGGAGTACATCATGGACAACACCGGCATGGACATCCACGAGATGCTCAACGTGCTCAATAAGAAGTCCGGCTTCGCGGGTCTGTCTGTTTCCTCCGATATGCGCGATGTGAAGGCGGCTGCCGCCAATGGCGACGAGCAGGCCAAGAACGCGGTGGACATCTGGACGTACCGCCTGCAGAAGTACATTGGCGCGTACATGGCGGCCATTCAGGGCGCGGATGCGATCGTCTTTACCGCCGGCATTGGTGAGAACGACACCGAGGCGTGCGCCGAGGTCATCGAGGGCTTCGAGTGGATGGGCATCAAGGTCGATCCGGCGAAGAACGTGCGTGGTGCGTGCGGCATCATCAGCACGGACGATTCCACCGTCAAGGTGCTGCGCATCCCGACCAACGAGGAGCTGCCCATCGCCCGTGATACGCTGGAAATCGTGTCCAAGCTGTGAGATTAGCGCTTGACAACCGTGGAAAATGTGCGTATAATATGGAACGGTCAACTTTGAGGTGAAATGATGAAGCTGGATATCACCAAGGGCATCCAAAGAAAAGGCGTCGATATGCCGTTTGAGCTGACGGATGTCTGGGGCGAGGATCATTGGAACGGCGATACCATCGCGTATGTCGGACCGGTTTCCCTCTCCGGCACGTATATGCTCGCCGATGAGACCGTCATCGTGCGCGGAACTGCCCGCGCCGTCATCCAGTCCCCCTGCGCAAGGTGCCTCACGCCCACCGAAACCGAGGTCGAGGCGGAGCTTGAGGAGGCATTCATCCGGGATACGGGTGAGCCTGTGGAGGCGGATGAGGATCAATATATCTATTCGGGTCATGTGCTGGATCTGGACGAAGCAGTGCGCACGTCGCTGCTGCTTGAAATGCCCCATCGCATCCTCTGCAAGGAGGACTGCCTCGGGCTGTGCGACCAGTGCGGTGCCAACCTGAATGACCATGCGTGTTCGTGCCAGAAGGAGCTGACCCACAGCAATCCTTTTTCGGCATTAGCATCTTTGCTGAATGAGGATGAGGAGGTGTAAACAATGGCTTGTCCGAAGGGAAAAATCTCTAAGTCTCGCGGCCGTATGCGCCGTGCGAATTGGAAGCTGTCCGCGCCCGGTATCGTCAAGTGCCCGCGCTGCCAGCAGATGAAGCTCGCTCACCGTGTCTGCAAGCACTGCGGTTACTATGACGGTAAGCAGGTCATCAACATGGAAGCCGAAGCCGCTTCCGCGAACTAATCAAGTTCAAAATCGCCCGACTGAACAATCAGCCGGGCGTTTTTTGACGCATTCGCCATGGGGCAGAGGCGGGACTTTGAAGGGGCTTCGACTTAAATCGAGTGGTTTTTAACAGTATCAAAACCGCGAAGAGCCGTGCCAAAACGTACAGTGAGCCTGAAACACGCGGATAAAATGGAGGATGGACGATGGTTTCCACAATGCTGCTGGTGATGATCTACCTGGCGTTTATCAGTCTGGGGCTGCCGGATTCGCTGCTGGGCAGCGCATGGCCGGCGATGGTGGGGGAGCTGCACGCTCCGCTGTGGGGCGCTGGGCTGCTGCAAATGACGGTATCCCTGTGTACAATCATCTCCAGCCTCAATAGCGCACGCCTGATTCGCCGGTTTGGCACGGGCAAGCTGACGGCGCTTTCCGGCCTGCTGACGGCGACGGCGCTGCTGGGGATGTCCTTTGCGCCGCACTATGCTTTTCTGCTGCTGCTCAGCATCCCGCTGGGGCTGGGCGCGGGCGCTGTGGACGCGGCGATCAATAACTATGTTGCGCTGCATTGTGCGCCCAAGCACATGAACTGGCTGCACTGCTTCTGGGGCGTGGGCACGGTCATCAGCCCGATGGTGATGAGTGCGGCCCTCACCAGAGGGATGCGCTGGACGGCAGGCTATCGCGGGGTAAGCGCGATGCAGTTTGCGCTGGGTGCTGCGATGCTGCTGACGCTGCGCCTCTGGGGCGAGGAGGGGCGGCAGGAAGAACATGGCGCGCGTGTGCTCAGCCCTGCGCAGGTGCTGGCGCTTCCGGGTGCAAAGCCGGGGCTTTTGAGCTTCACCTGTTATTGTGCGGTGGAATCGACGTTCATGCTGTGGTCGTCCACCTATCTGGTGATGGCACGCGGCATGGAGGCGGCGCTGGCGGCTTCGGCGGGCGGATTGTTCTTTGTAGGCATTACGGTGGGCCGGGGAATTTCCGGTTTCATTGCCATCCGTGTGCGGCCCAAGCAGATGGTGCGGCTGGGCCATGCGCTGATGGCGGCGGCGGGTGTGCTGATGCTTCTGCCCGGCCGTGCGGCGGCACTGGCGGGCATCCTGCTGATGGGGCTGGGCTGCGCACCGGTATATCCCAACATCGTGCAGGATACGCCGCGCAACTACGGCGCGGAGAACTCGCAGGCGGTCATCGGTGTGCAGATGGCGTTTGCCTACGTCGGCTCGCTGCTGATGCCCACGGTATTCGGCTGGCTGGCCGAGGTGCTGGGTTATGCGCTGCTGCCGGTATTCGCGCTGGCGTTTACGGCGCTGATGGCGGCGCTGTTCGCGGCGCAGCAGCGGACGGTGGATGCACGGAGGGAGCAGTGAGGGGCGCGGGATACCGCGTCAATGGACAAAGGCATACAAAAACGCCGCCACGGCGAAACGTGGCGGCGTTTTGGCGCATCCAAGAGGATTTGAACCTCCGGCCCCTCGCTTAGGAGTAGCCCCGATATGACATCGGGAAGTGACATCTAATGCTAAAAAATGCTTGGAAATACAGGGTTTTTCAGCATTTCATATCCCATCTGATACTACGCTGTGATAGCTAATTCAAAGGGATTTCAGCCCGTCCGATTGGCTCGAAATTAGCAAGGCTTTCGATTTTTGGCGGATGTTGCAAGTGCAAGTAAATGTCACTATGTAACTGCTCGTTATGCGGAATGATAGGAAATCCAGTTCATTCTCGTGTGGGACCGCTGGTGTCACACGACACCAATTTAAGTCTGTTTAATATATCATTTCAAACCGAATTTTTCAACCAGAATTATTGAGAATTTCAAAGGTTTTTTCAGACTTTATGATTGTATGTAATGCAGACCTGCCGAAGCAGGTCTAATTATTACCGAAGCATACGTTCACGATCTTCGGCACCAACCATGTAAGCACCTTTAGCGAGAGCATCTCTTGCCATAATCTCCGCAACCTCAACTCTGTCAAATAATCTCCATAACTGCTTTTCTTCTGGTGTCAGCTGGTGGCTTCTGTCAAACAGATGAGTTAATCCAAGCCCTTCAATCAGCGCATTCTTTGCAGCCGAATACTCTTTCGCCCGATCTTCGTATTCGTCATTACGCTGTGAAGATAACTTCTCAATGTCATCAGCTCTCATACGCTCATAGTATTCATCCATGAACTCCATGTCCATCTAAATCACCTCCTAAAACAAAAAACAAGGGCAGACCCTCTTACAGCTTTATCAGCTATGTAAAAGGGTCTGCCCTTGCAGTTGTTATAAGGTCTTTACCAGCGACTTCAGAAGTGCTGCCATTTCAGGATTTTGCAGTAGTTTCAGAAGAAGCTCTTTATCGTCGGTGGAGCTTTCTTGACTGACCAGCTGAACCGGTTCCGGTGTCGCCTGTCTGCCAGAGTAGAAAGCTGCTTCCAGTCTTTCAGCGTTCAGTCTGCGGTCATCGTCGATGATGTGGGAGTATACGTCTGCTACCATCTTGACTTGTGCGTGACCGGAATCGCCTTGAACAGATTTCATATCGCCGCCGTTCAGCTTCAGCTTGTAGGTGATACTGGAGTGTCGGAGACTATGGAAAACTACCTTCGGCAGTCCGTTCTCCTCGATCAGCTTATTGAACGCACGGTTGATAACCTGACCTTCAATCGGCTTGCCGTTGGAAGAACAGAATACTAAATTGAAGTCTGTAAACTCGTCACCGAAAAGGTCTTTCAGTTCTTCGATGTCAGCTTTACGCTGAACCAGCATTTCAGCCACAGTCTTCGGAAGAAATACCTTGCGGACACTGGTCTTGGTCTTAGGTGTTTTGAGTAGGCGTCGGCAACTTTGCCTTTCGGATCGTGCTTAAAGATGCTGGTTCCCTCGGCACTAATTTCCTCAGCACGGACAGAACGAGGGATGTCCGTCTTGTAAACCTTCAGCTTGCCACCGTAGCTCTCACGGATCAGGTTGCTGATGTCCTTTGCGTAGTTGGTTCTGCCGTCTACCATCGTAAGGAGAATGCCTTCGATTTTGAGCTTCGGGTTGATTTGGCGGCGAACCTTGTTGATGGTCTGCAAAAGCTGTTCCAAGCCCTTTGCAGGAAGGTACTGTGCCTGTACCGGGATGAGAACGGTATCCGCAGCAGCCAATGCGTTCACGGTCAGCATACCCAGGGAGGGCATACAGTCCAGAAGAATGAAGTCATAGCTCTGCTTCACGGTATCCAGATACTGACGGAGGATGGTCTCTCGGCTCATAGCATTTACCAAAGATACCTCAAGACCAGAAAGCTCGATGTTAGATGGCATCAGGTCGATGCCCTCAGGATGATGCAGGATACCTTCGCCCGGTTCAATGGGCTTTTCCATCATAACTTTTGCCATCATGTCAGAAAGCGTTGTGGGAAGTTCATCGGGAACAGGATAACCAAGGCTGATTGTCAGCGATGCCTGCGGGTCTGTGTCTACGACCAGAACCTTTTTGCCCTCCATCGCCAAGCCGACACCAAGGTTTTCCGTGGTTGTTGTTTTGCCGGTGCCGCCTTTCTGATTAACCACAGCCATGACGGTTGCTTTCTTTGCCACCCTTCATCACCTCGACTTTCTTGTTCGGTTTCAAATTGAATCACTCCTTTCAAGGAAAGAACCCCTCTGACATATCGTGCCTTACCTTTGCATCGTAGTAAGGATCAATCGTCATCGGGGCGTTGTATATCGCAGCAAGCAGATACTGCTTGACGTTGCGAACATCGGTTTTGTTTTCTTTGAAGCAGTCTATAACGAAGCAAACATGGTCAGACTCCAACTTCATAAATCGGCTCTTGACGATTTCGGCTGGCTTATCATCGCTGGCAATGCGTATCAGTTTTCTTCTGGTACATACCGTTTCGACGATCAAATCCAGAATGGTTTTGAGCAAATTGTGGTCATAAGGATACCTGGACAACAGAATATCAAATTCAAGTTGTTCCCTGAAATAATCGTAATATTGTTCCCAATCTCCGCTCCCTTCGGTTCCTTTTCCACAAAAACCGGAAGAAAGGATAGGATCAGTATCACTATTATCAGTATAAATAGTATCAGTATTATTTCCTCGTGGTTTCCCCGACTCCAGAATCGGGTTTTGTCCGACTCCAGAATCGTGATTTTCCCGACTCTTGAATCGTGATTCCACAATACTGTCCACACCACTCACAAAGTTCTTCACATAGATCAGGTTTGGCTTCCCAAGTCCCTGTCTTTTGCGTTCTATCAGACCACATTTCTTTTCCAGTTCGTTATAGAGCTTCGTGGCCTTGTTATCGCCACAGTTCAACGCAGCCATCGTTTCTTCCAGGGTGAATATGATATAGACACGACCGGCAGCATCCATCCAGCCGTTCCTGGCTGAGAGATTCATGCGGTCAAGCAATATGCCGTATAACAGTTTTGCGTCAGTTGACACATTCCAGAAGCGATCATCGGTGAACAGCATCTTGGGTATTCTGTAGAAAGAGAATTGTTCTGACTGCTGACCATAGAAATAATCAAATTCCATTCAAGCTCACCTCCCTCGGATGGAAGGGGTCACTTACCAGAGGAGTTTCCCGGAGCGTACATCCCTTTATTTCATAGGGACAACGCACATAGTAGCAGCTTCGGTATTTCCACTTTGGCTGATGGTATTCACATTCCTTACAGCGTCGTGGAATTGGTCGCTTGGAGATCCGAGAGCCAGGAGTTTGTTTCATTGTCCGTTCATAGGACTGAAATTCTTTATCCTCACTCATATTACCGGATGCCAAGCTCTCGGAGAATTTTCTTCGTACACCAGCCGATACAGGGGCGAGCCCGTCCATAGGGACAGCCATCGCATTCAGACTGCACCTTTGGTGCTTCATGAATCAGGTAATAGCAATTACCTTTGCCCAGACTACAGCCCGACCGTGTTCCTTTCCAGAAATAGCACTTGCTGCATTCGCTTGGCTTATCTGGGGCATACATTTCCTCTTGCACATCCTAACCTCCAATCCTCGATATTTTTCCGAGATGCCCGGAAATGAAAAAAGAGCGTTTACCCATCCCTCGAAAGGGGCGAATAAACGCTCTATGTAAACACGGTAATATTCAGTTTTATTGCCTGTAACGGCGTAGCACTCAAAACAACCGCCTTTTTTGATTAGCAGGTTTTTTAGCACGATTTTCGGCCTGATTAGCAGGAGGGGCATTTTCATTAGCAAAAACAGCCCGTTTTCTGCTAATGATTAGCAGAAATTTTTGTCTTATGACAGCAGTTCGGTTTTTTAGGTCTTGTCAAAAAAACGAATTTGGAGTAGAATTCAGAACCATAAAAAACAAAGGGTGCTTCCGATAAGAAAAACTTTTTGGAACAAGAAAAGCCGAAAACCCTTGAAAAATAAAGGTTTTCGGCGTTGTTTGTGGCGTCGCAAAAGGGACTTGAACCCCCGACCCCACGCTTAGGAGGCGTGTGCTCTATCCAACTGAGCTATTGCGACGTATTTAATTGTTCCAGACAACCCCTAAGGTTATCGAACTTGAGTCATTATTGAGCTTTTTTCAAGGCGGCTGTTGTAACATTACCTTAGGAGGCGAGTGCTCTATCCAGCTGAGCTATGGATGCAGGTGCGGCAGCTTTGCGCAAACTGCCGATAAAATATTATAGGCGAAAGTGGCGGAAAAGTCAATTCAATTCGGATAAAACGCGAGAAATGGCTGCTCGATATGCGCAGAAAAAAGGGAGAGTGTACGTTTTTAACGCATACTCTCCCTTGCTGATTCCATTCGCGCGAAGTGGTGCGGGCTTACTCCGCAGCCAGATCGACGATCTCCATCGAACGGCGGATGAACTCGGTCATCTGCTCGGCTTCCAGCGGCTGACGGGACAGCTCGGCGAGGTCGTAGAGCTGGCGGGCCAGCAGCAGGCTGCGCTCGTCCTTCTCGCGCTCAGCGAGCTTCTGAATCGTCTTGCTGCGGCTGTTGAGCACGACGGAATACTTGGCCGGCATCGTGTACTCGCTGCGGCCGTAGATGCGGCCCATGTCATTGAAGCGGCGCGTCTGCTCGTCCTCAATCAGCATCAGCGGGATGCTCTCGTTGGCCAGCGGCTTGACCTCGACGGTCAGATCGTCCTTGCCCGCCGCCTCGCGGATGAGGCCGGTCAGCTTCTCCTGATCCACCGCCTCGTTTTCGCCCTCGGCAGTCAGGCTCTCCAGCTCGGCATCCACGCGGCAGAACTTGAACTTCTCGTCCGCGCACGCACTGTATTCCATGTAGGAGACGAAGTTCACATCGATCGCCTGATCGAGCACCGCCACGTCAATGCCGCGCTCGGTGAACAGCTTGATCGCCGCATCCTGACGCGCCGCATCGGAGGTGTAGACCATCTTGTTTTCCAGCTTTTCGCCGTTGGCGCGCTTGTATTCGTCCAGCGTCAGGTACTTGCCCGCCGTGGTCTTAAAGAGCAGGCAGTCCTTCATGCGCTCGGCAAACTTCTCGTCGCGCATCACGCCGTACTTGATGAACGGGTGGATGTCCGGCCAGAAGCTCTCGTAGGCCTCGCGCTCGGTCTTGAACATACCGGTCAGCTTGTCCGCGACCTTCTTGGTGATGTGCGTGGAGATGCGGCGCACATAGCCGTCGTTCTGCAGGAAGGAGCGGGATACGTTGAGCGGGAAGTCCGCGCAGTCAATCACCCCCTTGAGCAGCATCAGCCACTCCGGGATGACCTCCTTGATGTTGTCTGCAACGAACACCTGACCGGAGTACAGCTTGATCTGCCCCTCAATGCCGCCGAACTGCTCCTTGATCTTCGGGAAGTACAGGATGCCCTTGAGCTTGAAGGGGTAGTCCACGTTCAGGTGAATCCAGAACAGCGGATCCTCGTACTCGTGGAATACCTTGCGGTAGAATGCCTTGTAGTCCTCGTCCGTGCAGTCCTGCGGGGCGCGGATGTACAGCGGCGCGGTGTCGTTGATGGGCTTGGGCTCCGGCTTTTCGGGCTTCTCTTCGCCCTCGACCGTCTCGCCGTTTTCGTCGGTCATCCCCGCGTCGTCCGGCTTCTCCTCCTCAGGCTTGATCTCCTCCAGATAGATCGGGTAAGCCATGAAGGAGCAGTAGCGCTCCAGCACCTCATGCACGCGCCAGTAGTTGAGGAATTCCTCCTCCGCATCGTTGATGTAGAGGGTGATGGTGGTGCCGCGCTCGGTGCGGGCGCTCTCGGTCATGGTGAAGGCCATGCCGTCCTCGCTCTCCCAATGCACGGCCGTCGCGCCCTCGCGGAAGGACAGCGTGTCAATGGTCACCTTGTCCGCCACCATGAACACGGAGTAGAAGCCGAGGCCGAAATGGCCGATGATGCCGCTGTTCTCCTTGTCCTCGTCCTTGGCATATTCCTCGAGGAAGGACTTGGCGCCGGAGAAGGCCACCTGATTGATGTTCTTCTCGACTTCCTCCTGCGTCATGCCCACGCCGTCGTCGATGAAGCGCAGCGTCTTTGCCGCCTTATCGACCTCCACGCGGACGGAGCAGTTTTCCGCCAGCTTGTAATCGACCAGCCGCAGCTTGGTGATGGCGTCGCAGCCGTTGGACACCGCTTCGCGGATGAAGATATCCTTGTCGGAGTACAGCCACTTCTTGATGATGGGCATGATATTCTGCGCGTCGATGGACACGTTTCCTGTGATCGGGTTCATCATGAAACCTCCTTCAACACGGTCGAGCGCCGTGGTTTTTTACCGTGATGGAAAATGGGCGAGAAGCCTTGCCGCCGTCTCGCTTTTTTAGCAACACCTGTATTTTAGCCCCGACGGCGCACAATGTCAAGGGAAAATTAGCACTCTCTTCGGGAGAGTGCTAATCAATCTTTTTCCGGTCAATCGTGCGCTGATGCACATTGCCCCCTTTTTTCTCGGGGGCAAAAGGCGTATAATGTATACAAGAACTACAAATGCCGAGGCGTATGCGAGGCTTGTAGCGGAAAGGACGATCACCATGCTTGTTCATATTCTGGAAGATGCGCGGCGCTGCCTCAACTGCAAGGTGCCCATGTGCCAAAAAGGCTGCCCCATTCATACGCCCATTCCCAATGTCATTCAGCTCATGCTCAACGGCCAGATGGATGAGGCGGGGCGGACGCTCTTTGAAAACAACCCGCTGTCTGCAATCTGCTCGCTGGTGTGCAGCCATGAGCGGCAGTGCGAGGGGCATTGCGTGCTGGGGCACAAGGGTGCGCCTGTGCATTTTTCTTCCATTGAGCATTACATTTCCAGCGCATATACCGGAAAAATGGACACCGTTCCGGTGCAGCGCAACGGAATCCGCGCGGCGGTTGTCGGCTCCGGCCCGGCAGGGCTGACCATCGCGGTCATCCTCGCACGCAAGGGCTATCAGGTGACCATCTTTGAGAGCCGGGACAAGATCGGCGGCGTGCTGCGCTACGGCATCCCGGATTTCCGCCTGCCCAAGTCTGTGCTGGATGACTTCGAGTACCACCACCTCGTCCTCCAGAACATTCGGGTGCGCCCCAACACGACGATCGGCGGGGCGATTACCGTGGAGAATATGCTGGCGGATGGCTACAAGGCGATCTTTTTGGGCACGGGCGTGTGGCAGCCCAATACGCTGAACATCAAGGGCGAGACGCTGGGCAATGTCCACTATGGCATCGACTACCTCAACAACCCGGACAGCTATCGTCTGGGCGATACCATCAACGTCATCGGCGCGGGGAATGCCGCCATCGACGTATGCCGCACGGCGCTGCGCAAGGGCGTGCGCGAGGTGAACTGCTTCTCCCTGCCACGCCGCATCGCCGCCTCCCGCCGCGAGTTTGACTATGCGGAGTTGGAGGGCGTGCGCTTCTTCTACAACAAGAAGCCCGTGGAGATCGTCGATGAGGGCGTGATCTTTGACGACGTGGCGGAGTATGAGGACGGCACGTTCGAGCCGATCCCCGGCTCCCGCAGGCTCTATGCGGCGGACAGCAGCATCATCTCCATCAGCCAGGGGCCGCGCTCCCGGCTGGTCAACAGCACAGCCGGGCTGAAAGCCGACCGGCGCGGGCTGCTCGTCACGGACGAGTATGGGCGCACCACGCGCCCGGGCATTTTTGCTTCCGGCGAGGTGGTCGCGGGGGCGCGCAGCGTGGTGGAGGCCGTTGCCCATTCCAAAATGGTGGCTGAGGCGATGGATGCGTATATGCAGGGCTACGATCTGGAAAAGAAAAATCGGGGGTTTCTCAAGTGAACCCTGAGCGGTGAAGAAGGGAGTCCGAGGGGTATGGCCCCTTGGGGCTCCCTTTTTTGAGCTGTGATTCCGGGAAACTCGCATAGTCGCGCGAAGCGCTCCTTGCGATTTCCGACGTTCCGCCTGCCTGTTTCGCCCACTGGGCGCGGCAGGTACGCCGCTCCGTATGGATACTCCCATGCCGATGCTCCTTGCTCCTTCAATGCATGGATTTTGTCCAACTCTCGGCCATCCCCATGGGTTCAGGGCCGCAGCCCTGATCGTTTGCAGGGGGGAAGG
>JAXJLD010000020.1:0-9381 GCA_036297385.1 Christensenellales bacterium | reverse complement strand
TACGTTGGGACTGCCGTCCCAAGCCCTGCTTGGGGATTTCATCCCCAAACCCCTTCTCCGCTTCGCGCTGAATAAAGGTTTTAGGTGCAAAACAGTATCAGCGCAACGCAAAAAAGGAGCTTGAGGATTTTTTCCTCAAGCTCCTTTTTGTTGTGCGGATGAAAGCGACGGCTGATGAAGCTGAAGCCGCCCTTACTTCTTTTCCGTCAGCGTGGGCAGGTGCCAGATCTTATCGTTGTACTCCTTGATGGTGCGGTCGGAGGAGAACACGCCGGACTTGGCCACGTTGATGATCTCCTTGCGCGTCCACGCCTTGGTATTCAGGTAATCGCTGCCCAGACGGTGCTGCGCGGCCTGATAGGAGCCGAAGTCCTTGAGCACCAGATACGGATCGGCAATGCCGCCGTTATCGGAGAACACCAGCGCACGGTAGAGTCCCTCGAACATCTTCGGATTCTCCGGCGTGAGGCTGCCGTCAAAGAGCATATTGAGCGCACGGCGCAGCTCAGCGTTGGTCTCGTAGATATCGAGGCTGCGGTAGGTGCCGGCGGCGTAGAGCGCCTCAACTTCCTTGGAGCGCATACCGAAGATATAGCAGTTCTCCTCGCCCACCAGATCGGCGATTTCGACGTTCGCGCCGTCGAGCGTGCCGATGGTGACCGCGCCGTTCATCATGAACTTCATGTTGCCGGTGCCGGAGGCCTCCTTGGAGGCGGTGGAGAGCTGCTCGCTGACCTCGGAGGCCGGCATGAGCATCTCGGCGGTGGAGACGTTGTAGTTCTGCAGGAAGACGATCTTGATCATCTTGCTCGCGCGCGGGTCCTTTTCGATCTTCGCAGCCAGCACGTTGATGAAGTGGATGATCTCCTTCGCACGGCGGTAGCCCGGCGCAGCCTTCGCGCCGAAGATGAAGGTGCGCGGCGCCATGGTGTAGTTGGGATCGTCGCAGATGCGGTTGTACAGCACGAGGATGTGCAGCGCGTTGAGAAGCTGGCGCTTGTACTCGTGCAGGCGCTTCACCTGAACATCGAACATGGTGTCCGGGTTCAGCTCCAGACCCTGATGGCGGTTGATCCAGCGGGAGAAGCGCGCCTTGTTTTCATGCTTGATCTTGGCAAACTTCTCCTGGAAGGCGGCGTCGTCCGCCAGCGGGAGCAGCTTTTCCAGCTCCATGGTGTCCTTGCGCCAGCCAAGGCCGATGGCCTCATCCAGCAGCGCGGAGAGCGCCGGGTTGGCCAGCATCAGCCAGCGGCGCGGCGTGATGCCATTGGTGATGGCCAGGAACTTCTCCGGCATGATCTTGTAGTAGTCCGAGAAGGTGGAGCGCTTGAGGATATCGCCGTGAAGCTGGGAAACGCCGTTGACAGCATGGCTGTACGCAATGCACATATTCGCCATGTGCGCCTGATCGTAGGCGAGGATGGCCATGTGGCCGATGCGGTCCCACTCGCCGGGGAAGCGGTCAAACAGCTTCTGGCACAGGCGGCGGTTGAGCTCCTGCATGATCGCGTAAATGCGCGGCAGGGTCTCGCGCATCATGTTCTCCGGCCACTTCTCCAGCGCCTCGGCCATGATGGTGTGGTTGGTGTAGGCGACAGTGTTGATGGTGATGCGCTCGGCGGTCTCCCACGGCAGGTGCTCCTCGTCCACGAGGATGCGCATCAGCTCCGGGATCACCATAGCCGGGTGCGTATCGTTGATGTGGAAAGCCACCTTCTCCGGGAGATCATCCATATTGGCGCCGTAAACGCGCTTGAAGTCCTTGATGGCGTACTGCAGCGTGGCGCTGACGAGGAAGTACTCCTGCATCAGGCGCAGCTTCTTGCCGTTGTAGGTGTTGTCCTCAGGATAGAGCACCTTGGAGATCTGGGCGGCGATGGAATCGTTGTCCTCGGTGGAGCCGTTGTAGTCGCCGGCGGAGAACTTCTCCAGGTTGAAGTTGCGCGGCAGCACGGCGCTCCACATACGCAGGCGATCGACCACCTTGTTGTCGTAGCCGACGATCGGCAGATCATACGGCACGGCGATGACGTCCTCGGTGTCCTTCAGGGAGACATAGTGCTTGCCGCCCATCCAGTTTTCCTCCACATGACCGCCAAAGCGGACGGTGACTGCGTCGCGCTGGGTCGGAATCTCCCAAGCGTTGCCGTAGGTGAGCCACTCGTCCGGCACTTCGACCTGCTGGCCGTCCACAATGCGCTGACGGAACAGGCCGTACTCATAGCGGATGGTGCAGCCCATCGCCGGAAGATCCAGCGTGGCCAGAGAATCCAGGAAGCAAGCCGCCAGACGGCCCAGACCGCCGTTGCCCAGCGCCGGTTCCGGCTCCTCGTGCAGCACGCCGCGGAGCGTCAGACCCAGCTCATTGAAAGCGGCCTCATACTCCGCCGTGGAGCAGAGGTTGAGCAGGTTGTTGTGCAGCCAGCGGCCGGTCAGAAACTCGATGGAGAGGTAGTACAGGCGCTTGGCCTTCTCCTCGCGGCGGGCTTCTTTCTCAAAGCGCCATTTGAGCATGATCTGGTCGCGGACGGTAGAGGCCACGGCAGCGTAAATCTGCTTGGGCGTCGCTTCCTCAATCGTGGTGCCGTAATAGCGCAGCAGCTTGTTGAGGATGGACTCCTTGATGGTGTCCTTGTTGTACTCGTTCATCAGCGGCATAGGTTAAAACCTCCCAAGGTTTAGCGCGGAGGCAGGCTCCGCGCCTAATCAATGATATCAATCTATGCAAATCCCCCGTTTCAGGGGAAACCAACAAGCATTATAACATAGACTAAAAAGTGTGACAAGGAAAAATCAGGGAATTACAAGGAATTCGCTGGTATTCTGCGTCGATAGGACGGGAAATATGCAAAAAGGCGGCACATGGCCGCCTTTGTTTTCTTTCTTAAAGCTATTAAGAACACGTTCAGGTTTTGCTGCGGAATCAGTAGCAGACCCGGGCAATTTTGGCGCCCAGACCGGAGAGCTTGTCCTCCAAATGCTCGTAGCCGCGGTCGATATAGTGGGTGTTGCTGATTTCGGTGGTGCCGTGCGCCATCAGTCCGGCGATGACCAGCGCCGCGCCGGCGCGCAGATCGCTGGCCTCCACGGCCGCGCCGTGGAGCTGAGAGACGCCCTCGATGACGGCTGTCTGCTCGAACAGACGAACGCGCGCACCCATGCGCTCCATCTCCATCAGGTGGCGGAAGCGCGATTCAAAGATGTTCTCCACCACCGTGGAGGTGCCGTTCGCCGTACACAGCAGCGCACTCATGGGCTGCTGCAAATCGGTCGGGAAGCCGGGGTACACCTGCGTCTTGAACGTGACAGCGCGATGGTCGCCCACGGAGCGCACGCGGATGGAATCGTCCCGCTCGTCTACACGTGCGCCCATCTCCAGCAGCTTGGCGGTCAGCGCCTCCATATGCGTGGGGATGCAGCCGTGAATGGTCACATCGCCATGGGTGGCGGCGGCGGCAATCATCAGCGTGCCGGTCTCAATCTGATCGGGGATGACGGCATAGGGGCGGCGGGCGCTGAGCGTCTGCACGCCGCGCACGCGGATCACGTCCGTACCCGCGCCCTTGACCTTGCAGCCCATGGAGTTGAGGAAGTTCGCCGTATCGACGATATGCGGCTCCTTGGCAGCATTATAGATGGTGGTGGTACCCTGCGCACAGGCGGCGGCGAGCATCACGTTGATCGTGCCGCCGACGGTCACCATGTCCATGAACACATCGCCGCCGGTCAGCCCTTCCGGTGCGCGGGCGACGACGGTGCCGCCCGGCGTATCCACCTGCGCACCCAGTACGCGCATACCCTTGATGTGCTGATCGATGGGACGGCGGCCGATGTTGCAGCCGCCGGGCAGCGGCACGGAGGCCTCGCCAAAACGTGCCAGCAGCGCACCGATATAATAGGAGGAGGCGCGCATCCTGCGGCACAGCTCCAGCGGCACATCGGTGCGGCAGATGGTGCTGGCATCCACCTGCATGACGCCATCCTTCGGATCCCAGATAACCTTGGCACCCAGATGCTCCAGCGTCTCAATGGACACGCGCACGTCGTCGATGTCCGGCAGGTTCTCAATCACGCAGGGCGTCTGGCTCAAAATGGCGGCGGGGATGATGGCTACGGCGGTATTCTTGCCGCCGCTGACGCGGACGGAACCTTCCAGCCGCTGCCCGCCGGTGATGAGCATTCTTTCTTCTGCCATGCGTGTCCTCCTTGCGTCCCCGCTGTCGGGGACAAAAAAGAATAATCTAACGCATACATTATACACACGGACGGGAATTCTGGCAAGGAGCGCCCATGGATTTGGAAAAATATGCCTGAAACGGGATAAAAAGCGGCGCGTCATTCGTTTGTATGGTATAATATGCGGACTATGAGCCGGCGGTTCATCGCCGGTTTGCCGCGGGGCGTATCCGTCCGTGCGGGGAAGGAAAGAGGAGGTTCGGACGGTGTCGCAGGCATGGTATCAGGTGCTTTCTCTGCTTTTTGGCTATGCTGGCGCGGCGGTAGTGCTGCTTACGGTGCTGCTGGCGCTGAAGAAATATATGTCGGATCGGGCGCTGTGGCGGCGCGTGCAGCGGGATTTGCCGCAGGCCGGGGCGGTTGGACAGTTCCGCGTGCTCAGCGGCGGCAGGCGGCTTGCGGCGGGGGAGGAGATCCGCGTCCCTTACGAGGGAACGATGGGCTCCGGACACATCTGTGATGTGTGCATCCCCGTCAGAAAGGTGCATATGCGCTCGGCATTCTTCTGGATGGAGGGCGATGGGCTGCATATGGCGGCGCTGCATCGGGACGGCTTTTTGGTGGACGATGTGCCGGTGGAGCCGGGCGACGAAGCGGTGCTGCACCACGGTGCGGTGCTGCGCGTGGGCGATGCGAAGCTGGTGCTTTCGCTCTACGGCAGCCGCCGGCTGCGTGCGATGGAGGATGAGCCCTATGTGACCAGCGCACGGCGCGGACAGGCGCGGCAGGGGCGCGGCGACGGCGTGGGTGCGCCGGGGCGCGGCGAGGCACGCCGGGAGAAGCGGCTGCATGAGAAAAAGATGAATGAAAACAAGCGCGGTGAGCGGACGCGGAACAAGGATGTGCCGCCAGAGAAGCCGGGCAAGCGGAGTCGGAGGTGACGAGATGGCCTTGAAGGGCGAGACATACACAGCAAGGCCAAAGCGTGCGTCCGACGGCGCGTTGCCAGCGAGCTATAAAAAGAAAAAGCCGGCAGAAGCCGCCAAGATGGCTCGCGTCCGGCGGGAAGGTGAAACCGCGAGCAAAAAGGCGCCTGTGCGCCGTGCTGTCATGGCAGAACCGGCTTCGAAGCCACGCACCGAACGGAAGCGCGAGCCGGGGCGCGTGCAGCGTGCCCGAAAGCGTGCCGATGCGGCGATGCGCGATCGCAGACGCGCGGTGAGCCGAGGGGTGGACTGGACGGTGACGGCCATCGCGCTGCTGACGGCGGCGTTCATCGTGGGCGGGCTGCTGCTGGCGGCGCTGAAGCGTCCGGCAGAACTGGACGTCCGTGCGCTGGGGCTGATGGCGGTGATGACGCCGCTCACGCTGCTGACCACGCTGGCACTGCCGCGCGTGCTGCCCATCGACCCGCTGATGATGGCGCTGACCAACTTCCTGTGCGGCGTGGGCGTGGTGGTGCTGTACACCGTCGCGCCGACGCACGGAGCGAAGCAGCTCTCCTATTATGTGCTGGGGCTGGCGGCCATGGTCGTGGTGAGCAGGGTCATCGCCCGCAAGAAGCGCTTCAGGGGGCTGACGCTGCTGGCGATGGTGGCGGGCGTGGCGGTGCTGGTGATGCCGCTGGCCTTCGGTGAGTGGCAGAACGGCGCAAAGAACTGGGTGAAGATCCCCTATCTCGGCTCCTTTCAGCCCAGCGAGCTGGTCAAGCTCTCGCTGGTGCTGGCGATGGCGTATTACTTCAGTGCGCACCGCACGGTGCTCCAGATGATGCCGGCGATAGTCTTTGCCGGGGCGTGCCTGCTGCTGCTCATGCTCCAGCGCGACTTGGGTACAGCGCTGATCTATTACGCCACGACGCTGGTGATGTTCTACGTCGCCTGCGGCAACCTGCCGCTGACGCTCGTGGGGTTGGGCGGCGGCGTGGGCGCGGCGATGCTGGGCTACAAGATGTTCGCGCACGTAAAGGTGCGCGTGGCGATGTGGCGAAATCCGTGGAGCGACCCGCTGGACAAGGGCTATCAGATCATTCAGGCGCTGCTGGCCATCGGTTCGGGCGGCCTGTTCGGCGTGGGGCTGGGGCAGGGCGCCCCGGAGAAGATCCCGGAGTATTACAACGACTTTATCTTCGCCGTCATCTGTGAGCAGCTCGGTCTGGTATTCGGCGTCGGGCTGCTGCTGGTGTATGTGCTGCTGATTTTGCGCGGCGTGACGGTCATCAACCGCTCCAGACGCTCCTTTGATATGCTGCTGGGCTGCGGCGTGCTGGCGATGCTCGCCATCCAGACGTTCATGATCGTGGGCGGCGTCATCAAGATGATTCCGCTGACGGGCGTGACGATGCCCTTCCTCAGCTACGGCGGCTCCTCGCTGCTCTCCTGCCTGTGCATGATGGGCGTGCTGCACGGCATTTCTGCCCGCGCACAGGAGGATATGGAGGAGGACGTGCTGTCTATTCGGGAATGACGCGCGGCGGGAGAAGAAGGGCGCACAAAGACAAGGAAGTGATGGTATCAAGGTCATTAAACGGCGGATTCATATGCTGGTCATCGGTGTGCTGGTGCTGTTTGCGCTGATGATTGCATATTTTTGTTACTCGGTGTACTTTTACGGCGGGCGTTGGGTGGCCAATCCCTATAATCCGCGCATCGCCAGCCAGAAGCGGCAGGTGGTAATGGGCACCGTTTTTGACCGGGATGGTACGGTGCTGGCCTATACGGACGAGACGGGCGCACGGCGCTACAACGGCTCGCCGGAGACGCGCAGGGCGGTCTCGCAGGTGGTGGGCGACAGCGGCGGCAAGGTCTCCACGGGCGTGGACACCTTCCACGCGCAGTATATGCTGGGCTTCAAGGCGAGCGTATGGGAGCGCATCGGAGATGCGCTGACCGGTACGCCTCAGCACGGCGATAACCTGACGCTGACCGTATCCGAGCGGCTTTCGCGCTACATCAGCGAGAAGTTCCCCGCGGGCAAGCGCGGCGCGGTGGTGGTGATGAATTACCGGACAGGCGAAGTGCTGGCGATGGTATCCATGCCGCAGTTTGATCCCGTGAATATGGAGGCGGCGCTGGCGGATGAGGCGGCGGGGGCGCTGGTCAACCGCGCGACGCAGGGCCTGTATCCGCCGGGCTCAACATTCAAGATCGTGACACTGGCCTCGGCGCTTGAAAACCTGCCGGAGCTGGAGGATTTTGCCTTTGAGTGTACCGGCTATTATCCGGTCGGACATTACTCGGTGACGGAGGCAGGCAGCCACGGCGTGCAGACGCTTTCCGACGCATTCAAAAACTCCTGCAACACGGCGTTTGCAGCGCTGTCGCAGGAGCTGGGCTATCAGATGCTGGGTGAGACGGCGGAGACGCTGGGGTTCAACCAGAATTTCATGTTTGAGGACATGATCGTGTACAACTCGAGCTACCCCATCGACGACCTCAGCCCGGATGATCTGGCGTGGTCGGCCATCGGTCAGGGACGCGTGCTGACCACGCCGATGCATATGGCGCTGATCGTTTCGGCCATTGCCAACGGCGGCGTGATGCCGGAGCCACGGCTGCTGCGTGCCATTGCCACGCCGCAGGGCGGCGCACGGCGTCTGCCGGGAAGAACGGAGGGCCGGCGCGTGCTGCGTGCGGACATTGCCGACCGGCTGGAAAAGGAAATGGTGCGCGCGGTCAAGTCCGGCACGGGTACACGCGCCGCGCTGAGCAACGGCTATGTGGTGGCGGGCAAGACGGGCTCTGCCGAGGTCAGCAACGACAAGAGCATCCATGCACACGCATGGTTTGTGGGCTATATTACCAACGAGAACGCCCCGTATGCGATCAGCGTACTGGTGGAGAACGGCGGTTCGGGCGGCGGCGTGGCTGCGCCGCTTGCGCGAAAGACCCTGCAAAAGGCCATCAACCTTGGCCTGTGACCTTTCAGACGGACGAGGAGGCATTTGAATGAGGAAATGGATTGTGGCGCTGGTTTCCCTGTGTGTGCTGCTGTGCGCGGCCTGCGGTGCGCAGGCGGGCGGTGTGACGCTGCGCACGTTTACGCCGTTTGCGGATGTGGACTTTGCCGCGCAGAGCTATATGGACATGATTACCGCATGGGAGAAGGAGACGGGCAACGTCGTGGAGGATTACTCCGGCGCGATGGACGAGACGTGGATGGAGACGTTCAAGCGTATGCTCAAAGGCGGCGAGGTCGACGTGGTGGTGGTTCCCTCCGGGCTGGGGCTGAGCCAAAAGGAGCTGCTGACGGCGGGCGAGCTGGCCTCCTCGTCGGACTGCGGTGCGCGGCAGTTTGCTTCCATGAAGGAGGCGGACGGCAGTATGCTGCTCGCCCCGGTGCGCCTGTACTGGGAGGCGCTGTATGTGAACACCGATGTGCTGGCACGCTACGGGCTTGCCGTGCCGCAGACGTTTGAGCAGCTTTTGTCGGCCTGCTCGACGCTGGCGCAGAACGGCGTGCTGCCCATTGCCAACGCGCTGTGTGAGTGGAACGAGATGGTGCTGGACTGCGCGGCGCTCATGGGCGCTCCGGCGGAGCAGTACGGGCAGAAGGCGTCTCTGGATGGCGCGAAGGATGTGCTGACGGCGCTGGTGCAGGCAAAGGCCTTCGGCAGCGATCCGTGGAACATGACGGACGCGGACGCGGAGAGCAAGTTCCTCTCCGGCGAGGCGGCTATGCGCTTTGATGCGGATGTGCTGGCGCAGCTCGTCCCGGCGCAGCGTGTGGACAGTGTGGTGGTGGTCAACGTGCCGGCCAAGGACGGACAGGTGCGCAGCGAGGTCGTGGGCATGGCGACCTACGGCGTGGCGGTCACACGCGCCTGCTGGAAGGACAGCGTGCGCAGCGAGGCGGCGGCCTCCTTCATCACGAAGCTGTTGGAGGAAACGAGCCTGCAAACCCCTGCGGGCGGCAAGCTGGGCGAGAGCATCGCGGCGCTGAGTGCGGGTGCGACCAACACGGTCGGCGTGCTGTACGATTATAACCCGGATGGCTTTGAGGATTGGGCGGAGAGCGTGATCGCGCACCTGATGAGTCTGTAACCGAGGGGTATGCTCTTTCGAGGGGCGGGGCGCTTGTGCGCTTCGCCTCTTTGTATTGACAAATGACAGAGACCCCTTTAAGATAAAATGGATAATACGATTACTGTTTGCATTCTAAAATCTTGATTCAGCGCGAAGCGGAGAAGGGGTTTGGGGATGAAAT
>JAXJLD010000019.1:0-7126 GCA_036297385.1 Christensenellales bacterium | reverse complement strand
CCTGACGACTTTGCCTGAATGGCTTCGCCATATAGGGATGCGTTGGGCTGCCGCCCAAACCCGCCTGAGGGACGGTGTCCCTCAGACTCCCTTCATCGCTTTTTGCTCATCATACTGTTTGTGAATGAAAAAGCCAAGAGATAAGCCCCGTCAGGTCACGCTTCGCTCCCTGACGACTTTGCCTGAATGGCTTCGCCATATAGGGATGCGTTGGGCTGCCGCCCAAACCCGCCTGAGGGACGGTGTCCCTCAGACTCCCTTCATCGCTTCGCGCTTATAGCTCGGTTTTATCTGAAAATGATAAGATACGAACAGAATCACAGATCAAGCGCGAGTGTGACGGTATTTTCGTCCTTGGCGATGGGGCTGAACCCCAGCGCACGGTGCAGCGCAAGGGAGGCGGCGTTATCCTGCGCTACCTGCACGACAGCCCGCGTCCACCCGCGGCGCTTCATCTCTGCAAAGAGCAGGGGAAGCGCCGCTTTGGCAACGCCCTGCCGCCGAAGATGCGGTGCAACGGCTATGCCGTAGGAAAAGCGGGGAGTGCAGGTGCTGTATACGGTGATGCCGCCCGCGTGCGCACCGTCAAGGCGAATGAAAAAGCGCAGATCATCTGCGCCTTTTCCAATCCATTTTAGATCAATCATGCCTTCTTGGGCAGGGCCTCTTCCGGGGCAAAGCCGCTCTGGATGCACAGTTCGGCGCGCTGAGCGCTCTTGCCGCCCTTGGCGATCTCGTTGGCGAGGAAGTCCGGGTGCGCGATCAGGAAATCGTGCATGAACTGGTCCGGGTCAGCGATAAAGGCGTTCACCAGCGCCACCTGCGCATCGGTGACGCGGCCGAGCTTGTGCGCCTGCGCAAACAGCTCCGGCTTGATGGTGACCAGCGTGGTCAGCGGGCAGCCCGCATTGGCGAGAATCTCGCTGCCGCCCTGATCGCGATCGACGACGGCGAGGGAGCAGGCAATCTTCGCGCCGAGGCTTTCCACAGCGGGAATCCATGCGCGGATGTAGGAGGAGGCGACGGTGATGAGGTCAGCGATGTGGACGCTCTTCTTGCCCGCCAGCTCAGCCTGATCGGCCGGCATACTCACGCCATCCTTGTCGGTATAGACGCAGGAGAGATCCTTGAAGATGGACAGGTGGCCCATGCCCAGCTTTTTGGCGACCGGCATGGAGAAGAAGAAGTCACGGCGCTCGCCGCCGGAGACGAAATCCACGTCCATCTTGGCGGCCGCCTCGGTCAGCAGGTCGATGAGCTGCGCATAGATCGGGCAGGCGGCAAGCTGCGCGGAGATATCCGCCCACACCTTGTCATAGAAGGCGAGCTTATCGCCCGCGCAGGCCTCCTCGATGGTCTTGAGCAGGCTGTTGGCGGCGGCTTCGCTGCCATAGAGGAACTGGGTATTGATGTAGAACGGGCCCAGCTTGCCGGATGTGTACCAGAACGGCTGACCCTCCGGGCAGACGCGGACGGCGTCGGTTTCAAACAGCCATGAAATGATCGGGTTTTCCATGGGGCAGACCTCCGTTTATATGTTTCTTCAATCCCTTATTATACGCTATCCGGGGAAAAAAGAAAAGCGGTTGCGGAAAGAAAACAGGCGCGTGGGACGGACAAACAGAATTGACCCTCTGTGGAGCGCGTGCTATAATAACAGCATCAAAGTGGGGCGTTATGCCATCATGTGCCGCAGGCGCGGCGCAGATTACAGATGCGTACAGATCGATAAAGGAAGGATGACATGAAAACAATCTGGGGCTGGATTGACGCGCTGGCGCGCGGGGTGATCCGTCTGATCGGCAGAATTTCGCCGAAGCTGGGCGGCGTGTGTGAAAAGCTGTGGAACAATACCGAGCTGGTGACCTATCTCTTGGTCGGCGTGGCGACAACCGTGGTCAATTATGTCGCCTACTTCGCGGCGACGCGCGTGTTTGGCATGGGCGTGATGCCCGGCACATGGGCGGCGTGGGTGCTGGCCGTGGCATTTGCCTATTGGGCGAACAAGGTATTTGTCTTTCATACGCATTGCGACGGAGCCAAGGCGCTGCTGCGCGAGGCGGCGGGCTTCGTGGCCATGCGTCTGGTGTCGCTGGGCATGGAGACGGCCATCATGTATGTGACCGTGGAGATGATCGGGCTGAACGATCTGGTGATGAAGCTGGTGACGAACTTTGTGGTCATCGTGTTGAATTACGTGTTTTCCAAGCTGTTCATCTTCAAAAAATAAGGAGGACGCGATGAAGAAATTTGCTGCCGCGCTGCTGGCGCTGTGCCTGATGGGCGTGTGCGCCTGTGCGCTGGGTGAGATTGCCGTGAGCAAGCGGGATCTGACGCTCAACCGGGAGCTGGATAAGCGCGTGAACAACGTGCTGGTTATCATGCAGGACGGGGATACGACCAACGCGATGATGATTGCGTCCATCGACAGCAAGACGGGACGCAGCGTCATGACCAACGTGGAGTGCGCCACGCCGGTGAATGTGCCGGAGGCGGGCGAGATGACGCTGGGCGATGTATACGCGCTGGGCGATGCGCAGAGCCGTGGCTACCTGACGGCGCGGACGGTGAACGAGCTGCTCAACCTGAACATCAGCACCTATGTGGCGCTGGACATCAGTATGCTGCCGCAGCTTGTGGATGAGATCGGCACGCTGAATCTGTGGCTCAATGAAGAGGAGGCCGCTCTCCTGAATACATGGGCGGGCGATAACTCGCTGGGCGGCGAGGATGTGCTGCGGTATGTGCGCATCCGGCTGGACAGCGACTACCGGGAGAAGAACCGCTGCTACATGGTGTTCATGGATCTGCTTCAGCAGGGTCTGCGCCGCGCGGGCGGCACGAATCTGCTGGGCATGGGCAAGAAGCTGCTCTCTGCCATGGACACGAACCTCAACCCCATGGCGGCGGTGACGATGCTCAGCGCCTTCCGTGCGGGCAGCGATCGGCGCGAGCTGCTGCTGATGAGCGATATGCCGATGGAGGAGATGCGCACGGCCTTCTACAAGGAGGTATATGAATGAGTGAAAGAACGGAAAGCACGCTGATGAGCGCACAGGCAGCCAAGCAGGCAAGTTTTCTGCTGGCGGCTTCTGCCGGTGAGGCGCGCAATCATGCGCTGAAAGCGGTGGCTGATGCGCTGGAGGCGAATCGCGAAGCGATTTTTGCCGCCAACGCGCTGGATATGCAGGCGGCAGAGGCGGAGGGGCTGGCTGCCCCTGCGCTCAAGCGCCTGCGCTTTGACGAGAGCAAGTTGGCAGATGTGTGCGCGGGTCTGCGTGCGCTGGCGCGGATGGATGATCCCATTGGGCATGAGCAGATGCGCACGGAGCTGGCGGATGGGCTGGTGCTCTCCCGCGTGGCCTGCCCCATCGGCGTGATCGGCGTGATCTTTGAGTCTCGTCCGGATGCGCTGGTGCAGATTGCGGGGCTCTGCCTCAAGAGCGGCAATGCCGTGCTGCTCAAGGGCGGACGCGAGGCCATGCACTCCAATCAGGCGCTGTTTGAGACGATGAAGGCAGCGAGCGAGGCGGCAGGTATGCCCGAGGGCTGGGCAGGGCTGCTGACCACGCGCGAGGAGGTCGGCGCGATGCTGGCGATGGATGAATACATCGACCTCATCATTCCGCGCGGCTCCAATGCCTTTGTGCGCTACATCATGGACAACAGCCGCATTCCGGTGCTGGGCCACAGCGACGGCGTGTGCCATGTGTACCTCGACGCGGCGTGCGATGCGCAGATGGCGGCGCGTGTAACGGTGGATGCCAAGACGCAGTATCCGGCGGCCTGCAATGCGGTAGAAACGCTGCTGGTTCACAAGGATGCGGCGGCGACGGCGCTGCCCGTGGTGGCGGGTGCGCTTCATGTGGCGGGTGTGCGGATGAAGGCCGACGCACGCGCACAGGCGCTGATGCCGGGAATTCCCTGCGAGAGCGCCGATGAGGCGGACTGGAAAGCGGAATATCTGGATAACGTGATCGCCATTCACATCGTCGATTCGCTGGAGGAGGCGATTGCGCACATCAACCGCTATGGCTCCCATCACACGGACTGCATCGTGACGGAGGATGAGCAGGCGGCGGCACGCTTCTTCGCGCTGGTGGATTCCGCAGGCGTGTACCAGAACTGCTCCACGCGCTTTGCTGATGGCTTCCGCTACGGCTTTGGCGCGGAGGTGGGCATTTCCACTGGAAAGATTCATGCGCGTGGCCCGATGGGGCTGGAGGGGCTTTGCTCTTATAAGTATATTCTGCGCGGCCACGGCGATGTGGTGGCGGATTTTGCGGGGAAGAAGCGCACATTCACCCACAAAAAGCTGATCTGACAGCCGGAAGGCAAAGGAGGAATTCGTCGTGAGATGCGGATGCCCGGAATGTGGGGCATATATGATTCAGTCCGAGGGAAAGGACTTCGGCTGCGTGTGTCCGGAGTGCCTGTTCCGCTGCCGTGCGTGCATGGGCACGAATACGGTGGTGAGCCGGGAGGATCTGAAACATCTGGTCTTTGTCGATCACGCGGCGGAGCAGGAGGCGCAGGAGGAGGCTGGTCTGCCCGCCCGAGAACCGCTGCGCCCGGAGGAAATGATTGACTGATAGACGGCTGGAAAGCCGTACTTGCAGCCCAAATGCTAAACTCATCCGTTCATAAACGGATGCAGATATGAACCAATCAACAGGAGGAACAACGATGATTGCACTGGCTAGTGACCACGCGGGTCTGCCGCTGAAGAAGGAAATCATGACGCTGCTGGAGAGCATGAACCTGCCGTACAAGGATTTCGGCACCTACACCGAGGCGAGCTGCGATTATGCGGTGTACGCCCAGCGTGCGGCGAAGGCTGTCGCCGCCGGCGAATGTGAGCGCGGCATCCTGTGCTGCGGCACGGGCATCGGCATTTCCATGGCCGCCAACAAGGTGAAGGGCATCCGCTGCGCCTGCGTTTCGGATTGTTACAGCGCGAAGATGACCCGCAAGCACAACGATGCGAATATGCTCGCCATGGGCGCACGTGTGGTGGGCGCAGATCTGGGCAAGATGATTGCCGAAATCTTCCTGACCACCGACTATGAGGGCGGCCGCCATCAGCGCCGCGTGGAGCAGATCATGGCCATCGAAGCGGGCGAGGATCTTTCTGCCGAGTAAGGTGGATTAAAATCTAAGCACGCTATCTGGCGCGAAGTGCTTTCGTCAAGCCGTCGGTAAGCTAAGCGTGGCCTGACGCGGCTTCGCGCAGGGATTTTCAATTCAGAAACAGGCATCATGTGCCGAGAAACAAGCGCTCGAGCATCATGAAGACCCCGCCGCCCGATTGCCGGGCGGTGGGGTCTTTGTTTCTGGCATTATACGGTTTTCATTCAAACGATCATGCGGGAAACCCTGTCAGGGAACATGGATGCCTTGACGGGGTTTCATTCTATGGAGATGGGGTGAACGGCGCTCACCCATTGCGGCGCTCACCATGATACGCACGCCAGAGCAGCACCGCGCCGACGAGCAGGACGAGGAAGAAGCCAATCGAGGCGACCCACAGCCCGCTCTCCAGCAGCGCACAGATCATCCGTCCGGGCGGTGTGACCCAACTGTTCAGGGGATAGGCGGAAGCTGCTGCAAGCTGAATACTCAGCCCGATTGTACCGCTGAGAAAGAGAAAACCGCCGATGCAGGTCTGAATCATACGACACCCTCCTTTAGAGTTAGCATATTCTAACGAACGAAGAGATTATACACCCTTTCCTGACAACTGTCAAGAAAAAGGGATGTGCTGATCATGCGTGTGCTTCCATTGCGGCATCCAGATGGATAAGCACCGTGTTCATTGCCGCTATGATACGGGAAAAGCGCGTATGCGTGCCGCTGCCCGGTTGCGCGTGTGCAAGTCCGGTTTCGCTCTTGCTGCGGATGGACAGAAGCTGAACGCGCGCTGCGTCCAGCTCATCGGGTGTGAAGGTGTGAGTTTTATGCAGAAGCAGGGTGCGAGCGATGCGCAGAGCCTTGATCCGATGGACGGAGAGGCTGTGCGAAGCGGTGCCTTCCTTCAGCCTGCGCTGTGCATTTTCGCAGTTGGTCAGGCTTGCGTCAATCAGTGTCAGCGCGGCGGCGATTTCCTGCGGGGAAACATCCATTTATTCAAACCTCCCAAGTCGTTTTCTTCATGCCAGCATACAGCATTCCGGCCTATGCGTCAAGACGGTGCAGCAAAGCGCGTACCCCATCGGAAGAAAAATGCGCTTTTTTCGATGAAAAAGCGCATGAAGATATTTGACTTTCTTTGACCAAAAGACCAAAAACAAGGTGACTTATCCACAGAAGAATATGATAGATGAATGAAAAATAAAGGAATAATTCAATTTTTTAATTTGTTATGTCAACAAAATCAATTGGCACTCAACTATTGACAGTGCTAAAGCAAAGGACTATAATACACCGCGTAAACGGAAGAAAGCCACGGAGAATGACCTCCGGGCGACCGTTTTGCAACCGGCATGAAGCCTGTAAGGAGGAATTGAATATGCTGCTGAGTCATGTGTTTTCTGATATGTTTGATGATATGTTTGCCCCGAGCGCTGCGGCTGCACCGCGGATGATGAGCAGCGATGTGCGCGAGTATGACGACCATTACGAGCTGCACATGGAGCTGCCCGGCTTCAAGAAGGAGGACATCAAGGCGGAGCTGAAGGATGGTTACCTGACCATCAAGGCGGAGCGCAGCGCCGATCAAGACGTGCAGGGCGACGGCGGCCGCGTGATCCGCAGTGAGCGGTTCATGGGTACTTGCCAGAGGACGTTTTATGTGGGCGAGCACGTTAAGCACGAGGATGTGCGTGCGGCGTTTGAAGATGGCGTGCTGAAGCTCTATGTGCCTAAGAAGGTGGAAACACCGAAGGTGGAGGAGAATCACTTCATCGCCATCGAGTAAGCAACAAATAGAAATGGAAAAGCGTGCGCTGTATGGCGCACCGCAGGGGTCGAAGCAGAGGCTTCGGCCCCTTTTGTGATGCAAAAAAAGTGCTGAAAGTTGAATAGGCAATAAAACTGCGATAGCCGTCAAGAAATTCAGCTATTGATCCTGTTTTCTGATCAAAACGGTGAATAAGCGCGAAGCGAAGAAGGGGTTTGGGGATGAAAT
>JAXJLD010000018.1:0-5874 GCA_036297385.1 Christensenellales bacterium | reverse complement strand
GAGGTGGACGGGCAGGCGATGGAGACGGCCTTGGGCGAGAACAACCGGCTGACGGTGCGCCTGCCTGCGGGAACGCGGGGCGAGCTGCGCGTATGGTTTGCCGGAAAGGCGATCTGGCGGGCGGCGGAAGCCGTGTCGCTGGCGGCGGCGCTGGCCCTTTGCTGGAGTGCGCGGCGCAGGCGGTGCATGAAGCGTGCGGATGACCAGACCTGCAAATGTGAGTGAATAGCAACATCGGGGATATGGAAAGTGAATAAGTTTCATCTTAGCGTGCAAATTTGCTCACTTTTTCGCGCTGAACCGCTTGACATGGGTGAACCGCCATGATAAGATAAGCGCACATACTTTCCGCGATGAAGAGAAGTGGCCCGCGGGGAAGCGCCAAGCGAGGGAGCGATGGTGGAAGGCTCCTGCGAATGAAGCGCGGGCTTGTCGTCTCGGAGCTGCCAGTTGAAACAAAGTAGGCTGGCCGGAGAAGCCCACCGTTACAGGGGCGGGGCGCATGTGCGTCCCATGAGCGTGCGCAGGCACGGAATTTAGGTGGTACCGCGAAACAGCCTTTCGCCCTAAACCAAGGGAGAAGGGCTGTTTTTTGATTCAAAGCGCCCGGCAGAGCCGGGGGTGCGCAAAGGAGCGGATGACGAGGATGAGACTCAATGGAGCGGCCATTCTGATCGAATGTCTGATCGAGCAGGAAGTTGGCACGGTGTTCGGCTTTCCGGGCGGCGCAGTGCTGCCCATCTACGACGAGTTGTATAAGCGTGCGGACAGGATTCATCACGTTCTGACCGCGCATGAGCAGCACGCCGGTCATGCGGCGGACGGTTACGCGCGTGCCAGCGGCAAAACTGGCGTGTGTCTGGCGACCAGCGGCCCCGGTGCGACGAACCTGCTCACGCCGATTGCCACCGCCTACATGGATTCCTCCCCGGTGGTGTTTATCACCGGCAACGTGCCGCAGACGCTGATGGGCACGGACTCCTTTCAGGAGGCGGATATCTCCGGCATGACCATGCCGGTGACCAAGCACAACTATCTGGTTACGAACGTAGAAAAGCTGGCGGACACCATCCGCGAGGCGTTTTACATCGCGAAGTCCGGCCGTCCCGGCCCGGTGCTGGTGGATATTCCCAAGGACGTGCAGCTCGCGGAGGCGGAGTACGTCGCCTTGAGCGGCGAGGAGCTGATTCCGCGCCTGTCCAAGAAAAAGCCGCTTGCCCAGCTTCGCCCTGAAGGCGAGGCGCTGGAGCAGTACAAGCTCAAGGCTGAGCCGAGGCTGGAGCAGGCGGCGCAGCTCATCGCTGAGGCGCACAGGCCGCTGATCTACTGCGGCGGCGGCGTGACCAGCTCCGGCGCACAGGAGGCGCTGATGGCGCTGGCTGAGCGCGTGGATGCGCCCATCGTCGCCACGCTGATGGGACTGGGCGCGGCGCCCGCCTCGAGCGACAGGATGCTGGGTATGCTGGGTATGCACGGCACGCACGCGGCGAACATCGCCATGCAGCGCTGTGATCTGCTCATCGCCGTGGGCGTGCGCTTTTCCGACCGCGCGCTGGGCGATGCCAAGGCGTTTGCCCCCAATGCGAAGGTGCTGCACATCGACATCGACCGCGCGGAGATCAACAAAAACGTCTCCACCGCGCTGCACATCACCGGCGATGCGAAGATCGTGCTGGAGCTGCTGCTCAACCGCGTCGCCCAGAAGCGGCACGCCCAATGGATGCAGCAGGCGCGCAGCATGATCGAGGACTACCTGAGCGACGAGCTGTTTGAGCCGCGCAAGATCCTCAAGCGCATGGCGGCCATCGCCCCGGCGATGACGGTCGCCACGGACGTGGGACAGCACCAGATGTGGACGGCGCAGCACTTCCCGTTCGTCCATCCGCGCCAGCTCATCTCCAGCGGCGGCTTGGGGACGATGGGCTTTGGCTTGGGCGCGGCGATGGGCGCGGCGCAGAGCGACCCCGAGGGGAAGCCTGTGGCGCTGGTCACCGGCGACGGCTCCTTCCGCATGAACCTGACCGAGCTTTCCACCATCGCCTACTATGACATTCCGGTGATCGTGGTGATCTTCAACAACGGCACGCTGGGCATGGTGCGCCAGTGGCAGACGCTGTTCTTTGGCCACCGCTACAGCCAGACGACGCTGGACCGCGGGCCGGACTTCATGAAGCTGGCGGATGCTTACGGGCTGAAGGGCACGCGCGTGGACAATCTGGCGGACTTTTCGGCGGCGTTTGAGGCGGCGTATGCGGCGGGCAAGCCCTGCATCATCGAGTGCCTGCTGGACATCGACGAGATGGTGGCGCCGATGGTCGCCCCCGGCTCCCCGATCGACTCGTTCTGCCTGAACTGACGGAGGTGCGGCTATGTATATGAACAAGGACAACGTGAAGCGCTACACCGTCGGCGTGCTGGTGGACAACGAGCCGGGCGTGCTTTCCCGCGTATCGGGGCTGTTCTTCCGGCGGGGCTTCAACATCGACTCCCTGACCGTGGGTACGACGCACGACCCGGAGGTTTCCCGCATCACCATCGTCATCAAGGGCGATGAGCAGAAGGTGGAGCAGCTCGTGCAGCAGCTCTACAAGCTCATCTGCGTGCAGAAGGTGCAGGTCATGCAGGCGCGCAACTCCGTGGAGCGCCAGCTCCTGCTGGTGAAGGTGAAGGCCGACGTGAGCGAGCGCGAGGGGCTGATGCGGCTGGTGGACATCTTCAAGGCCAAGGTGCTGGATGTGACGAAGCGTTCCATGGTCTTGCAGATCACCGGTGACAACGACAAGATTGCCGCGCTGATGGGTCTGCTGGAGGACTACGGTATTCTGGAGCTGGTGCGCACGGGCGTGGTCGCGCTGGAGCGCGGCGACGGCGTGATGACCTCGGATATCTTCGATTGACGCATTTATGATATGCTCATCCTGTTTTCTTCTAAAACCTCTGGCTCGAATGCAGAACAGAAAAGAACATGAGAACAGGACGAGAATATCAGCGGCATCCCATACAATTTCATGCGTGCAAGCGCACGAACCATAGAGGAGGACAAACAAAATGGCACAGATGTTTTACGCGCAGGACTGCAACCTCGATATGCTCAGCGGCAAGAAGATTGCCATCGTCGGCTACGGCTCTCAGGGACACGCGCACGCGCTGAACCTGCGGGATTCCGGCTGCGACGTGGTGGTGGCGCTGTACGAGGGCTCCAAGAGCTGGGCAAAGGCCGAGGCCGCGGGCCTGACGGTGATGACTACCGCCGAGGCGGCGAAGGTGGCCGATCTCATCATGATCCTCATCAACGATGAGAAGCAGGCCGCGATGTATGAAAAGGACATCAAGCCCTATCTGCGTCCGGGCATGATCCTCGCCTTTGCGCACGGCTTCAACATTCACTTCGGCTGCATCAAGCCGCCCGCAGACGTGGACGTGGTGATGATTGCGCCCAAGGGTCCGGGCCACACCGTGCGCAGCCAGTATCTGGAGGGCAAGGGCGTGCCGGATCTCGTCGCCGTGTATCAGGATGCCTCCGGCAAGGCGCAGGACTACGCACTCGCGTATGCGGCGGGCATCGGCGGTGCGCGTGCGGGCATCCTCAAGACCACGTTCCGCGAGGAGACGGAGACCGACCTCTTCGGCGAGCAGGCCGTGCTCTGCGGCGGCGTGACCGCGCTGATGAAGGCGGGCTTTGAGACGCTGGTGGAGGCGGGCTATCAGCCGGAGAACGCTTATTTCGAGTGCATTCATGAGATGAAGCTCATCGTCGATCTGATCTTCGAGCATGGCTTTGCGGGTATGCGCTATTCCATCTCCAACACCGCCGAGTATGGCGACTACGAGGTGGGCAAGCGCCTGATTACCGAGGAGACCAAGAAGGAGATGAAGAAGGTGCTGGCCGAGATTCAGGACGGCACGTTCGCGCGCAACTGGCTGCTGGAGAACCAGAGCGGATGCGTCCACTTCCTCGCCAAGCGCCGCATCGAGGCCGGCACGCAGCTGGAGGCCGTGGGCAAGGATCTGCGCAGCAAGATGAGCTGGGGCAACAAGGTGGAGGAACTGTGAGATGGCTATTTCTGATCGCGTCAAGACAGGGCCGGAGAAGGCCCCGCACCGCAGCCTCTGGAAGGCGCTGGGCATGACCAACGAGGAGCTGAGCCGCCCGCTGATCGGCGTGGTATCGGCGCAGAGCGAATGTGTGCCGGGCCACAACCATCTGCGCAACATTGCGCAGGCGGTCAAGGACGGCATCCGCATGGCTGGCGGCGTGCCGGTCGAATTCCCGGCGATCGGCGTGTGCGACGGCATCGCCATGGGTCATATCGGCATGAAATACTCGCTGGCTTCCCGCGAGCTGATTGCGGATAGCTGTGAATCCATGGCGCTGGCGCACGGCTTTGACGGCATGGTGTTCATCCCCAACTGCGACAAGATTGTGCCGGGTATGCTGATGGCAGCGCGCCGGCTGAATCTGCCGGCGATGGTGGTCTCCGGCGGCCCGATGCTGCCGGGCAAGATGGCCGGCGATGCGCGCGACTACGACCTGAACGCCGTGTTTGAGGCGGTCGGCGCCTACAAGGCGGGCAAGATCGACGCGGCGCGTCTGGACGAGGTGGAATCCGGTTCCTGCCCGGGCTGCGGCTCCTGCTCCGGTATGTTTACGGCGAACTCCATGAACTGCATCACCGAGGTCATCGGCATGGCGCTGCCGGGCAACGGCACGATTGCCGCGGTGGACGCGGCGCGCATCCGTCTGGCGAAGCAGACCGGTATGCGGGTGGTGAAGCTGGTGGAGGAGAACCTGACCCCGGACAAGATCATGACGGAGGCGGCGTTCCGCAACGCGCTGTGCCTGGACATGGCGCTGGGCTGCTCCACCAACACGGTGCTGCATCTCCCGGCCATTGCGCACGAGAGCGGCGTGGAGTTTGACCTGAACTGGGTCAACGAGGCGAGCGCGAAGGTGCCCAACCTCTGCCATCTGGCCCCGGCGGGACAGCATCACGTCATCGACCTGCATCTGGCGGGCGGCGTGATGGGCGTGCTTTCCGAGCTGAAGGGGCGCGGCCTGCTGGATGAGAGCGCGCTGACGGTGTCCGGCCTGACGCTGGGCGAGGAGATTGCGTTGGCCCGCAACTATAATCATGACGTGATCCGTCCGTTTGACGAGCCGTATTCCCCGACCGGCGGCCTGATGATCCTGCGCGGCAACCTCGCGCCGGACGGCGGCGTGGTCAAGCGCAGCGCCGTGGCGGCGGAGATGCTGGTACACGAAGGCCCGGCGCGTGTGTTCAACAGCGAGGAGGAGGCCATCGCGGCCATCTATGCGGGCAGCATCCATCCGGGCGACGTGGTGGTGATCCGCTACGAAGGCCCCAAGGGCGGCCCCGGTATGCGCGAGATGCTCAGCCCGACCTCTGCTATCTGCGGCATGGGGCTGGACAAGGAGGTGGCGCTCATCACGGATGGACGCTTCTCCGGCGCAACCCGCGGCGCGGCCATCGGGCATGTATCCCCGGAGGCGGCCTCCGGCGGCATGATCGGTCTGGTGGAGGAGGGCGATACCATCGCCATCGACATCCCGAACGGCAAGCTGGAGCTGAAGGTCAGCGATGAGGTGCTGGCGCAGCGCAGGGAGAAGTGGGTCTGCCCGCCGCCGAACGTGACCAAGGGCTATCTGGCGCGGTATGCGAAGCTGGTATCCAGCGCGAATAAGGGCGCGATTGTGGAATAAGCGAATAATAAAATGGAGCGGGTAAAGCGCCTGCTCCATTTTATTTGTTGTCGGATAGAAACGATGGATACGGTTTATCTTCTAACCCCTTTATTCAGCGCGAAGCGAAGAAGAGGTTTGGGGATGAAATCCCCAAGCAGGGTTTGGGACGG
>JAXJLD010000017.1:0-2878 GCA_036297385.1 Christensenellales bacterium | reverse complement strand
TTGAAGCGGCTGGACTTCCAGCAGGAGGATGGTTTTCTTTCCAGCCTTCCGCTGGGCCATAACGGCATTGAGATCAAGCGCGGCATGACGACCAGCTCCACGGCCATTTTCGTTCCCTTTATGACGCAGGAGCTCCGCATGGATGGCGAAGCCGTCTATTACGGTCTCAATGCACTTTCCCATAACATCATCATGGCAAACCGGAAAAAGCTCAAAAACCCCAACGGCCTGTTCCTCGGCGTGCCGGGCTCCGGAAAATCCTTTGCCGCAAAGCGGGAGCTTGTGAACGTGTTCCTTGCCACCCGTGACCGGATTATCGTGGTGGACCCGATGGGCGAATACTCGCCCCTCATCAAGCGGCTGGGCGGACAGGTCATTGAGATCGCCCCGGACAGCCCGCACCACATCAACCCGATGGACATTGATTTGAGCTTCGACGAGGAAAACCCGATGGCGCTGAAAGCCGACTTTATCCTGTCGCTGATGGAGCTGATCGTCGGCGGCAAGGACGGCTTGCAGCCGGTGGAACGGACCGTCATTGACCGCTGTGTGCGCCAGATGTACTGGGAGCATTTGCAGGACCCGGAAACGGCGAGAATGCCGACCCTCCAAACCCTCTATGACCTGCTCTGTTCCCAGCCCGAGGGCGAGGCGGTACGGCTGGCAACGGCCCTTGAAATCTATGTGTCGGGCTCTCTCAACGTGTTCAACCATGAAACCAATGTGGACCTGAACCGCCGACTTGTGTGCCTCGACCTGAAAAAGCTGGGGGCCGGGCTTCGGACGATTGCCATGCTTATTATGCAGGACCTTGTCAATTCGCAGGTGTCCATGAATTTCCTGCGCGGTATCGCCACATGGTGCTACTTCGACGAGTTCCATGTGCTGCTCCGTGACCGGCTGACGGCAAGCTACTGTGTGGCGATCTGGAAAATGCTCCGTAAGAAGGGCTGCGTACCCAGCGCCTTAACGCAGAACGTGAAGGACTTCCTTGCCAGCCCGGAGATCGAGAACATCTTTGAAAACTCGGACTTCCTTGTGCTGCTCTCGCAGGCGCAGGGCGACAGGCAGATTTTAGCCAAACAGCTTGGGATCAGCCCCCACCAGCTTTCCTATGTGACCCATACCAATTCCGGCGAAGGGCTGCTGTTCTTCGGGAACACCACCATCCCGTTTGTTGACCGCTTCCCGCAGAATACCGAGCTGTACGCCATTATGACCACCCGCCCGGAGGACAAAAAACAGGAAATGAACCGGGCATAACACACTTCGGGCCATGTTGGCCCGAGGTTTGGAAAGGAGGGATACATCATCGGAAAGAAACCGGACAAACGGAATTTTCAGAGGCCGGGGCCGACGGAGGATACCGGGGGCAATCGCCCCGGAACGGCTGAACGGGAAGGGCCTTCCCCCGCACCGTCCCGACGCCTGCGGTTTGAGGACGAGGATACCGGACAGGACAGCCCTTCGAGCCATGATGGCCCGAAGTCCAAAAGCGGCAAGTTTCAAGAGGACAGCCGGAAAAGCCGTCCCTCTGACCGCATGAGGCAGGAAGATGAAGCGGGCGGGCCACAGGATACCGGCAAGGCACAGGAGCCGGAGGGCTCCGCCGAGAAGGCCGGGAGCAAAAAGGATAAGTACCAGAAAGCACAGGCAAAAGCGGAACACGCCGGGGAAACGCTGGGAAAGGCTCGGGAGAAACTGGACAAGACCGAGGCAAAACGGGCAGCGAAGAAACCGCCGGGGCTTGCGAAGAAAGCTGTCCGGGGAGCCCGCACCGAAGCATGGTTTTATCTCCACAACAAAATCCACGAAGTTGAGCATGAAAATGTGGGTGTGGAAGGAGCCCATAAGTCGGAACTTGTGGCCGAGGCCGGAGCCCGGAAACTGACCCGGTATGTCAAACGGAGATACCGGGAGCACCCGGCCCGGAAGGTGGCAAAGTGGGAACGGAAGGACATAAAAGCCCGGGCCAATGTGGATTTTCAGAAGATGGCCTCCGAGCACCCGGAGCTTGCCAGCAATCCGCTGTCCCGGGTGCAGCAGAAATGGAAACTGAAACGCCGGTATTCCAAAGAAGCAAAGGCGGCTGCAAAACAGGGCGCAAAGGCCGCAAAGAAAACCGCTGCCGCTTCGGGAACTGCGACCCGGCGAGCGGCGCAGTTTGTGACCCGTCATCCCGTGGCGGTGCTGATCCTGCTCCTGCTGTTGCTGCTCTGTTTTCTTGTGTCGGCGGTAAGTTCCATCTTCCCCACGCTTGGCAGCGGTCTTGCCAATGCGTTATCCGGTACCTCCTACGCCTCGGAGGATACGGACCTGCTGGGCGTGGACGAGGACTACACGGCGCTGGAAAATGAGCTGGCGCAGACGGTAGCGAACATCGAAAGCACCCATCCCGGCTATGACGAGTACCGCTATTCCGTGGACGAGATCGGCCATAACCCCTATGAGCTGGCGTCCTATTTCTCGGCAAAGTACCATGTATATTTCCGGGAACAGGTGCAGGACGAGCTGCGGGAGATTTTCGAGGCACAGTATGAGCTGACCTTGACGGAGGAAGTCGAAATACGCTACCGCACCGAAACCAGCACCGACCCGGAGACCGGGGAAACCACCACCGAGGAAGTCTCCTATGAGTATTACATCTTAAATGTGACCCTCACAAACAAGACGCTGCCCGCCGTGATCCTGCCGAGACTTAACGAACAGCAGCGGGAAATCTACACCGTTATGCAGCAGCTCAAGGGCAACAAACCCTATCTGTGGGAAGGAATTTACAACGGCGTCGAAGATACCGGCCCCAGCTATGAGATACCCGGCGAGGCGCTGGATGACCCGGCTTTTGCGGCGCTCATGGAAGAAGCCACAAAGTACATCG
>JAXJLD010000016.1:0-4095 GCA_036297385.1 Christensenellales bacterium | reverse complement strand
GAACGCATTTCACTCAAAAACGGTCTCACCCCAGTCGAAATCCGAAGCAAGACCGCGTAATCCTATGAAATTCTATGACAGGCTCTTATTTTCGTGTCTGTTACTTGGGAAACAGTCCAGCTCGATGGTGAGCATTAGAACTTGAGCGGGTTCACCTTGACGCCCGGGCCCATGGTAGAGGACAGGACGACAGACTTCATGTACACGCCCTTGGCAGCAGCCGGCTTCGCGCGGTTGATCGCGCCCACCAGCGCGGAGAGGTTCTCCGTGAGCTGCTCAGCGGTGAAGGACTTCTTGCCGATCGGGCAGTGGATGATCGCCTGCTTGTCCAGACGATACTCGACCTTACCAGCCTTGATCTCGGCGATGGCCTTCGCCACATCCATGGTGACGGTGCCGCTCTTCGGGTTCGGCATGAGGCCCTTCGGACCGAGGACGCGGCCCAGACGGCCAACAACGCCCATCATGTTCGGGGTCGCCACGACCACGTCGAAGTCGAACCAGTTCTCGCCCTGGATCTTCGCGACGAGCTCCTCAGCGCCAACGTAGTCCGCGCCGGCCTCCTCAGCGGCCTTGGCCTGCTCGCCCTTGGCGAACACGAGCACGCGAACCTTCTTGCCGGTGCCGTGCGGCAGCACGACAGCGCCGCGAACCTGCTGATCGGCCTGACGCGGATCAACACCCAGACGGACGGAAACCTCGAGGGTCTCGTCGAACTTGGTCTTCGCGGTCTCCAGCGCCAGCTTCACAGCCTCGTCCGGATCATACAGCTTGTTGCGCTCGATGAGCTTCACGCTCTCCAGATACTTCTTGCCATGCTTCATAGTTTTGTTCCTCCTTGTGGTACAAGCGGCACAATGTCCTCCCACATCTATACCAGCCCTTGTCAGGCTGCTTCGCGCAGGCACGCTGCGCTGGATATCACAGTGTCAATCAGGCGTCCGCAACGGTCACGCCCATGGAGCGGGCAGTGCCGGCGACCATGCTCATCGCCGCTTCGATGCTGGCGGCGTTCAGGTCGGGCATCTTCTTCTCGGCGATCTCGCGAACCTGAGCCTGCGTGAGCTGGCCCACCTTGCTCTTGTTCGGCTTGCCGGAGCCGCTCTCCAGACCCAGCGCCTTCTTGATGAGCACCGGGACCGGCGGGGTCTTGGTGATGAAGGTGAAGGAGCGGTCAGAGTAGACGGTGATGACGACCGGGATGACCAGGCCGATATCATTCTTGGTGCGCTCGTTGAACTCCTTGCAGAAGCCCGGGATGTTGACGCCGTGCTGGCCGAGGGCCGGGCCGATCGGCGGGGCAGGATTGGCCTTGCCGGCCTGCACCTGCAGCTTAATCATGCCAGTTACTTTCTTCGCCATGGTATTAATCCTCCTCAATCTGTGGTTACGCGGAACATATTGTTCCTCCCACGCCCGGGGCCTGTCGCTTGCCGGGCTGCCGCCTGCGCACGCGCAGGCTTTTTCAACAACCGGGAGTCCTCCCGGGGGTTGTCTGTTTCGTGATTTCCCAAGCCGCGCTTACAGGCGCTCAACCTCGGAAATATCATATTCCACGGTGGTCTTGCGGGACAGGATCTCGATGGAGACCTTGACCTTGTGTTCCTCCGCGTTGACCTCTTCGACCGTGCCAATGGCATTTTCCACGCTGCCGGTCTTGATCCGCACGGAATCGCCCGGCTCAAGATCGACGCGAATGGTGCCTTGGCAGCTCGTCATCCGCTCAAACTCCTCGTCCGTCAGCGGAATCGGTTCGCTTCCCGGGCCAACAAAGCCTGTCACGCCGCGCGTATTGCGCACGATGTACCAGGTCTCCGTCGTCTTGATCATTTTGACCAGAACATAACCGGGGAAGAGCTTGTGCTGAATGGTATGAGGCTTGCCATTGCGGATCTCGACGATTTCCTCAATCGGCACCTTGACGTCCTGAATCAGGTCGCCCATGCCGTTGTTTTCCACCGTCTTGACGAGATCGTTGGCGACTTTGTTTTCATAACCCGAATAGGTATGCACAACATACCACAGGGCCTTCTCGTCCGTCATGTCAAACCCTCCTCATCACATCCGGCCTTACAGCTCGATGAGCTGCTTGACCACAAAAGAGGAAGCGGTATCCAGCAGACCGACAATCAGCGCCAGTCCGACGACAAAGCCGATGACGACGATCGAGTAGTTGACGAGATCCTTCTTGGACGGCCACGCAACCTTCTTGAGTTCTGCCATCATGTTCTTGAACGCATTGGCAATGCGATGCGGCAGAGCAACAATCCAGTTCTTCGCGCGGGTGAAGAAGCCGGGCTTCTCCGTCTTCTTGACTTCCTTCTCAGACATCTCTTTCACATCCTTGTTCGTCATGATGAAAGAATTAGCGGGTTTCCTTATGAACCGTGTGCTTCTTGCAGAAACGGCAGTACTTGCTCATTTCGATACGGTCCGGATTGTTGCGCTTATTCTTCATCGTGTTGTAATTACGTTGCTTGCACTCCGTGCAGGCCAGCGTGATCTTCACGCGCACACCAGCAGCAGCCATACAAGACACCTCCTTTTCAGAAATGCAGACGAAATAACGCCTGCGAAACATGCTTGCTTATTGTACACTACAACCCCAAACTTGTCAACCTGTATTTTTGAATTTTTTTCGTTTATCGGAAGTGATCTCTTGTTTTCTCCCGTTTTCTCTCGTTTTCATGGTTTTACACTTCAAAAAGCTAAAAATATCTTAAAAAATGGAGGGTCTTCTCCCTTCATTCATCTCGCTTTCATCCTCTGTCACCAACCCACGCACACAAAAAAAGCGAGCCTCACACGAGACTCGCTTTCTTTTCGCTTTTCTTGAGCGCAGTTGCCGCGATCAGGAGCTAATATTACTCGAAGATCTTGGTCACAACGCCGGAGCCGACCGTACGGCCACCCTCACGGATAGCGAAGCGCAGCTTCTCTTCCATAGCGATCGGGGTGATCAGGGTGCACTCCATATCGACGTTGTCGCCCGGCATCACCATCTCAACGCCCTCCGGCAGCTTGATGTTGCCGGTCACGTCGGTGGTACGGAAGTAGAACTGCGGACGATAGCCGTTGAAGAACGGGGTATGACGGCCGCCCTCTTCCTTGGTCAGCACGTACACCTGGCCCATGTAGTGGGTGTGCGGCTTGATGGAGCCCGGCTTGCACAGAACCTGGCCGCGCTCGATCTCGTTGCGCTGCACGCCACGCAGCAGCACACCGATGTTGTCGCCCGCCTCAGCCTGATCCAGCAGCTTACGGAACATCTCAACGCCCGTGATAACCGTGGTGCGCGGCTTGTCCTGCAGGCCGACGATTTCCACGGTGTCGGAAACCTTCACCACACCGCGCTCGACACGGCCCGTCGCAACGGTGCCGCGGCCCGTGATGGAGAACACGTCCTCCACCGGCATCAGGAACGGCTTGTCGGTGTCGCGCTCCGGAGACGGAATGTAGCTGTCAACAGCGTCCATCAGCTCGAAGATGCACTGGCACTCCGGCGCATTCTTCGGATCGGTGCCGCCATTCTGGATGTACTCCAGCGCCTTCAGCGCGCTGCCACGCACAACCGGAATGTCGTCGCCCGGGAACTGATAGGAGCTCAGCAGCTCGCGGATCTCCATCTCAACCAGCTCCAGCAGCTCCTCGTCGTCCATCATATCCGTCTTGTTCATGAACACGACGATATAATGCACGCCGACCTGACGCGCCAGCAGGATGTGCTCGCGGGTCTGCGGCATCGGGCCGTCCGGAGAGGAAACCACCAGGATCGCGCCGTCCATCTGCGCCGCGCCCGTGATCATGTTCTTCACGTAGTCAGCGTGGCCGGGGCAGTCAACGTGCGCGTAGTGACGGTTCTCCGTCTCGTACTCAACGTGAGAGGTGTTAATCGTGATTCCACGTGCCTTCTCTTCCGGCGCCTTGTCGATCTCGTCATAACGCATCGCGTGCGCGCCGTTGGTGACGGACAGAACCATGGTGATCGCCGCCGTCAGGGTCGTCTTGCCGTGGTCAACGTGGCCGATGGTGCCAATGTTAACGTGCGGCTTCTTGCGCTCAAACTTTTGCTTCGCCATTGGAATAACCTCCTCG
>JAXJLD010000015.1:0-17094 GCA_036297385.1 Christensenellales bacterium | reverse complement strand
TAAGAGTCAGGTGCTCTACCAACTGAGCTAATGGTGCAGGCTGTTGTTGTTTCGGAGGCGCTTGTTGAAGTGCTTTCCTCTCAACGACGATTAGTATACCACAGCGCCGGAAGAAATGCAACCCCTTTTTTCAAAAAAATTCAAAAAAAGTCGAAAGTTGCGAAAATCGCGTATGCGGCTTCAGAAACGGGTGCAAAGGCGGTATGCAAAGCATGGCGTTGGGAAAGCATAGCAGCACAGACATGGCGGAGGGGAAACATGAGAGCAAAGTGGACGGATCTGGCGATGGAGGCGCGGGGCAGCGCGCCGATGAACAGCGAACGCCTGCCGTGCGGGATTGAACGTACGGTGGTGCGGATTGAGAATGAGCAAGCGGCGCGGGAGCTGGGCAGGCCGATGGGAACTTATGTGACGCTGAACTGTCCCCAGACGATGACCATTGAGCTGGCTATGCGCGAGGCGCTCAGCAGCGAGCTCGCTGCGACGATCCGGCAGATGCTGCCGGAACATACCCATACGGTTCTGGTGACGGGGCTGGGCAACCGGCGTGTGACGCCGGACGCACTCGGCCCCAGAACTGTGGAGCGCGTGCTGGTCACGCGCCATATGGAGGGATGCCTGCCAAGCGATGTGTGCGCCCGAATGGCCAGCGTGTGCGCCGCATCGCCGGGGGTGCTGGGTGTGACGGGATTGGAGACGGCGGAGGTGCTGCGCGGCATGGCCGAGCACGTGCGTCCGGATGCGGTGATTGCGGTGGATGCGTTGGCGGCGCGCAGCTCCGTGCGCATCTGCTCGACGGTGCAGATTGCGGATACGGGTATTGCGCCGGGCAGCGGCGTGGGCAATCATCAGCGGGCGCTGACGCGCGAAACGCTGGGCGTGCCCGTCATCGCGGTGGGTGTTCCGATGGTGGTGTACGCATCGACGATCGCGGGCGATGCGCTCAGCGCCATGATTCGGGCAGACGGCGGAACGCAGAACGATGAGGAGAAAGCGGCGGCCTATGTGGCGCACGTCGTCTCCGAGCGGCTGGGGGATCTCATCGTCACGCCGCGGGAGGTCGATGCGCTGGTGGAGCGCATGGCGGGCGTGCTGGCCGAAGGGATCAACCGCGCGCTGCATCCGGGGCTGTCTCCGCAGGAGATTGCACAGCTCATGGCAACATGAGGTGGAATAAAGTGAATGGGGAGGAAGGACGATGAAAAAAGCCTTGACGGCGATCGTGCTGGCCATAGCCATGCTGCTGGCACGGCCTGCGCTCAGCGAAGAGCCGATGGAAGAGGGGACGCCGTTCACGCTGACCTGTCCAAGCGCCATTTTGATGGAGCCGGAGACGGGCCGGGTGATCTTTGAAAAACAGGCGGATGTGCGCAGGCCGGTTGCCAGCGTGACGAAGGTGATGACCATTCTGCTGACGCTGGAAGCGATTGACGAGGGGCGAGTGAGCCTGCGCGACAGTGTGACGGTCTCCGCACGTGCATCGGGCATGGGCGGCAGTCAGGTGTATCTGGACGCGAACCAATCGTATCCGCTGCGCGACCTGCTCAAGAGCGTGATTGTAGCCAGCGCGAACGATGCGGCTGTGGCGCTGGCAGAATACATGGATGGCGCGGAGGAGGCATTTGTGCGCCGGATGAATCGCCGTGCACAGGAGTTGGGGCTTTCCGATACGCACTATGTCAATTGCACCGGACTGCCTGCGCAGGGACACTATACCACCGCGCGTGATGTGGCAAAGCTCAGCGCACAGCTTGACCGCCATCCGCTGTACTACGAGTTTTCCACCATCTGGATGGACGAGCTGACGCATCCGGGCGGGCGCGTGACGCAGCTCACCAACACCAACCGGCTGATTCGGTTCTATTCGGGCTGCGACGGCTACAAGACTGGCTCAACCAATGAAGCCAAATACTGTATTTCCGCGACAGCAGAGAAGAACGGGATGCGCCTGATTGCCGTGGTGCTCGGTGCAGCGGCGGGGCAGACGCGCTTTGACGAGGCGCGCAGTATGCTGGAATACGGCTTTTCCGGCTATCAGATGTTTGCACCGGTGAAGGCGGGCGACGCGCTGGGGGTTCAGGTACCGGTTCATCTGGGCGGATGCGACGTGGTCAATGCCGTCAGCGGGGAAGACTGCACGCTGCTGCTGAAGAAGGGCGATCAAAGCCGAATCGCCATCGAGGCCGCGCTGGTGCAGAGCGTCCGCGCGCCGGTCAGGAAGGGCGACGTGCTGGGCGAGATCCGCGTGAAGCGGGACGGGGAGACGGTGCGCACGCTTCCTGCGGTTGCGGGGGAGACCGTGGAGTTGCCCGGTTTTCTCAATGCGCTGCTGCGCATCCGGAATCACTTTATGCTGCGAAGGCGCTGATCGGGCGCAGTGTTACTTTTGCACACTCGGCGCCTTTTTCGCCGGACAGGCGCTTTGCCACGGCAGACCGGAATCATAGCACAGTCCGCCGTGTAGCGCGCGCAGCGATTCGGCGGATGTGCGCCCGGCCATATAATCGGAAACCGCTGCAATGAGCGTCTGATTGCGCTGTACGGCTGCGGCGAAAAGGTCGAAAAAGCTCTCCTGCCGCATCTGTTCGGGTTTCCAGATGGAGGCCCAAGGGGTGTGCGATTCGTTGGCAATGTCCGTCTCCGGGGGATTGACAGGCATCATGTGCGCATGGAGCGGTGCGTCCAGATGGAAGGGGCGCAGGACGGCGCCCAGCGTGCGGAACTTTTTGCCGCTCTCCGAGCGTAGAAGGCGGCAGAGCTGAACAGCATCGTCAAAGCTACGGCGAACCCGAAATGCACCGATGGAAGCTTTCGGAAAAACTTTGTCGATAGCGGTGTTCAGCGCCTGCGCAATGGCATCCTTTTCTTTGCTGTGAAGCTGGGCAAAGCCTGCCATTTGTACGGGCAGACCAGCGGCATTCCCCTGACGGCGGAAAAAAAGCGTCTCCAACTGATGTTCCAGCGTGCAGTGCAACGTGGAGGAATAGCCGCCATCCGGGGCCATGGAATGCGCATAGATAAAGGGATGGATGGTGGTATCCGTGCCGTAATGCGTAAAAAAGCCGCAGCAGTAGGCGCGTGTCAACTCGCTGCCTGCGCAGGCATCAGCCAGCGCGAGCATAAAGTCATCCGTCCGCTGGGTATGAATGGTAAGGCCGAGCTTGGGGACAAGCGGTGTGCCGGGCGTAGGGACAACGGAAAAGAAGAAGGGATCAGGCCCCTCGCTGCCAGCGAGCACAGCGCTGCGCAGCGTCGGAGAGGAAAAGAGGGAAAGTGCGTCACAGGCCTCCGCCGCGGCGCACTGATGCACATAGGATGCAGGCATAGGGAATCTCCTTGCATGAACCGGCAAGCCGGCGAAATGATGCTGATGATATTATACACAGGCGCACGGATTTTGTCGATGACAAATGCATGGTAAGAGACTGACTGCCCGGCGCGGACGGGCGGAGCGGCTTGTCCGTTTTCGCCGGGTATGCTATACTATACAGAAATAAGAATATACGAGGTGTGAACCATGGCGTCCTTTATGAATAACCTGCGCAAGATGGTGGGCTTTAAGCCTAAGGATGAGGAGCCTGCGAAGAAGAAGAAAAAAGGCGCATCCGAGCGCGTGGGTGCATTTGCTGCGCAGAGCGCACGCTTTCTCGCCTGCGAGGATGAGGCGCAGAAGGCGGAGATCTGGACGGAGCTGTGCAAGGCGCTGCCCGATACGCTCTTCCTTGCGCCGATGTGCTACGAGGGGGAGAACCCCAACGCGCCGGTCAGCGATCGGGATCTCCATGCGACGGTGGGCGCCAAGCGCCTGTATGCGCTGAACCAGCACATCGTGACCAATGGCAATCCGGGCTATCGGCTGGCGAAGAAGAGCGATTCCCGCCGGATTCATCTGCGCACCATCGTCTACAACAAGACGCACGAGGAGTGGGTGCCGCTGTTTACCGATTTTACCAAGCTGCTCCCGACGTTCGGGCAGAAGTCACGCGTGACCATCATTTCCTTTGATGAGGCGTGCCAGATGGCCAAGCCGTACAAGGGACTGGTCATCAATCCGGGCAAAGAGGCCATTCGGCTGAGCCAGTCCGAGCTGAAAAAGGTGCGCTGAGTACCGCCGGACGCCTTGGCGGCGTGAAGCGGGTTGCGTTTTTTGTAAGGGTGCGGAAGCGAAATAGAGAAGGCGCTGCCTCTCATGGCTTGCTTTAGCCATTTTGAGACAGCGCCTTTTGGTTTTTGGACGAAAATTTATAAGAAATAGACAAGAAAAAAGTCTGAAAACTATCGTTTTCAGACAAATTGTGGTCGAGGTGACAGGATTTGAACCTGCGACCTTTTGGTCCCGAACCAAACGCGCTACCAAACTGCGCTACACCTCGAAATATGGAGCCAATGAAGGGACTCGAACCCTTGACCTGCTGATTACGAATCAGCTGCTCTACCAACTGAGCCACATTGGCGTCGGACTGTTTTCCGTGTCGGTGACCACCTGACGAGATGGAATTGTATCAGGTTTCGGGCAGCGTGTCAACCCTTTTTTGAAAGTTTTTTGAAGAAAATTGAAAACTCGGGAGAATGATGGAAAATGGAGGGGGAAAATGCGGGGCAGCGGATAGCAAAAAGCCCGGACAGGCGCTGCCGAAATCGCCTGTCCGGGAAGGGAAAAGCCGCAAGGCAATGCATCAACTCTGCATTTTGTGCTTTGCCTGACAGATGAGCTGGGTCATCGTGCCCATCGGGCAGTATACGCACCAGCTTCGGGGCTTGAAGAGAACCATGGTAAACAGCCCCAGAACGGTGGAGGTGAGCATCACGCTGTAAAAGCCGAAGGCAAACTGCGCGACGCCGGGGTGAAAGAGCGTGCCGTGATAGGCCCAGTGCCACGGAAGTTTGAACGTCCATAGCAGCGTAACCACTTGGCGCAGCTCGTGCGCACCGGAAAAGACCAGCGCGGTGTTAAAGAGCATCTGGAAGAACATCGCAAAGAAGAAGATCAGGAAGCCGTAGCGGAAGGCCTTGCTCTTCATCCACTTCGGGATATCCCGGTTTCGGGAGAGTCCGAAGCGTCCGCCCAGCAGGCCAAAGAGCTGGCCGCGTCCGCAATAGCGGTTGCAGTAGCCCTTGGTGCCCTTGGTGACGGAGATGATGAGGGGGATGAAGAAGCACAGCAGGCCCAGCCATGCAAAGAGAATGTTGAAAAAGCCCAGAATCAGATAGGTCAGCGACAGCACCCAGAGGTAATCATACCACTGCTTTTTCTGCTTTTTCACGCCTTGACGCTTGTTCATGCCGTGACCTCCTGAATCGTGATGACGGACGCGGGACATTCCTTCGCGCATCGTCCGCAGCCCACACAGCGGGCGGCATCCACCTGCGCATACAGCCCGTGATAGACCTCAATCACGTGCAGCGGGCAGACCTTCATGCAGCAGCCGCAGGCGACACAGCTCTGTATATCGACCACGGCCTTGCGGCGCTTCTTCTTGGTTTCCATCCGTTTCGCTTCCTCCTGATGGCTGCCTGTCTGATGACAGGGTGATTACAGCATGGCGAGAATGGCCTGCTTGGGTCTGGCGCCCGTCGCCTGATTGACCACCTTGCCATTCTTCATCACTACGAGCGTGGGGATGCTCATCACGCCAAACTGGGTCGCGAGCTCCGGCTCCTCGTCCACGTTGATCTTGCCAACCTTGATGTCGGTGCGCTCCGCCGCAATCTCCTCGACGATCGGAACGACCATGCGGCACGGGCCGCACCACGGCGCCCAGAAGTCGAGCAGAACGGACTTGTCGGACTGAAGAACCTCGCTGGCGAAATTGGCTTTATTGATGTTGAGAGCAGACATATGTGTATCCTCCTTCATATAAATGAGCTGTAAGATGACGACGCCTTGGGGACGCTGCTTCTTGTTTGATGGGTTTATTATAGCGGCTTTGCGGGGACGCTTCTGTGATGAAGTCACTTTCGTGCGCTTTTCCGTTGCGGCGACGCGCTGGGTGTGCTACAATGACAGAAAAGAAGCGAACGGGGCTTGTTTCGCTTTGCGGAATCGACCCATCCTCACGAAAGGAGCCATTCCTATGAAACGATCTGAAATCAACGCTGCGCTGCGTGAAATGGAAGCCATGTGCGAAACCTACCGATGCTATCTGCCGCCGTTCTGCCATTTTACGCCCGAACAGTGGCAAGCCGTCGGACACGAATACGATGAGGTGCGCGACTGTATGCTGGGCTGGGATATCACGGACTATGGGCTGGGCAATTTTGACCAGTTCGGCTTCTCGCTCATCACCCTGCGCAACGGCAATCGTGCCATGGCGGAAAAATACCCCAAGGTGTACGCCGAAAAGCTGCTCTATCTCAAGGAGGGGCAGTATGCGCCCAACCACTTTCACTGGTATAAGACGGAGGACATCATCAACCGCGGCGGCGGCAATGTGCTGATTCGCGTTTACAATTCCCTGCCGAATGAGGAGATCGACCACAAGGGCGACGTGACCGTGCATATTGACGGCTGTACCTACACCGTTCCGGCCGGTACGCAGATCCGCCTCAGGCCAGGGGAGAGCATCCATGTGCAGCAGCGGCTCTATCATGATTTCTCCGTGGAGGAGGGAACCGGCCCGGTGCTGCTGGGCGAGGTCAGCCAGTGCAACGACGACAACACGGACAACCGCTTCAATCCGCCCGTGGGGCGCTTCCCGAAGATTGAGGAGGATGAACCGCCCTACCGCCTGCTGTGCAACGAATACCCGACTCCGCGGGATGGGGAGGATGACCATGCTTGACGTGACGGCGCTGGGCGAGCTGCTCATTGACTTCACCATGACCGGCGCGGACGAATCGGGCTATCCGACGATGGCGGCGCATCCCGGCGGCGCACCGGCCAATTTTCTCGCCGCGCTGACGAAATACGGAAAGCGCACCGCGCTGCTGGGCAAGGTGGGCGCGGATGCATTTGGCAGGATGCTGCGCGGCACGCTGGAGACGGCAGGGATTGAGACGCGCGGCGTGATCGTCTCGCCCGACGTGTTTACCACGCTCGCGTTTGTGACGCTGGATGCCTCCGGCGACCGTGAATTCTCCTTTTCCCGAAAGCCGGGCGCGGATACCTGCCTGCGGTTTGAGGAGCTGGATCTCGCGCTGATCGACGAAGCGCGGGTCTTTCACTTCGGCACGCTCTCGCTGACAGACGAGCCTGCACGCAGCGCGACGCAGCAGGCGGTGGCGTATGCGCGGGAGCGCGGCAAGCTCATCACCTTTGACCCCAACCTGCGCAGGCCGCTGTGGCGGGATATGGACGAGGCCAAGGCGCAGATGTGCTGGGGACTTGCGCAGGCAGATGTGGTCAAGATCAGCGATGAGGAAGTGGATTTTCTCTTTGGCATGAATCCGAGGGAGGGTGCGGCGCATATCCTTCATACATACGGCGTGAAGCTGGTGTTCGTCACCTGCGGCGCGGAGGGCTGTTTCTTCATGAACGAGCGGGCGAGCGGCCATGTGCCGGGGCTGTCCGGGCTGCATACGGTGGATACAACCGGCGCGGGCGACATCTTCGGCGGCAGCGCGGTGGCGTGCCTGCTGGATGCGGACAAAGCGCCTGATCGGCTGGAGGAGATGGAGCTGCGGGAGATTGTTTCGTTCGCGTGCGCGGCGGCGGGGATTTCTACGACGCGCTATGGCGGGATTGGGAGCGTGCCTGATCGGGAGGCTGTACGGGCAAGAATGCGCTGAAAATCTTTCCCGTTCTGGACTTGCACGTTCAGAAAAAGTATGATATAATAATGGTGCTTGAAAAAGCGCAAAAAAGAACCGTCTTGGATGAAAAATCAGAAGGGCTTTTGATATTGCACATCTTCGTGCCATATGGGAAGCCCTTTTCTTTTTTTATCGGCGGTTTTTGCAGACCCCGGAAAGCGGGGCGGCGGCGGTTGCCGCTGTCAAAAAACTGTCTGAAAGGGAGATGGACGATGCAGTTGTGCAGTCAGGCTGTGAAGCACGCAGCCTTTGGCAAGGGAATTATTACAGAGGTGTCCGGGCATACCATTACCGTGTGCTTTGCGCAGGGAGAAAAGCGCTTTTCATGGCCGGATGCTTTCACGCAGTACCTGACGATGAAGGATACCGCGCTTCAGGCGGAGCTGTTCGCCATGGCCGAGCGCAATGAGCGGGATCGTCAGGAGGAAAAACAGCGTGAGCTGGAGAAGCATGAGCGGCTGATCCGGCTCAAGGCCATGAAGATTCCCGCGAAGGCACAGGCAGCGTTTGATGTGGACGCGCCAACGCTGGCGCGTTTTGAGCGTGAGGGCATGCTGTATGCGGGAAGCTATCTCTCCGGCCCGTCCAAGGGAAAGCCGCGTATGCCCAAATCCATGAAGCCGAATACGGCGTGCGCTTTGACGCAAGTTCCGGCGGGCGGCAAGGAAGCAGACCGCCAGATTCTGGGCGTGTGCATGGTTCGGGATGACTTCTGGGGCGATGCCTGCGAGGACGGCTGGGTGAAAGCGCATGAGATCTACCGGCTGATGCTGCCGGAGCCGATTCCGTTTTGGGCATTTTTCGAGGAAGAGGAGCGCCGCGCGGCATGGGGCAGCGTGCCTTTCCGCTATTTTGCGAATACGATCATGCGCGTCATGCTTCGGGAGATTGCCGACCGGCTGTCCGACGGCCCGCAGGCACAGGCGGCGGAGGAACTCTACGGGTACTTCTGCGATATGAACCAGATGGTGCGCTGAGCGAAGTGAAAACGGGGTTGGGGATAAAGTCCCCAACCCCGTTTTGCTTTGTATTGGATAAATGTCGTGAAATAAACATGGAAATAAAAACATAAATGATGTGAGAATGCGGTGAATTAGGGGGCAGAACGGTCAGCCCATTCCGCATCCGGAGCGCTCCGGCCCGGTCTGCCCGGATACATAGCCCGCGCGGTACTGCATATTGATCTCGCGCAGTTCACGCTTGCCCTCGATGTAATCCTGATACATATCGTACATGCCGGCGGAGCAGCCTTCGCAGGAAGCTTCTACTGCGCCTAAAGACTCAGCGACGATGCGCTCACGCTCTTCGCGCGTGGTATCCTTGATGCGTATACTGGTCATGTGTGCCTCCTTATGCGTCCTTGTCCCGCTTGCGGGTGAGATAAATGTCCAGCTTGTCCTTCATCTTTTCGGGCATCTCCCGGCGAACGGGGCAGTGGACGGCAGCCGCCATCTCGCGCACAAAGTCGGAGATGAAATCCATGTCCTGTGCGAGTTGCGTGGCGCTCATGACATTCAAGGTATCATAGCGGTTGTGAATGGTGGCGGTATTATTGGGGGCGATGCGTGCAAACGACACCGCAGGCACGCCCTGATCGGCGAATGGGGTGGAGTCGCTGGAATATACGTCCTGACGAGCCTTGAGCGGGAAGCCCTTGATGGAGGAGAGGTACTCGATGTAGTGCATCAGCCGATCTTCCGCCGTGCAGACGGCTTTGAACGGCCCCATGATCGAGCCAATCATATCGAGGTTGACGTTCAGCACGGTGGAAGCCAGCACATCTGCGTGCGCGGCGCAGTACGCCTTGGAGCCCAGCAGACCGCGCTCCTCGCTGCCGCAGAAGATCAGCCGCAGACCGCGGCGGCGCGGCACGCTGGCAAGCGCCTCCATCACGCCCAGCAGGCCGATGCAGCCGGACATATTGTCGTAAGCCCCGGTGGAAAGGGGTGTGGAGTCGTAGTGGGCGGTAAGGGCAATCCATTCGTCCGTCTCGCCCGGCAGCTCGCACACAACGTTGTACGACTGTCCCATGTACGCATCCTGCTCCAGCACGATGTGCGCGGTCTTGGCACCGCTGCGCACGATGGCGATGGCGGACTTGGCGTTGATGTTCACGCCCGGAAGGGTGACGCCCTTGCTCACATGGGCGCGCAGCTCGCGCTGGTCGATATCCTCGTCGGCATAGTTGGCGTTGCCGTCAAACGTGATGAAGCCGACTGCCCCGGCGGCGAGGATGTCCTGATACTTCCAGTAGCCGAGGTAGCCATCCAGCATGACGATTTTGCCCCGGCACTGTGCCAGCGCACAGGGCGTGGGCTCCGGCATATACAGAAGCGGCGCTTCGATCTCGGCGCTTCCGGCGCACAGGTAGCCTTTGCAGGGGATGGATTGCCCGTCCACGGTCAGCTCCGCGCGATGGATCGTCGCCATCTGTACGTCAAACGGCTCAAGCTGCGCGGAGAAACCGCGTGCCTCGCACTCCGCCATGAGGTAGCGGGCGCAGGCAGCCTCCTGCTCGCTGCCGCCGGTGCGGATGTAGGCGGTCTCGTGGAGAATGCGGTCGATGGTCTGTATGTTCATCGGTTCATGCCTCCTTGTTTTGCGTTTGCCCTGATTATACGCCCATGGCGGCGGGGCTGCAAGCGCTTAGCCGCGCTTTTTTGCGCTTCGCAGGCCGAATAGACCGACGGCGTCGGCGGCAAACCAGCCGATGGGGATGGACAGCCAGATGGCCATTTCTCCAAAGCGTGGCGCAAAGGCATAGGCCAGCAGCACGCGCAGGCCGAGCGAGATGACGGTCAGCACGACGGACATCCCCGCTCGCTCCAGCCCGCGATAGGTGGCGTAGAGCAGGAACAGCAGGCCGATGCCGACATAGAACGCACCCTCCACGCGCAGATAGCGTGCGCCGATGGCGAGAATCTCCGTTTCGGCGGGATCAATGAAGAGGGTGAGCAGCGGCTTGGCGGCAAAAAAGACGATCAGCGACACGGCGAGGCAGAAGGAGAGGGAAAGAAGGCACGCTTCGCGCAGCCCTTGACGGACGCGCTCGGGCTTGCCTGCGCCCGTATTCTGGGCGACGAATGTGGCAAAGCCGTTGGCGAAGTCCTGCGCGGGGGAGTAGGCAAAGGCGTCGATCTTCACGCCTGCGGCAAAGGCCGCCATGGTCGCCACGCCAAAGCTGTTGACCAGACTCTGGATCATCAGGATGCCGAAATTCATGATGGACTGCTGCACGCTGGTCAGCACGCTGACGCTGGCGATGCGCCGCAGCAGAGTGCCGTCATACCGCAGGTGCTTTTTCTGGGGAAGGAGCGCGGGCAGACGCAGAAACCAGAGCAGGATGCCGATGGCGCTGAGTGCCTGTGCGATCACCGTGGCGGCTGCCGCGCCGGCTACGCCGGTGTGCAGACCGAGCACGAAAAACAGATCCAGTGCGATGTTGACGACGGCGGAGACGAGCAGGAACGCCAGCGGCGCGGCGGAATTGCCCACGCTGCGCAGGGCGGCGGCAAAGAAATTGTACAGGAATACGAAGGGAAGTCCCGCAAAGATGACGCGCAGATAGGCGGTGATATCCGGCACAACCTCTGCCGGAATGCGCATCAGCGTGAGCAGCGCGGGCAGGGCGGCATAGGCCAGCGCAGTCAGCAGCAGCGCGGTCATGGCGATCATGCCAAAGGCGTTGACCATGGCGGTCTTCATGCGCTCGGTGCTGCCCTCGCCGTAAAGCTGGCTGAATACCACGCCGCTGCCCATGCACAGCCCCAGCAGCAGGCTGGTGAGCAGCACCATCAGGGAAAAGGCGCTGCCCACGGCGGCTAAGGCGGTGTTGCCCAAAAAGCGCCCGACCACCCATGTGTCCACGATGTTGTAAAGCTGCTGAAGCAAATTGCCGGCGATCAGCGGCAGGCTGAAGCGAATCAGCGCACTGCGGATCGGCCCCTGCGTCAAATCCTTTTGCATACGTCCTCCTGTGATGCGTTTCAAAATAATCATCCAATCCCGCAGATACGGCGGGACAAAGCGCTTGGGCTATTATAACAGATTCGACGCGGCGTGAAAAGCGGAAAGCGATTGACGCACGCCCGGCCTCCGCGCTACAATAGGGCTGTCATCCTGTTTGCTGATTCAGACGAGCCATCAGCGCGAAGCGTTGCCTGAGGGTGCTTGACATAGGGCTTTTCAATTCAGAAACGGGATAAAACGGCAGAATACACAGCAGGGGGAAGAAGCCATGAGAATCAAGGCGGTCATCTGGGATCTGGACGGCACGCTGCTCAATACACTCGATGATTTGGCGGCGAGCGTCAATGCGGCGCTTCAGGCCAACGGGATGCCGACGCGCAGCACGGAGGAGGTGCGCACTTTTGTGGGCAACGGCATCCGCAAACTGATGGTGCGCGCGGTGCCGGGCGGGGAGGAGAACCCGGCGTTTGAAAAGGCACTGGCAGATTTCACGAGCCATTACGGTGCGCACAGCCGGGACAGGACGCGCCCGTATGACGGCATTCTGGAAACGCTGGACGCGCTCGCCGCGCAGGGCGTCAAGCTGGCGATTGTCTCTAACAAGATCGACTTTGCGGTGAAGCAGCTCAGCCGGGCGTACTTTGGCGAGCGCATGGGCGCAGCCATCGGCGATGATCCGTCCCGCGCCAGAAAGCCCGCGCCGGACAGCGTGTTTCAGGCGATGCGCGAGCTGGGCGTGACGGCGCAGGAGGCGGTATATGTAGGGGATTCGGATGTGGATGTGGAGACGGCACGCAATGCGGGTCTGCCGTGCGTGGCGGTACTCTGGGGCTTCCGGGATGAGGCGTGCCTGCGCGCGGCGGGCGCTGTGCATCTGGCACACACCCCGCATGAGCTGCTGGAAACGGTGGAACGGCTATGAGCAGGCCGTTTGATGCGATTGTGCTGCTGGGCTATGAGCTGGAGGCGGATGGACAGCCCGCAAAGGAGCTTCTTGCGCGTGTGCAGGCGGCAAAGGCGGCGTATGCGCAGGGGCTGTCTGCGCGAATCGTCGCCAGCGGCGGCGTGACGCAGGGCAGAAGCGTGGCGGAATCCTCGGTGATGGCACGGCTGCTCGTGCAGGCGGGCGTGCCGCGGCAGGCCATTGTGGAGGAGAGCCAGTCGCAGACCACGATGGAGAATATGCGCTTCTCCAGAGAGAAGCTCGGCGGAGCGGCGGGCCTGCGCGTGCTGATTGTGACCAGCGACTATCACCTGCGCCGCGCGGTCTGGACGGCACGCCGCGCCGGAATGCACGCCAAGGGATACGCGGCGGCGCTTGAGCACGATGCGCAATGGAAGAAGCGGCGCAATCAGGAGCTGGCATACACGGTGGATCTGCTCATGGGCTGGCAGGACGAGGGGAAATCTCGGCCGGATTGGACGTATCGGCTGTTCGACCGCGTGTTTGGCGCCCGCAAAACGCCGGTGGACAGGTGAACCGGTGTTCGCCCCGATGGTTTCGGAATACACCGAAAAAAAGAAGGAACTGGGGCTTGACTCTGACGCTGCGTCAGGCTGTATGCTGAATACGTTCCCGGCCGGAACATATCACAAAGCGATTTGAGCGACAGAGAAACGGGGCGTTTGAACTTGGAGCAAGGCGAAGCGAGCTGGTCGATTGGCGAGATGGCGAGGCGAGCGGGCGTCAGCGTGCGCACGCTGCGCCACTACGATGCGATAGGACTGCTCTCCCCTGCCGGGGTGATGGCATCGGGATACCGGCGCTATGACGCGGCGGCGCTGGCGCGGCTGGAACAGATTCTCTTTTTCAGGGAGCTGGGCTTTCCGCTGGCGCAGATCCGCGAGATCATGACCCATCCGGATTACGATGCGCGCGAGGCCATGCGCCGCCAGCGGGCATTGCTGCTGGCCCAGCGCTCGCGCGTGGAGACGATGCTGGCGCGTCTTGACGAGGCGCTGGCGGGAGAGGGAACGCCCCGGATGGAGGTATTCAGCATGAAGGAAATCGAGATGATGAAGGCGCGATATGCCGAGGAGGCAAAGGCGCGTTGGGGCGGCACGGACGCATATGCGCAGAGCGAAAAGCGCACGGCTACATATGGGCAGAGCGACTGGGCGCAGATTCAGGCGGGCATGGAGGAGCGGATGGCGGCGTTTGCCGCGGTGCGCGGGCTTGATGCGGCAGATGAGCGTGTGCAGGCGTTGGTTGCAGACTGGCAGCAGTACATCACCGATCATTTTTATACCTGCACGGATGAGATCCTGGCAGGGCTGGGGGAGATGTATGCCGCCGACGAGCGCTTTCGGGCGAATATCGACCGGCATGGAGCGGGTACGGCGGCGTGCATGGCGCACGCCATCGCGGCATACTGCGCGGCAAAACGGCGCTGAACGCTTGACAGCGGCACGCCGCAGGCTTATAATGAATGCAACCGAATAAGCAGTACTTTGAGAGATCTTCAGGGCAGGGTGCAATTCCCTACCGGCGGTAAAGCCCGCGAGCCTTTTTGGCAGATCCGGTGTGATTCCGGAGCCGACAGTACAGTCTGGATGGAAGAAGAGCAACATCTCCTTTTGCACGGTTTTTTCTCGATGAAAAATCGGCCCCTGATCGCTCGGCTTTCAGGGGCTGTCTTGTCGGAAAATACAGCGGCGCACAGCGCCGAAAGGAGTTTTGTCCCATGTCTCAAAGAAAGCAAAGCGACCGCGCCATGTTCAACCTGACCCGCTGCGGTCTGCTGGCCGCGATGGCCGTGATCCTGTACTACATCGAGATCCCGATTGTGGCGTTTTACAAGCTCGATCTCTCCACGCTGCCGGCGGTGCTGGCGGGCTTTGCGATGGGGCCGGTGCAGGGTGCGGCGGTCGTCATCATCAAGAATTTGGTGCATATGCTCGGCACGAGCACGGCCTGCGTGGGCGAGCTGGCGGATATCCTGATGTCCGGCGCGTTCGTCGTACCGGCGAGCCTGTATTACCGCCGCCATAAGGACCGTAAGAGTGCGCTTCAGGCGATGCTCATCGGCTCGGCGGCGATGGTGGTCGCGGGCGTGCTGGTCAACTATTTTGTGCTGATTCCGGCGTATCAGACGCTGATGAACCTGCCGCTGGAGGTCATCATCGGCATGGGGCAGAAGGTGTTTGGCTTCATCGACACGAAGGTGGAGCTGGTGATGGCCATCACCGCGCCGTTCAATGTTCTCAAGGCGGTCGTCCTCAGCGCGACGACCTATCTGCTGTACAAGCGCGTTTCGCCGCTGCTGCATCAGCGCAGCGCCCGGTGAGCGCATGACATGAAAAACGGGTGAATCTGACGTTGTATTCCTTGTTGAGTCGATCCGAAGAACAGACAAAGCGCCTGGGCTACGCCTTGGGCGCTTGTCTGCGTGCGGGGGATGTGGTGCTGCTGTGCGGCGAGATGGGCGCGGGCAAGAGTGTGCTGACCCGTGCGGCGGCGCACGGCATGGGCGTGGAAGGGCCGGTGCCCAGCCCCACGTTTACCATCCTCAATATCCACGAAGGGCGCATGCTGCGCCTGTATCACTTTGACCTGTACCGGCTGGAGGGCGCGGACGCGCTCTATGAAATGGGGCTGGACGAGTACATCCCGGCGGCGGACGGTGCGACGCTGATCGAATGGCCGCAGATGGCTGAGGAGGCCATGCCGGAGAGTGCGCTGCACATCGACATCCGCTATGCGATGGACGGCGAAGCGCGGGAGATCACGCTCACGCCGACGGGGGCGTTTCCGAAGGTGCGCGTGGAGGAGATCCTGCGCCGGATGGCAGAGAGCGAGGGAGAGCAAGCATGAACATTTTGATGATGGATACCTCCGGCCCGGCGTGCGGCGTGGCGGTCGCGCGGGAGGGGCAGATTGTCTGCGAGATGCAGCTGACCAGTGGCAGAACGCACTCCCAGCGGGCGATGCCGATGCTGGAACAGGCGCTGAGCCTGTGCGAGATGACGGTAGGGGACATCGACCTGTTTGGCGCGGTGGTGGGACCCGGCTCGTTTACCGGCGTGCGCATCGGCGTATCGACGGTCAAGGCGCTGGCGCAGGCGACGGGCAAGCCCTGCATCGGCGTGGACGCATTGGAGGCGCTGGCGGCGAATATCGAGGGATTTGACGGTGTGATTTGCCCGATTCTCGATGCACGCGCACAGCAGGTGTACGGCGCGATGTTTGAATGTGGTATGCCGCCCAAGCGCCTGATGGACGATACCGCCGAAAAGCTGAGCCTGTTCCTCGACCGTGTGGAGGCGATGGGACGCGAAGCGATGTTTTTGGGCGACGGTGTGCCGGCGATGCGCGAGGCGATTGAAGCGCGGCTGGGCGAGCGGGCGCATTTTGCCCCGGTGCAGCATATCGGCCTGCGGGCGGCGAGCGCCTGTGCGGTCGCGATGGAGCTGGCGCAGGAGGAAAAGAATCTGAAGGACTGCATGACGCTGCTGCCGCTGTACCTGCGTGCGCCGCAGGTGGAGCGTGAGCGCGCGGCAAAGCTTGCCGCGCAGCAGAAGGAGGATGCGCGTGGCTGAGCCGTTCATCCGTGCCATCCGGGAAGCGGATGTGCCGCAGATTCATGAAATTGAGACGCTGTGTTTTCCCATGCCGTGGAGCGAGGAATCCATCTTGCATGATGTGAAGGAAAACGTGGTGGCGCGCTGGCTGGTGCTGGATGACGGAGAGGGGCGCGTGCTGGCGTATGCGGGGATGTGGTTTGTGCTGGACGAGGCGCACGTGTGCAATGTCGCCGTGCATCCTGCGCACAGACGCAGGGGATACGGCAAACGCATCTTCGAGGCGCTGACGGCGCTGGCGCAGGAGAACAGCATGGCGATGATGACGCTGGAGGTGCGCCGCTCCAATCTGGCGGCGCAGAGCCTGTATCATGCCTGCGGCTTTCTGGATGTGGGCTATCGCAAGCGCTATTACGAGGACAATCAGGAGGATGCGCTGATTATGTACCGGGACTTTGTCTATGATGCGGACGGCAGGCCCGTGCAGGAATGATGGAATGCGTCTTTACTTCGTATTACTGTTTATCTTCTAAACCCCTTATTCAGCGCGAAGCGAAGAAGGGGTTTGGGGATGAAATCCCCAAGCAGGTTTTAGGGACTGGAGCCTGCCGCCGCCAGCGGCGGAAACAGGCAGGCGGAACGTCGGAAATCGCAAGGAGCGCAAAGCGCGACTATGCGAGTTTCCCGGAATCGCAGCCCTAACGTAGACCTCATCCGTCATCCCTTCGGGATGACACCTTCCCCAAAGGGGAAGGCTTGAAAAAACGTAGTTTCAGAGCAGACCGCAAAGCGGTCTACGATTGAAACGGGTTCAATTATAGTGAAAGGTCTTAGATGCAAAACAGTATTAAC
>JAXJLD010000014.1:0-2425 GCA_036297385.1 Christensenellales bacterium | reverse complement strand
GGATTTCATCCCCAAACCCCTTCTTCGCTTCGCGCTGATGGCTCGTTTGAATAGGCGATAAAACCGCATACGCACAAAACAAAAAGGGCTTGAGGGATTTTATTCTCCCCAAGCCCTTTCTTCTCTTTTCAAAAGCAATCGCCGCTTACCGCGTCTGTCTGCGGCGCTTCACCACCAGTGCGCTCGCCGCGCAGACCGCCAGCAGCCCTACCCAGAGGGCAAGGCGGCTCTCGTCCCCGGTCTGCGGCAGATCAACCTTCACATTCGGGTCGGGCGCACCGCAGACGACACACACACCGTTTTCAAAGCGATGCCCGCTCGCGAGGATATCCGCCACATCCTTGGTCTCCGTGTAGGTCTGCCCGTCAAATGTCGCCTTCGCCGTGTACGCCGTCACGCCCTGCGCCGTGCAGGTGGCGGGCGTTTTCACGGCGGCGGTCACATCGGCGGTCAGCGTCTGCGTGTGCGCCGCATCGCCCGCGCAGGTCAGCGTCACCGTGCAGCCCTTTCCATCGTCCGTCCAGTCAAAGCGCACATTCCATGTATGCGTGTGCATGACCTTGTTGCAAATCAGGCACACCGTTCCCTCACCGGTGTAATGCTCATGCATATCCTCCGCGCGATACTCCGCCGGCACTTCCGCCACCCACTTGCCGTCAATCATGCCCGGCAGAGCCTTGAGCGCATCGCCCTCCACCTCGTCAACCGCCACCGTCTTGCCGTCGTCGCGAACACGGTACAGAACGCGGGTCTTGGTGTTCTTAAACGCCTCCCGACCAAGGTTAGCGTTCTTCGGGTAGTAAATCACCGCCTGACCGCAATCCCAAAACGCCCACTGTCTGATTTCGGTGACGCTGCTCGGAACCGTCACCTCCTGCAAGGTGCTGCAATCAGAAAACGCCTGCCTTCCGATTTCGGTCACGCTGCTCGGTATCGTCACCTTCGTCAGGGATGTGCAACTCATAAATGCCACCGTCCCAATGGTCGTCAGACCTTCCGGCAGCAATATCTCCTGCAAGGCGCTGCAATAAGCAAACGTCCCCCCTCTGATTGCTGTGACGGTGCTCGGTATCGTCACCTTCGTCAGGGCGCGGCAACCCTGAAATGCCGCCTCCCCAATGGTCGTCAGACCTTCCGGCAGGGTTACCTCCTGCAAGGCCATACAAGAAGCAAACGCGCGCGCTCCAAATTCAGTCACGCCGCTCGGAATCGTCACCTTCGTCAGGGCGCGGCAGTTCTCAAATGCCATCTCCCCAATGGTCGTCAGACCTTCCGGCAGCGATATCTCCGGCAATTTTTCGCACATCATAAACGCATTCGCTCCAATTTCGGTCACGCTGCTCGGTATCGTCACCTTCGTCAGGACCATGCACATCTGAAATGCCGCCTCCCCAATGGTCGTCAGACCTTCCGGCAGGGTTACCTCCTGCAAGGCCATACAGCCCTCAAACGCATTCGCTCCAATTTCGGTCACGCTGCTCGGTATCGTCACCTTCGTCAGGGCGCGGCAACCCCGAAATGCCGCCTCCCCAACGGTCGTCAGACCTTCCGGCAGCGATATCTCCTGCAAGGCGCTGCAAGCAGCAAACGCTTCCCTTCCAATTTCGGTCACGCTGCTCGGAATCGTCATCTTCTTTAGGGCGCTGCACTTGTGAAATGCGGAATTCCCAATGGTCGTCAGCCCTTCCGGCAGCGATATCTCCTGCAAGGTTTCGCACCAATCAAACGCACTCGCTCCGATTTCGGTGACGGCATACGCCTTGCCCCCGACCGTGATCTGCGCCGGCAGCTCCACACGCTTTCCGGTAAAATCGCCATTCGCCTTTACAACGCGCGCCGTCCCCGTGCTTTCATTCAGCTCGTACTCAATCGAGCAGCCGCCCAAATCCTGTGTGTGGTTCGCAGCCAGCGCCGTTCCCGCCAGCAGGCACAGCAGCAGGCACAGCAGCGCCGCCATCGCTCTTTTCATATCTTTTGTCCTTTCTTTCGCCGTCTCCGGCGGGTGTGATTTTTTATACAACGCAAACAGCGCATCTCCCCGTTTTTAAACGGTCAAGATACGCTGTTTATTCTGTTTGAATACAAATGCCTTGCAGCACAAAAAGGCGCAGCCGCGCCGCAGGCGCTTAGGCAGGCAAATCGGTAGGTATGTAGGGCAATTTTATCCTTGGTGCGCATCGCCTTCAAGTCCTTTCCCATCATTTTTTGCGCCCACCGCCAGAAATATCTGATCCATGTATCGCCAAATATATTTCATTTTCATTATACGAAAACAGCACCGTTTGTCAAGGCTTCTGTGGCGCTGATATCCCGGTTTTCAATGCCTAATCGCTTGTTTTGAAACTGCGGGTTTCAGGGAAAGGGGATGTTAGGGCTGCCGCCCTAAAACCCGCTTGGGGATTTCATCCCCAAACCCCTTCTCCGC
>JAXJLD010000013.1:0-12271 GCA_036297385.1 Christensenellales bacterium | reverse complement strand
TGCCGCGCCCAGTGGGCGAAACAGGCAGGCGGAACGTCGGAAATCGCAAGGAGCGCTTGGCGCGACTATGCGAGTTTCCCGGAATCGTAGTCCCAACGTACACCATAAAAAAACGGAGCTGGATGACAGCTCCGCTTTTTATTATATAGGTGGTTTTGCAGCGGGAGAGGGTCAGCCTTCGATTTCCGCCAGCGCAGTTTCGATGTTGGCGAGCACCTTCTGGCTCAGCAGCACAAACGCCTGCATGGTGCGACCGCTGGAAATGCCTGCGCAGGAGACGTTCTCCAGATCAAAGAAGTCTGCGGGCACGTCGCCTGCGGCAGCCTTCGTATCGCAGAAGAAGAGGTTGCCCTCCTGGCGCACCCATTCGTTGAGTGCAGCGGAGTCGAAGCCGGGGCCAATGGAGGTGTTGAAAAGCACCTTGTGGTCGCCCAGCGCATCAAACTGCGGCTTTTGCAGCAGCAGCACATTCTTGTTCAGGCAGGTGAAGATGACCTCGTTCTTCGCCAGCAGCAGATCCAGCGGCTTGTAGGCCATGCCGGCCAGCTCGGCCTCCGTCTTGCGGGTGCGGCTGTAATAGGAAACCTCAGCCCCCATGAATTGCAGCGCGTCCGCGATCATCTTGCCGGATACGCCGAGACCGACGATGCCGACCTTCAGGCCCGTGATCTCGCAAGGCTCGGCACGCAGCATCTTTTTGCCGCCAAAGCCGTGGAGCAGACCGATCAGCTCGTGCAGGACATATTCCACCACGCCGCGGTCGCCGTAATCACGGATGCCCAGCACCCGGATGCCGCGTTCGCGGGCACAGGCGATATCGACGTTGGCACTCGCTTCGGAATACAGGCTGCAGCACATACCGATGTAGCGCACATTCTCGCAGCGTTCGATGACGCTGCGGGTGATGCGGGAGGTGTAGCTCACCAGCACCGCGTCCGCATCGCCGATGCGGCGGAGAATCTCTTCGTCATCCGCAGGCACATCGCGATAGAGCACGACCTCCTGCGCATAATCGTGGAGCTTTTCTTCGGCAGAGGGAATCAGGCTGACTGGCTCAATGGCCACCAGTTTCTTAAACATATCGCATCCTCCTTAATAAAAGCACACGGGGGAGGCGAGGTTGCGCAGCAGAGAAACGACGCTCCAGCCGGCAATGGCGCTGGTACGGGAGTAGATATCAACCACAGCCTTCACACCGTCGATTTCTGCGGTGATCTTGTGATCGTCGCCCTGCCAGTTGGGCACGCTATGCATGATGACCTGCGTGACCTCCGGGCCGGTGGTGGCCAGAGAGGTGGCGACAGCCACGTTCACGCGGCGGGGGAACACGGCAATGGCTTCCTTGGCGTTTCCGTTAAAGACGGTCTTTTGCTCGGTGAGCAGCGCGTCCTCCCAGACAGGGGTGGGCATGAAACCGCGGCAGCCGGTGTGCGTTTCAATGGAAGAGTGTTCCTCCAGCTTCTGTGCTTGTGCCATCAGGGAGACGGTTTGCAGCACGTCAAAGCCGCCGATAGCGCCGGAGGCGAGATGAATCTTCGCACCGCCGCGAATGGCGGCAGCCTTCGCCTGCGCATACAGCTCGGCGTCGGCAAAGGCGCCGATGGAAATCAGTACCAGATGGACGCCGCTTTCCAGCACACGGACGGCGTTTTCGCGCACCCATTCCACGGAAGCGGTCTCCACAATGTAATCCGGCTTCAAAGCCAGAAGGGTATCCATGTTGGCGCAAAGCGCGCAATCCGCCTTGCGGGAGGCGGCAGCAGCGTCATCAAGGGTGCGGCTGAACACGCCGATCAGCTCGTAATCCTCAAGCAGCCCCTGAACATAGGCGTCGATGACGATGTTACCCAGAAAACCGCATCCGGCGACGGCAAATGTCTTTTTCATATCGCAATGCTCCTTTAGAATTGATAAATTAAGATCATGTAATTATAGCATTTTGGAAAGGGAAAGGAAAGAGAAGAACGCATAAAAAAGAGGACTGCGGCACACGCAGCCCTCGAGGGTCAGATTTTGCCGTTTTCAAAGCGATTGATGGCGCTGAGTATGCCCTTGACGGAGGCAAAATTGATGTTGTGCTCGGTGCCTACGCCGAAGATGCGGCGGCCGCCCGGCGCACGAAGCTGAATATAGGCGACGGCTTGCGAGTCCGAGCCCTTGCTGATGGCGTGCTCGTGATAGGTAATGAAGGAATAGCCTTCGATTCCCGCCTGCACCAGCGCGTTGAAGAAGGCGTCAATGGGGCCGTTGCCGCGGGATTCAAGCTGCACGAACGTATCGCGCACGCTCAGCACGCCGGAGAAATGTGTGACGTTTGCCGAACTGCCAGCGACGGCCTCCTCATAGAATTTGGCACGGGAGAGGGAGTAAGGCGTGCTGATATTGAGGAATTCACGCGTAAACAGGCCGAGCACCTCGTCGGGGAGAAGCTCGCGGCCGGTGCGGTCGCATTCAAGCTGCACCACGCTGCCGAACTCCGGATGCATCGCCTTGGGCAGATGGTAGCCATAGTTGTGATCCATGATGAACGCTGCGCCGCCCTTGCCGCTCTGGCTGTTGATGCGGATGACCGGCTCGTATTCGCGGCCCACGTCCGCCGGATCGATGGGCAGATAGGGAATCTCCCAGTAGGGGGATTTGCTCTCGCGCATATACTCGTGTCCCTTGTTGATCGCATCCTGATGGGAACCGGAGAACGCGGTGAAGGCCAGCTTACCCGCATAGGGCCAGCGCTCCGGCACCTTCATCTTGGTGCAGCGCTCGTAAACGTCGCGGATGTGGTCGATATGGGAGAAATCGAGCCGCGGATCAACGCCCTGCGTGTACATATTGAGCGCGACGGTCACGATGTCAAGGTTGCCTGTGCGCTCACCATTGCCAAAGAGCGTGCCTTCCACGCGCTCTGCGCCAGCCATCAGCGCCAGCTCCGTGCAGGCCACACCGGTGCCGCGGTCGTTATGCGGATGGACGGAGATGACGGCGGCCTCGCGGTTGGGCAGGTGGCGGATGAAATACTCAATCTGGTCGGCATAGGTGTTGGGTGTACACATCTCTACCGTGTTGGGCAGATTGAGAATGACAGGGTTTTCCTTTGTTGCGCCGAGTGTATCCATCACTTGGCGGCAGATTTCCACCGCAAAATCCGTCTCTGTGCCGGAGAAGGATTCCGGGGAATACTCGTAGCGATAGTTGGTGCCGGAGCCTGCGTCTGCTTCGGTCAGCTCGCGCACCAGCTTTGCGCCCGCCACGGCGATGTCAATGATGCCCTGCATATCCTTCTTAAAGACCACCTTGCGCTGAAGGGTGGAGGTGGAGTTGTAGAAGTGGATGATGACGTTCTTGGCGCCGCGCACGGCTTCAAATGTCCGGCGGATGAGATGCTCGCGCGCCTGAACAAGCACTTGAATGGTGACATCGTCCGGGATGTAATGCCCATCAATGAGCGCACGCAGGATTTCATATTCCGTTTCCGAAGCGGAGGGGAAGCCGACCTCGATCTCCTTGAAGCCCAGCTCGACAAGGAGCTTGAAGTACTCCAGCTTTTCCTGAAGGTTCATGGGGGTGACGAGCGCCTGATTGCCGTCGCGCAGATCAACAGAGCACCATACGGGCGCTTTGGTGATGCGCTGATCCGGCCAAGTGCGCTCCGGCAGGGAAACGGGGGTGAAAGGAACATACTTTTGATAACCCTGATACATGATCGGTTCTCCTTTCAAATTCTGGTCGTATTCCGGCTTGTAATTCAGCACATCTGCCGCTGGCACAGGGAACAAAAAACGCCCCCAAGCCTTTGCGGCTTAGGGGCGCAACTATGCAATGCGCGGTACCACCCTAATTCGGCTGCATCAAGCAGCCCTCACGGTCTCAAGCAAGACCCGACCGGTCACGGGGTCAGCCGTCGCAGACTACTGACAAGCGTTCGCCTGCGCGACTCCGGGAGGAGCGTCCAGAAGGCTTCCCGCCGGCTTGCACCGCCCGCCGGCTCTCTTCAGGGAAGAACCCTTGTGAATCAATCCCATCATCATCTTTCTATGGATTGCGGGAATATGAACTTGTGCCATATTGTAGCGGAGAAGAAAAGGTTTGTCAATAGGGCGGAAAGCGTCTGCGCAAAAAAACTCTGTGCCTGCCAAAGGTGAACGAGCGTGCGGCATAGGAAGCGAAAAAACGGAAAAATCCTGAAAGAATCCGGAAAAAACAGTGAAAAAGCCTTGACAAAAGCCCATGGAAGCGGTTAAAATGACAAATGCGTATGTTCGCCTGTTAGCCCCGGGCTTTCGTGCGCGCGTTTGCAGCGCGTCTGACCAGCGCGATGCGTTTGATTGTGGATATAGGATTCACCACGAGGAGGAAATTCACGTGAAAACGTTTATGGCAAATGCCCAGAACGTCGAGCGCAACTGGTATATCGTTGACGCCGACGGCATGACCCTTGGCCGACTGGCCAGCCAGGTGGCCGCGATCCTGCGCGGCAAGAACAAGCCGACCTTCACCCCGCATGTGGACTGCGGTGATCATGTCATCATCATCAACGCGGCGAAGGTTGTCCTGACCGGCAAGAAGCTGGATCAGAAGATCTACTATCATCATTCCGGCTATGTGGGCGGTCTGAAGAAGACCCAGTACCGCAAGCTGATCGACGAGAAGCCGGAGTTCGCGGTGAAGCACGCCGTCATCGGCATGCTGCCCAAGGGCCCGCTGGGCCGTCAGATGGCGCGCAAGCTGCGCGTGTACGCCGGTGCCGAGCATGAGCATGAGGCGCAGAAGCCGACCGTGCTCGAGCTCGTGAAGTAATTAGCAGGAAGGAGTGTTTGAAACATGGCTCAGGTTCAGTATCAGGCGGTTGGCCGCCGTAAGAAGGCCATTGCTCGTGTTCGCCTCATTCCGGGCGAAGGCAAGATTGTGATCAACGGCCGCGATATCGACAACTACTTTGGTCTGGAGACCCTCAAGATGACCGTCCGTCAGCCGCTGGCGCTCACCGCGCTGGAGGGCCGCTACGACGTTCTGGTGAACGTGTACGGCGGTGGTCTGTCCGGTCAGGCCGGCGCGATCCGTCACGGCATCTCCCGTGCGCTGATCAAGGCCGATCCGGAGCTGCGTCCGGCTGTGAAGAAGGCTGGCTTCCTCACGCGTGATCCGCGCATGAAGGAGCGCAAGAAGTACGGCCTGAAGGCCGCCCGCCGCGCGCCGCAGTTCTCCAAGCGCTAATTCTCGGTACGAGTCAAGGAGGCAAAGGACTATGGGTATCCTGAACGTCATTGTCACCGTGCTGCTCGTCTTGTCTGCGCTGGTTCTCATCGTCACCGTTCTGCTCCAGCCGGGCGAAAGCAACGGCCTTGGCGCGATTGCCGGCGGCGCTGAAACGTTCTTTGGCAAGAACAAGGCGAAGACCATGGAGGGCAAGCTTGCCCTGGCAACGAAGGTATCCGCGGTTGTGTTCATCATCTGCGGTCTGCTCGTTGCGATGCTTGGTTGATGAATTGACAATCCAAAGAGGCTGAAGCATGAATCGCTTTAGCCTCTTTTTGCATCCGTCAGGCTGTTAGAAAATGGACGCTTGAATCCGTGGGGAAACAGGCATCGTAAGATTCAGGAGATGACATCATGAAAAGAGGAAAGAAGGACAGCGCACGCTATGTCCGCCGGATACCGATCGGCAGAAAAGGCGGCAAGCAGGCCGAGAAATTCGGAAAAGAAAAGCGAGAGACGATTCGCCTGACCGTGCGCGGTCTTTCGCGCGGAACAGTACGGATGGAAGCGGAGGATGGAAGCGTCTTTGCGTGCAGCAAAGAAGGTGCACGCGGTGCGCTTTGGGGCGATGTGGTAGAGGCAGAGCGTATTGGGCGCGAACGTGTTCGCGTGGTGAAGGTGATGGAACGTGCCCATACGGAAATTGTCGGTGTGCTGCGCGAGAAGGAGCATATGCGCTATCTCGTCCCGCTGGAGCGGAGGCTGCCGCAGGGGATTGCCGTTCGCAATGGCGGTGAAAAGGCGCAGGCTGGGGATATTGTCCACACGAAGGTGATTCGCTGGGAGGATGAAGGCGGCCTGCTGGTGCGCATCGACGGCGTGATTGGCAGTTTTGGCGAGGCGCGCGCCGCGCTGGATGCATTGATTGTCAGCCAGCATTTGCGTACAGCTTTTTCGCCGGAAGCGCTGCATGAGGCGGATGCCTGCCGTCCGGCCTTGCTGGAAGATGATCCCATGCGGAGTGATCTGCGCGGGTTGATGATGTTCACCATTGACGGCAGCGATGCAAAGGACTTTGACGACGCGGTGAGCATTGAGCGGCTGGATGACGGACGGATGCGGCTGGGTGTTCACATCGCGGACGTGGGATACTACGTCCCGCAGGGCTCGGCGCTGGACAGGGAGGCGTATTTGCGCGGCACAAGCGTGTATTTCCCCGGGCGCGTGCTGCCGATGCTGCCGGAGCAGATTTCAAACGGTGTATGCTCCCTGCGCCCGAACGAGGATAAGTTTACCATGACCGCGCTGATGGATGTGGATGAGACGGGCAGTGTGGTGCATACGCAGCTTCTGCGCACAATAACACGTTCCAAGGCGCGGCTGGTGTACGGCGATGTGAACCGCTTCTTTGACGGGGATGAGACCGCTCAGATGGGCGACTGTGCAGAGGCGCTTTGGGCCATGCGCGATCTGGCACGCCGCATCCGCAGCCGTCGTGAGGCACAGGGCGCGATTGACTTTGACACGGATGAACCGCAGTTTATTCTGGATGATGCGGGCGAGCCCGTGGGCATGATTAAGCGCGCACGCGGCGAAGCCGAACGCATGATTGAGGATTTCATGCTCACGGCCAACGAGGCTGTGGCGCAGTTTGCCAAGGAGCGCGGTTTGCCGCTGCTCTACCGCGTGCATGAGCAGCCCGACCCGGATAAGCTAGATGCGCTCAAGGACTTCCTTGACGGCATTGGCGTGGATACGCGTGGCATACGCCATCAGGCGCGTCCGGGTGATCTGCGTGCCGTGCTGGAGCGCACGCGCGAGACGCCGGAGTTCAGTGTGGTAAGCACGCTGATGCTGCGCAGTATGCAGAAGGCACGGTATGATGTTAGCCCGCTGGGCCACTACGGTCTGGCAATGAAGGACTACTGCCACTTCACCTCGCCGATCCGGCGCTATCCCGATCTGACGGTTAGCCGTGCGCTTTCTGCGGTGCTGATGGGCGGTCGCGCTCCACTCTGGGGCGATGCGCTGGACGATGCGGCGGTGCGCAGCTCTACTTGCGAGCGTGCCGCAGTGGATGCGGAGCGATTGGCGGATAAGCTGATGACGGCGCGCTTTATGTACGGCCATGTCGGCGAGTCGTTCGATGGTGTAATCAGCGGTGTGAGCGAATGGGGGGTCTATGTGGCGCTGTCCAACGGTGCGGAGGGATTCCTCTCCGTGCGCACGCTGGAGGATTGGTTTGACTTTGACGAGCGCCGCATGCTCCTGCGTGGAGAGCGCACAGGCGCGGTGCTTGCGCTGGGTCAGTCGCTTCGCGTGCGTGTGGAAAACGTAACGCTGGAATCTTCGAGCGTTGATCTGGTGATCGACCAACCGCTGAAGAAAAAGGAAAAATCGCCCCGAAAGAAGGAAAGGGAACGCATTCGCGGATTCAAAATGTAAGGCGGGGATGGCTGCTTTCGAGCCGCCGCACTGCGGCTGAATCAAACTTTCCATCTTGCGCTCGGCGCACGTTAATGATATACTTATATCAAATGAAAATAATCGCGTAGAGCGTACAATGGATAGGAGCGATCATATGGCTTATAAATCGAGGGTGTCCGACGCGGTAGTGCGCCGACTTCCGATGTATTATCGTCATCTTAAGGAGCTGGAGAAGGCAGGCGTTGTGCGCATCTCCTCTCAGGAGCTGGGCGAGCGCATGAACCTGACCGCGTCGCAGATCCGTCAGGACATCAACTGCTTTGGCGGATTTGGACAGCAGGGATATGGTTACCATGTCTCCAACCTCAAGGAGCGCATCGGGGAGATTCTGGGTCTGCACAAGCAGTATCACATGATTATCATTGGTGCGGGCAATATTGGTCGTGCGGTGGCCAATTACTCGGGTTTTTCCCGGGAGGGCTTCAACATTCAGGCGATCTTCGATGTTTCGGAGGCGCTGGTGGGCATCGATGTACACGGCATTCTGGTGCAGCCGATGGAGAAACTGGCGCTGTGGCTGAACACGCATGAAGTGGATATCGCTGTGCTGTCCGTGCCCAAGCACTATGCGCAGGGGATTGCCGATCAGCTTGTGGAAGGCGGCGTGCGTGCCATCTGGAACTTTGCGCCGGTGGATCTGGTTCTGCCGGAGGGTGTGGCGGTGAACAATGTGCATCTGTCGGACAGCCTGCACATTCTCTCTTACCGCATGAACGAGAAGGAGCTGTTTGAAGCGATTGACGCGGCAAAACGTTCCTGACGACGAAATGGGTTTTTTAGGAGAGCAATATGGCTTTGGATCGCCGCAGGTTCTCGGGGCGTGATCGCCGCGGACGTGCAGCTGCGAAAGAGGAACGAAGAACTTTTCCGGTCTGGACGTTGCTGGTCATTTTGGGCTGTGCGGCGGTTTGGGTGGGCGGAGCAAAACTATATGAGAGGCAGATGGCGGCATATGAATCGTATGCCGCCATTCGTCAGGCTGTCAGCGGGGACACGTTCTTCTCGGGCGTGACGCTGGATGGCACGCCGCTGGGTGGCATGACGCTGGAAGAGGCGCAGGCGCTTGTCAATGATCGAAAGGCGCAGACGGCGGAGGCTTTTTCATTGGTGGTAGCCTATGGCGACAGGCGTTGGCGCATCACCTCGCAAGAAGTGCCTATGACGTTTGATGCGCAGACCATGCTGGAGCGTGCCTACGCAGTGGGGCGAATCGGATCTCTGGAGGAGCGCTATGCGCAGGTGCAGCGTGCAGCGGAAGAGGGGGCGCATTTTCAGACAGGTTTCTCGTATGATCGAGATGCGATTGACCGTCTGGTGGGCGTCATCGGTGACAGCATCGATGTGGAGGCCGAGGACGCACAGGTGAAGGCGTTTGACGTCAACAACCGGACGTTTGCCTTCTCGGATGAGAAACCTGGGTATCGCGTGAACCGAGAGAAGCTAGCAGAGGATATTCTGGCGGCTTTGGATGCGCACGCGTATGATCGCGTGATCGAGCCGGAGGTGGAAACCCTCGCACCGAAGGTTGTGCGCACCCAGCTGGAGGGGACGTTTGGCCTGGTGGCATCGTTTACGACCCAGACGACCAAGGATGCCGACCGCAACAATAACATTGCGTTGTCGGCCGACGCGCTCAATGGCCGCGTGGTGCTGCCGGGAGAAACGATGTCCTTCAATGAATCTACGGGGCAGCGTACCGGCGCGAAGGGATACCGTGAGGCAGGCGCGATTGCGGGCGGCGTATTGGTGGATGATACAGGCGGCGGCGTCTGCCAGACGTCCTCCACGCTGTTCAACGCTGTTGTGCGTGCGGATTTGACCATTGTGAAGCGGACGGCGCACAGCTGGCCTTCTTCTTATGTAGAAAAGGGCGAGGATGCGACGGTGAACTGGCCGTCTCTGGACTTTGTGTTCAAAAACGATGGCCCGTATCCAGTTTTTGTGGTGGCATGGTATGCCGATCAGGCTGTGACGATTGAGATTTACGGACAGATGCTGAAAGACGGCATGACGATTGATCTGGAATCTACGGTGACCAAGACCATCCGCCCGTCCAATGACATTCTCTACACGCTCGATCCGTCTCTGCCGGTTGGCACGAGGCAGAGCGGGCGTTCCAAGCGTACAGGTTACGAGGTGGAGACTTACAAGGTTTACAAAGACAAAACGGGCAAGGAGATTGAGCGCAAGAAGCTCTGGACGACAACATACCGCGCCACGCAGAAGGAGATCCTCTACAACGACGGCTCTGCTGCCGTGACGAATGAGGAATGAGTAACGAGGAAGGCTTGATGATCGGATGAAGAAGGGCGATGCGCGCCGGGGCGAGCTGCTTGCCACGGCGGAGCGCCTGTTTTATACACAGGGCTATGAAAAGACGACGGTACAGGATATCCTGACCGAAATGAATTTTTCCAAGGGCGGCTTCTATCATCACTTTGACAGCAAGCTGGCGGTGCTGGAGGCCATTTGCGAGCTGCGTGCGCAGGAGTGCGGTGAGCAGGCACGCCGTGCGATGGAGCAGGCAGAAGGGACGGCTGTGGATCAGCTCAATGCCGTCTTTCACGATTCCGCGATTCTGACCAGCGGGAACACCGGATTCATCTCGCTGATGATTCAGGTGGCCTATCGCGAGGATGGAGCGCTGATGCGGGAGAAGATGAAAGCCAGCCAGATAGAGGCTATGGAGCCGGTGCTGGCAGAGATCGTCGCGCAGGGTGTGAAGGAAAATGTGTTTTTCGTGAGCGATGTGGCGGCGTGTGCGCAGATGCTGCTTCGGCTGTATCTGGTCTTTACGGATGAGATTGCCTTCCTGCTGGCGCGTGAGGACAGCGAGGAGGCGCTCGTGGAGGAGCTGATCCGCAAGCTGAACGCCTACCGCACGGCGATTGAGCGGGTACTAATTGCGCCATTTGGCTCAATCACGCTCTTTGAGGCAAAGGAATTGCAAATTCTGGCGCAGACCATCCTGCGCGAGCGTGTGCGCAGACGGGCGGATGCGCTGCTTGGGCGATAAAGCGAAGGCTCTCTCGATTGCGGGAGAGCCTTTTTGAATCGGCGTTTATCAAACTGAACATGGGTCAGTGGCGGATTGTGTTGACATTTTCTGGCGTGATGGCTATAATACAATAGCGTTTGTCTGCGTATGAATTGAAATAAAAAAGTAACCGACGTGAAGGAGAAATCATTTCCATGCTGAAAAAATATCTGCTGTGTGCGCTGGTGTCCATGGTTCCGCTGATTGAGCTGCGCGGCGGTGTGCCGATTGCCGTGGGCATGGGCCTGCCGTATTTCAAGGCACTGATTGTCTGCGTGATTGCCAATATGCTGCCGGTGCCGATCATCTATTTCTTTGCCCGAAAGGTGCTGGAGTGGGGAAAGGATAAGCGGTATATCGGCAAGTTCTTTACCTTCTGCATTGAAAAGGGAGAGCGCGGCGGTCAGAAGCTGACGGAGAAGGCCGGTAAGCGCGGTCTGTTTGTGGCGCTGATGCTGTTCGTGGGCATTCCGCTTCCGGGCACTGGTGCGTGGACGGGTACGCTGGCGGCTTCCTTCCTCAACATGGGCATCAAGGCGACCTCGCTGGCGGTTTCCTGCGGCGTGATTATCGCGGGTATCATCATGGGCGTGGCAAGCACCGGCTTGTTCAGCATTATCGGTCTGTGAGGCGACGAATATGAAAAACAATGTGGTGCTCAGGAATCTGCTCCTTGCCGTTCAGGGTGCAATCGTTGGCACAGGTGCGATTCTGCCGGGCGTGAGCGGTGGTGTGCTGTGTGTGGCATTTGGCATCTATGAGCCGATGATGGCGCTGCTGTCTCACCCGGCAAAGTCGTTCAAGACATATTACAAGATGTTCATCCCGTTCCTGATTGGCTGGGTGCTGGGCTTTACGCTGCTGGCCAACGTGGTCGAGGTGATGTTCCATGCTTCTGCGACGGTGGCGCTGATGTTGTTCTTTGGTCTCATCTGCGGCACGCTGCCGGAGCTCATCAAGGACTCCGAGCGCAGCGACCCCAAGCGGAGCTGGACGCCGTTCGTGCTGTCGCTTGCGCTGGCGTATTTCCTGTTTAATCTGCTGGAGCGCGGCACGACCGCGCAGGTGGAAACCAACGCAATGAGCTTTGTCATCTGCGGCCTGGTCTGGGGCTTGAGCCTGATTATTCCGGGCCTGAGCTCCTCGTCTGTGCTGCTGTATATGGGGCTGTATGAGCCGATGACGGCGGGCATTGCCTCGCTGGATTTCTCCGTCATCCTGCCGCTGCTGCTGGGGCTGGCGATTACCGTGATTGCGCTGGCGCGCGTGGTCAATACCCTGTTTGAAAAGCACTACGCGATCGTCTCCCGGCTCATTCTGGGCTTTGTGATCGCCTCTTCGCTCAAGATTGTGCCGTCCAGCTTTGAGAGCGTCGGTGCGCTTGTGCTGTCGCTGGTCTGCTTCGTGGGAGGATTCGCGCTTGCACGTGCTATGGACTGCGCGAAGGAGAAGCAGGGAAAGGCTTAAGGCTGTTTATATCCCAAGCCCTTTATCCCGCGCGAAGCGAAGAAGGGGTTTGGGGATGAAATCCCCAAGCGGGTTTTAGGGCGGCAG
>JAXJLD010000012.1:0-16773 GCA_036297385.1 Christensenellales bacterium | reverse complement strand
GGATTTCATCCCCAAACCCCTTCTTCGCTTCGCGCTGGATAAAGTATCTGCTTGAGGCCATGGACAGGCCGGTTTACGCGATATCCTCCGCCTCAAAGGGGACAATGGCCTTCATCTGCCCGCTGGCCAGCACATAAAACCGGCTGGGCAGCGTTTCGCAGAATTCACACGGGTCCATCTCCTGATAGCCCGGCACAAACGCCCTGCGCTCAAACATCACCGAGTAGATGAACACGTCCATCAACTCGCCTGTCTTTTCGCTTCTGCGCTGCGTGTACGCGGATACAACCACCCGCTTCGCCTGCGGCGCGAGCGCAAACACATGGCTGGCGACGTATTCGCCCAGTCCGAAAGCGCAGATGCGGTAATCCTCCGCCTGCTCCTTCTTGGTCTTTTTCTTGATCTTAACCGTGCCGTCAGCCAGCTCCGACAGCTTCCTATCGGGCATATCCTCAATCTCCGGCAGGTCAAGGTCGATCATCACCGCGTCCTTTTCCTCGATGACCTGCGCATCCACGGCAAACGCAATCGGCGCCTCGCAGTCCGAAAGCCACTCATCCAGCGCAGCCTCGGTGTGCGCCGCGTCAATCGCGCCCCTCGCCTCCGGCCGCACGTCGATTGCCTGCTCATGGATAGCAATGAGCGCCATCTCCTGCATGACCGCGTCCAGCTCATCATCGGAAGGACGATCCGGCGCACTGCGCCTTGCACGGTCCTTACGCGCCCGGCCTTCCTCCTGCGCCGCATCTCTGCCGCCCAAGAGTCCGCTCAGCGTCTTTTTGAGCGCCGTATCCAGCCGTACACGGTCGTATACGCCCGTCCCCGGAATGCTCCAGTTCAAAAAAGCGCCCTTTGTACCCACGTTCAGCGAGACCGGTGCACCGCCGCCCAGCGTGAAGCTCGCCCCCGTCTTGGAGAGGTTGAGCTTCACCCCTTTGCTGATCCGAATACTCTTGCGAAAGCGCATCGTTCCTGCCCTCTTTCCATCCTGTTTTCCGCCGCACACGCCATACTCATGCGCGTGCAGGTCATTCCATTTCGCCGCGGTACGCCATCACCATCGTGATCGCGCAGAGACCCGCCGTCTCGGTGCGCAGGATGCGCGGCCCAAGCGTGACCAGCTTGGCCTGCGCATTTTCGCGCAGCCATGCCGCCTCCTGTGCGCTGATGCCGCCCTCAGGTCCGATCAGCACGCCAACGCGCAGCGTCTCCTGCTGGGCAAACGGCGCCAGCGCATCACGGATGCTGCCGTCCCGCGCATCCTCCCACGGGACGATCAGCACATCCAGCGCCGACAGCGCCTCGGCAAGCTGTGCGAGCTTCTTGGGCAGCAGCACCTCCGGCGCTTCAATCCGCGCACACTGCTTCACAGCCTCGCGTGCAATCTTCTGCCAGCGCTCCACCTTTTTGCCCGCATCCTTGCCCTCCAGCTTCACCACACAGCGCTCCATCGCCACAGGGCAGATCGCTGCCGCGCCCAGCTCCGTGCTTTTCTGCACAATCAGCTCCATCTTGTCCGCCTTGGGCAGTCCCTGATAGAGCGTCACGCGCGTCTTGGCCTCGGTGCAGCGCAGTTCCTCCTGCACGGCCACCGTCACCACGCCGTCCTCCGTTCCCGCAATCCGCGCCAGATAGCGCGACGGTGCGCAGACCAATTCCACCTCGTCGCCCGCTTCCAGCCGCAGCACGCGCAGCGCATGGCGGGAGTCTTCCTCGTTCAGCCGCGCCTTGCCCTGCACAATGCCGCTTGCATCGGCAAAAAATCTATGCATTTGCGCCTCCGGTTACTGCGCGACCTTCGCCGCCAGACAGACCCACGAGCCCTTCGCCAGACGGTTGCACACCGTGTAGCCCGCAGCCGCCAGTGCGCACTGCACATCGTCCTCACGCTCCCAGATGATGCCGGAGCAGATGAACGTGCCGCCCGGCAGCAGGTGCTTCTTCGCCGGGCCACAGAGGAAGCAGATCACGTCCGCGATGATATTCGCCACGATCACATCCGCCTTTTCCTCCGCCTTCTCCAGCAGATCGCCATGCACCACGCGCACACAGTCGGACAACCCGTTTTTCTGCGTGTTCTCTGCCGCCACCTTCACCGCCAGCTCATCCAAATCAATGGCCAGCACATCGCTTGCGCCCAGCTTAGCCGCCGCCAGCGCCAGAATACCGCTTCCGCAGCCCACGTCAATCGCCTTGCAGCCCGGGGTCACATACTTTTCAAGCTGCTCCATGCACATGAAGGTCGTCTCGTGCGTACCCGTGCCGAACGCCATGCCCGGATCAAGCTCCAGCACCAGATCGCCCGGCTGCGCTTCATAACTCTCCCAGCTCGGCTTGATGACCAGATGCTCACCTGCGCGGAAAGGCTTGTAATACTTCTTCCAGTTCTCCGCCCAATCCTGCTCCTTGACATTCTGGCTGTCAAGCTCAAGCGTACCCATGTCAAAGCCCATCTCAATGCGCTTGAGTCCCGCAAGCTGCTCGCTCACCAGCAGCATCGTCTCCTGCACATGCGCGTCTTTCTTAAAATACGCCTTGACCAGCACATCCTCGCTCATCTTCGCCAGCACGTCCTCGTCAATCATATCCCACATACCGTCCTCCTTCTTGCTGGAGGTCACGTCATAGCGATCCTCAATCGCCGTGCCGACTGCGCCGGCATTCATCAGCAGCTCGCTGACGACATCCGCGCCCATCGTGGTGGTATGCACCACAACTTCCATCCAATCCATATCCAAACCTCACTGATTGATCTTTTTTCTTCATGGCGTGGGCTATCCCCTGCGCCCGCTGTTCCCCAACCATGCCTTGGCGGACTCAACACGCCGATAGCAGGAAAACAGCCTGAATAAGAGATAATTCTTACTCAGGCTGTCAAAACCCTTTATTTTTTGTCGAACTTTTCCTTGAACCGCTCCGCATTCTCGCGGATATAGCTCTTCACCTGATCCCCAAAGCTCCTGCGGCGCTCATATTCCCTGCCGCTGAGGGAATCCTCGAACTGGCGCAGCAGCTCCTTCTGCCGCTCGCCCAGGTGCTTAGGCACCTCGACATGAACGGTGAAGAACAGATCGCCCTTGCCGTTGCCGCGAAGCTGCTGGATACCCTGATTGCGGATGCGGAAGGACGTACCCTCCTGCGTGCCCGCGGGGATATCGAACTTCGTCGTGCCCTCCAGCGTCGGCACGTCGATCTCGCCGCCCAACGCCGCCTGCGTGAAGCTGATCGGCACATCGCAGTACAGGTCATAGCGGTCGCGCTTGAAGATCTTGTGCGGGCGCACGCTGCACGTCACATACAGATCGCCGGACGGCCCGCCGTTGCGGCCCGGCTCGCCCTCGCCGGGGATGGTCTTGAAGTTCTGCCCGTCCTCGACACCCGCCGGCACGTTCATGGTCACCGTGCGCGTCACGCGGACAAAACCGCTGCCGGAGCACTTCGTGCAGCGCTCCTTGATGGTCTTGCCCTTGCCGCCGCAGGTCTGGCAGGTGCGCATCGTCTGCACCTGACCGAACGGGGAGTTCATCGTCACGCGCTGCTGGCCGCTGCCGCCGCACGTCGGGCAGGTCTGCGGCTGCGTACCCGGCTTCGCGCCCGATCCGCCGCAGGCATCACACGTCGCGTTGCGCTGGAACTTGAATTCCTTCTTGCAGCCAAAGGCCGCTTCCTCAAAGGTCAGCGTCAGGTTGTACTGCAAGTCGCTGCCGCGGCGCGGCGCATTCTGACGGCTCTGCCGGTTTCCGCCGCCAAATCCGCCAAACCCGCCGAACATATCGAAAATATCCTCAAAGCCGCCAAATCCGCCGTATCCTGCGCCGCCGCCCATGGTCGGGTCCTCATGGCCGAACTGATCGTAGCGAGCACGCTTCTGCGGATCGGACAGCACGCTGTACGCTTCGTTGATCTCTTTGAAGCGCTCCTCGGCTTGCTTGTCATCGGGGTGTAGGTCCGGGTGGCTGGCCTTGGCCGCCTTACGGTATGCTTTTTTGATGTCATCGTCCGAGGCGTTTTTGGCTATGCCAAGTACCTCGTAGTAGTCTCTCTTTTCTGCCACAGCAGTCACCGCCTATTCTGATACTAGCTGTAAACCGCGCGATGCCGCCGCCACAACGTGGCGGCGGCCTGCGCCTTACTCTTTAGCTGTTTACGCCGCCTCAGTGCACGTCGTAGTCCGCATCGGCCGCGCCGTCATTGGTCGCGTCCTGCGCCTGCTGGGAGCCGCCCGCGTTCGGGTCCTGTGCCTGCTGCTGCTGATAGATCTTGCCAAACACCGCGTACACCTTCTGGGTGAAGCCTTCCATGGCGTTCTTGATCTGCTCCGCGTCGTTGCTCTCGCGCACCTTCTTGAACTCCGCCAGCTCGTTTTCAACGGTGGCCTTGTCCTCGGCGCTCAGCTTGTCGCCCAGCTCGCGAAGCTGCTTGTCGATCTCAAAGATCATGGAGTCCGCACGGTTGAGGGTCTCGACCTCTTCCTTGCGCTTCTTGTCCTCGGCCGCGTACTGCTCGGCCTCCTTGACGCGCTGGTTGATCTCATCCTCGGAGAGGTTGGTGCTGGAGGTGATGGTCACCTTCTGCTCGTTGCCGGTGCCCAGATCCTTCGCGGAGACGTTCACGATGCCGTTGCGGTCGATGTTGAACGTGACCTCGATCTGCGGCACGCCGCGCGGGGCCGGCGCAATGCCGGTGAGCTGGAAGCGACCGAGCGTCTTGTTGCCCGCAGCCATCTCGCGCTCGCCCTGCAGGACGTGTACCTCAACGGAGGTCTGGCCGTCCGCCGCGGTGGAGAAGATCTGGCTCTTGGTGGTCGGGATGGTGGTGTTGCGGTCGATCAGGCGGGTGAACACGCCGCCCATGGTCTCAATGCCCAGAGACAGCGGGGTGACGTCCAGCAGCAGCACGTCCTTGACCTCGCCGCCCAGAACGCCGCCCTGAATGGCCGCGCCCACGGCAACGCACTCGTCCGGGTTGATGTTGCGGTACGGCTCCTTGCCCGTCACCTTGCGCACAGCCTCCTGCACGGCCGGGATACGGGTGCTGCCGCCGACGAGGATCACGCGATCCACTTCGCTCGCCGTCATGCCGGCGTCACGCAGCGCGTTCTGCATCGGCGCGATGGTGCGGTCCACCAGATCGCGGGTCAGCTCCTCGAACTTCGCACGGGTCATGGTGATGTCCAGGTGCTTCGGGCCGGTCGCGTCCGCGGTGATGAACGGGAGGTTGACGTTGGTGCTCATCACGCCGGAGAGCTCAATCTTCGCCTTCTCCGCCGCTTCCTTGAGGCGCTGCATGGCCATGCGGTCAGCCTTCAGGTCGATGCCGTTCTCCTTCTTGAACTCCGCCGCCAGATAGTCGATGATGCGGTCGTCGAAGTCGTCGCCGCCCAGCTTGGTATCGCCGTTGGTGGCCAGCACCTCGAACACGCCGTCGCCGATCTCCAGCAGGGACACGTCGAACGTGCCGCCGCCCAGATCGTACACCAGAATCTTGTGGGAATCCTCTTTGTCAAGGCCGTAGGCCAGCGAAGCGGCGGTCGGCTCGTTGATGATGCGCAGCACCTCCAGACCCGCGATGCGGCCCGCATCCTTGGTGGCCTGACGCTGGCTGTCCGAGAAGTACGCCGGCACGGTGATGACCGCCTGAGAGACGGTTTCGCCCAGATACGCCTCTGCGTCCGCCTTCAGCTTCTGAAGCACCATCGCAGAGATGTCCTGCGGGGTGTACTGCTTGCCGTCGATGTCGATGCGGCGATCGGTGCCCATGTCACGCTTGATGGAGATGATGGTGCGGTCCGGGTTGGTGACAGCCTGACGCTTCGCCACCTGACCCACCAGACGCTCGCCGGACTTGGTGAACGCCACGACGGACGGCGTGGTGCGCGCGCCTTCAGCGTTGGGGATAACCACCGGCTCGCCGCCTTCCATCACGGCGACACAGCTATTCGTAGTACCAAGGTCAATACCGATAATCTTGCTCATAATCTATTGTCCTCCAGTCAAATCTCAGTTGAAAGGTTTTTATGCAATTTCTATATAGCTCAGGCTCAGCCTGCAACTACCTTAACCATCGCGTGGCGAATGACGCGGCCGCCCAGACGGTAGCCCTTTTGCAGAACCATGCACACCGTGCCCGGCTCGCCTTCCTCCGCGCCGCCCTGCATCACCGCATTGTGCAGCTCCGCATCAAACGGCTGGCCCAGCGGGTCAATCTCCTCCACGCCCATCTTGGCGAAGGTCTCCTTCGTCTGGCGCAGAACCATCTCCACGCCGGTCTTGAGGCCGCTCTCCTCATCGCCCGCCGCGCTGAGTGCGCGCTCGATGTTGTCAATCACCGGCAGCAGCTTGTCAATCGCGTCCCGGCGGCCATCGTCAAAGGCCTCCTGACGGACGCCCTCGGTGCGGCGGCGGTAATTGGCGAATTCCGCCTGCTTGCGCTGCGCCAGATCGAGATACTCGTCGCACTGCGCCTTCGTCTTTTCCAGCTCGGCAGCCAGCGCAGCCGCATCCAGCTCCGTGTTCTGCGCTTCCTGCGCCGCCTCCTGCTCCATTCTGGTCTCTTCGCTCATGTTCTTCGCCCTTTCCGACTTTTCTTTCATTCCCTCCGCCGCCTTGCGGAGCTTCTGGCGCAGCGTGCCGTTTTCCTCGCCGCGCTTGTCTTTCTTTCTATTCATGTTCGTCCTGCTCGCTTAGAATCGTGCCCAGCGACCTGCCTACCTGCGAAAGCACGGACAGCACCTTGCCGTACTGCATCCGCGTCGGGCCGATCAGGCCGATGGTGTTCACCCTGCCGTCGCCCAGCCGATAACTGGCTGTGACGATCGAGCAGTCCTTCGTTTCCTCCAAACCCGTTTCCGGGCCGATGCGCACCGCGATTTCCATTTCACCGTGATGATCCAGCAGCGAAACCACCTTTTCGCGGGTCTCCAGCACCGAGAGCAGCGCCTTGGCCTTATCAACGTCCGAATACTCCGGGAAATTCAGCAGGTTGGACCGACCACCGATGGCCAGCGTCACGTTGTCGTTCGGATTCTTTTCCGGCGGCTGCTCCGCCATCGCGCGGACAACCTCGCGAACATCTGCTTCCTTGGTCGCAGATAGGCCAGCCAGCGCACCGGGCAGTTCGCTCAGACGAAGCCCTTCAAGCTGTGCGCTCAGAATCCGGGATACCGCATACAGCTCATCCGGCGCCACGGGGCTTCCCAGCTCCAGCAGGCTCTGGCGCACTGCGCCGCTGCGCGTCACCAGAATCAGCAGCACACGCCGGTCTGCCACCGGCACAAGCTGCAAATGGGAAAGCGTCTGCTCGTTTCTCGGCGCTCTGGTCATCACGGCGGTGGTGTAGTGCGTCATGCTGGAAAGCGCCTTCGCAATCCGCATGGATACATCGTCCACCTGATGCATCCGCCGGTCAAAACAGCGGTTGATGAACGCCGTTTCCTCCACGCTCAGCGGCGCAGGCCGCAGCATCTGATCGACGTAGAGCCGATATGCCTTGTTCGACGGCACGCGCCCGGCAGACGTGTGCGGCGAATCGAGGTAGCCCAGCTCCTCAAGGTCGCTCATCTCGTTGCGGATGGTGGCCGAGGAGAGCTTCTGCTCATACTTGCGGGATATCGTGCGGGAACCGACGGGCAGCGCGGTCAGGATGTAGTCGTCGATGATCGCCTGCAAAATCCGATACTTGCGATCAATGAGATCCATCTTGCGCCCCTCCTTTCGGCGTTGTTAGCACTCGATGGTTTTGAGTGCTAATCAGCGTGTTAAAGATACCACGCTAAGCGATATTTGTCAACCGATTTCCGCATCTTTTTTGACTTTTCCTGTCCTTTGTGCAAACGTTCAGTCATCCGTTCGGACACTTCAGCCGTTCCATGTGGGTTTCAGACCCCGTTTTGCGGTTTTGAGACAAATCCTTCCTGACCGGCGGCTTCTTTCCGCCCCGTCTCTCCCGGTGCTTTCGCCGCATCCGGCTCTGCTTGCTCATCCAATTCTTCCATGAGTTTAACCAGCACGCCGTTCATCACCTGCATCCCCCTTGCGCTCAGGCGCAGCCGTTCCCCGGCACATTCCATCAAGCCCTGCCGCGTCATCTCGGCCATCGTCCGCGGCCACACCTGCTCCATCTCCACGCCGAAATCCCGCGCAAAGCGCGTCCGATCCACACCGCGCACCTGCCGAAGCCCCATCATCACCCGATCGAACATCCGCTCCCGTACCGAGCTGCCGCCCTCGGCCTCGCGCACCGCACCGCCCTGTTCTGCCAGCGCCAGATAGCTTTCCCAGTCCGATGGGTTATAAAACCGCCTGCCGTCCATCTCGCTGTGCGCACCCAGCCCTACGCCCAGATACGGCAGGCACTCCCAGTAGACGATGTTGTGGCGGCAAGCATATCCCGCTTGGGCGTAGTTGGATACCTCGTACTGCGCATAGCCTGCTTCCCGCGTGATCTCTGCGGTCAGCGCATCCATCTCGTCCATCGTCTCCTCGCCCGGCAGCGGGGCGCACTTCCCGGCCTGCACGCGCGCATACAGCGGCGTACCCTCTTCCAGAATCAGGCTGTAACAGCTCAGGTGTGTCGGCTTCAGCGCCGCCGCGCGGCGGAGCGTCTGCGCCCATTGCGCCGCCGTCTGCCCCGGCAGTCCGTACATCAGGTCGAGGTTCAGGTTGTCAAAGCCTGCCGTGTGCGCCATATGCACCGCCCGCTCCGCTTCTTCAGCGGTATGGATCCGTCCTACAGCCGCGAGCAGCGCATCGTCAAAGCTCTGCACCCCCAGCGACAGCCTGTTCACACCTGCCGCACGGTATGCCGCGAGGTTTTCTGCCGTCAGCGTGCCGGGATTGCCCTCCATCGTGATCTCTGCATCCGGTTCCACGTCAAAGCACACGCGCACGGTTTCCATGAGCGCCGCCACCTGCTCCCCCGTCAGCAGCGTCGGCGTGCCGCCGCCCAAAAAGACGGTGCGCACGCGCCTGCGTCCAAAGAAAGCCGCCTGCACGCGAATCTCGCGGCAGACGGCCTGAATATAGCGCTCCCGCTGCGCCATGCGCCCCGTGAAGGACGCAAAGTCGCAGTAGGCGCATTTTTGGACGCAGAGAGGAATGTGAATATAGAGCGAAAGGGTTTCCATATCTGCAATTTCTCTCTTTTCTCTTGATCCTGTTCCATGCCCACGCCGTCAGAAAACGATGCGTTTTCCGGCAGGGCTTCTGCATTTTAGCTCCTCATGCTGTTTCTGAATGAACAAGCCAAGCGCCAGCCCCCGTCAGGTAACGCTTCGCTCCCTGACGTCTTTGCCTGATGGCTTCGCCATACGGGGATACGTTGGGACTGCCGTCCCAATCCCTGCTTGGGGATTTCATCCCCAAACCCCTTCTCCGCTTCGCGCTGATGGCACGTTTCTATCAGAAAACAGAATAACGCCCTTTTCTCACGGCCAACCCGTTTCAAGCGTAGGCCGCTTTGAAAAAATCTAGCCGCATCACTCGTCCATCTTCAGCACAGCCATGAACGCTTCGCTGGGCACCTGCACGCTGCCAAGCTGGCGCATACGCTTCTTGCCTTCCTTCTGCTTTTCCAGCAGCTTGCGCTTGCGCGAGATATCGCCGCCGTAGCACTTCGCCAGCACGTCCTTGCGCATCGCCTTGACCGTCTCACGCGCGATCACCTTGCCGCCGATGGCCGCCTGAATCGGAATCTCGAACATCTGGCGCGGAATCACGTCCTTGAGCTTCTCCGCCATGCTGCGTCCGCGCGGGTACGCGCGATCCTTGTGGACAATCATGGACAGCGCGTCGCAGATGTCGCCGTTCAGCAGGATGTCCAGCTTGACCAGATCGCTCTGCTGATAGCCGAGGAACTCATAGTCATAGCTGGCATAGCCGCGGCTGCGGCTCTTGATCTGATCGAAGAAGTCAAAGATGATCTCCGAGAGCGGCATCTCGTAGTGCAGGCAGACGCGATTGCCCTCGTACACCATGTCCTTGAACACGCCGCGCTTGTTCTGGCAGGTCTCCATCAGTGCGCCGACATACTCCTGCGGCGTATGGATGCTGGCCTTGACAAACGGCTCTTCCATGAAGTCAATCTCACCGATGGGCGGCAGGTTCGACGGGTTGTCCACATCCTGCACGCTGCCGTCCGTGCAGTGTACCTTGTAGACCACGCTCGGCGCGGTCGTGATGAGATCGAGGTCAAACTCCCGCTCCAGACGCATGGTGATGATTTCCATGTGCAGCAGGCCGAGGAAGCCGCAGCGGAAGCCGTAGCCCAGCGCCTGGCTCGTCTCCGGCTCATAGGTGAGCGAAGCATCGTTCAGGCGCAGCTTTTCCAGCGCTTCCTTGAGATTCTCATAATCGCCGCCGTCCACCGGATAAATGCCGCAGAACACCATCGGCGTCACCTGACGGTAGCCGGGCAGGGACTGCGCCGCCGGACGCGCATCGTCGGTAATCGTATCGCCCACGCGCGTATCGTGGATGTCCTTGATCGACGCGGCGATGTAACCGACGTCGCCCGCGCACAGCTCCTCACGCGCCGCATATCCCGGACTGCGCACGCCAACCTCCACCACGTCAAAGCACGCGCCGGTGTTCATCATGCGGATGCGCATACCCGCACGCACGCGACCGGAGACGATGCGCACATAGCAGATCGCACCGCGGTAATTGTCGTAGAACGAGTCGAAGATCAGCGCCTGAAGCGGCGCATCCTCGTCGCCCTTGGGCGCAGGCATCATCGTCACCACGCTCTCGAGCACGTCGTCGATGCCCAGCCCCACCTTCGCGCTGATGAGCGGCGCTTCGCTCGCGTCAATGCCGATGATCTCCTCGATCTCCGTGCGCACCTCGTCCGGGTGTGCGCTGGGCAGGTCAATCTTGTTGATAACCGGAATGATCTCCAGATCATGCTCCAGCGCCATGTAGACGTTGGCCAGCGTCTGTGCCTCCACGCCCTGCGTGCTGTCCACCACCAGCAATGCGCCCTCGCACGCTGCCAGCGCACGGGAAACCTCATAGGTGAAGTCCACATGACCGGGGGTGTCGATCAGGTTCAGCGTGTACGTCTCGCCATCCTTGGCCTTGTAGTCCATGTGGACAGCCTTGCTCTTGATGGTGATGCCACGCTCGCGCTCCAGCTCCATGGAATCCAGAATCTGGTCCATCATCTCGCGCTTCTCATACACGCCCGTCTTTTCCAGCAGGCGGTCAGCCAGCGTGGATTTGCCGTGGTCGATATGCGCAATGATGCAGAAGTTGCGGATTTTGTCCATTCGTTTGTTTGCCAAAACAGGTTCCTCCTCCGTTATGGGGCCACCGTCCATGCACCCAGAAGCATCAATGCGAAGCCCCCGACCGTCAGCAGGCACACCCAGATGGAATGGTATTTGAGGCGGATGCCGCCCAAATTGTGTATCGTCGTCAATTCCTCGCCCAAGAAGGCGAGCAGCGCCCCCAGCGCACTCAGCACGCCCAGCAGCGGCTGCGGCCACGGGCGAAACAGCAGCGCCGCCGCCAGTGCAGCCGCTGCGGCAGCCGTCATCGCCGGCACAGCGCCCGTCACGCCTGCCAGCACGCGCAGAAAGAGCGGCTGGCGCGTATTCAGCAGCACCAGTGCCGCAAACAGCACGATATGCACCGAAAGCATGATGAGCAGCGCACACTGCATCACCACATTGCTGGGCAATCCCCGCGCGGCATAGCTGGAAAAGTAGTGGATCATCATCAGCCCGACTGCACCTGTGCGCAGCAGCGTTGCGGTCAGATACTGCTGGCGAATGCCGCCGCTGATGGGCGCATACCGGCACTCTATCGCCATGGACAGCCACAGCACGCCCAGCGCTGCGGCCATCACGCCCATGCCGGGCGCACGCGTCGCCACCACGCCCAGTGCGCTGAGCATCATCAGCAGCAGTGCGCCGCCAAAGCGAATGGCACGTCCCCGCGCCTCCAGCCGCGCCAGCAGCAGCATCTGTCCTTTCACAAAGCGCGTCAGCTTTGCCATGCTGTCGTCAAGCTGTTCGCTGCCCTCCCGCATCGCCAGCTCCATCTTTTCATCGGTGCTGACTTTGGAAAACAGCCCGACAATATTATGCACCAGCGTGCCGAAATACAGCTGCACACGCCATCCCAGCGCCGAGTTGGCCAGCAGAATCATCCTCGGCTTCATCACCCGGGGCACCGTCTCGCACCAGCGGTCAATCAGCCCGTCAATATACTCGTCGATCAATGGTTCTCCTTTCCGGCGCTTTCCAACCAGCTCTAAAGCTGGTATAATGAAGCCGTAAACCCATTCTGGATACAGGAGATGTGATTTCCATGAATGAACAGCTTGAAAAGGTCGCCGCCGCCCTGCGCCGCCGCGGATTTGAAACCGCCGTATTCGATACCGGCGCACAGGCCGTGCAGCATTTGCTCGGTCTCCTGCCTGAAAAGCAGGAGATTGGCATGGGCGGCAGCGCAACGCTCGCCCAGCTTGGCGTCCGTGACGCGCTCTGCGCAGTCGGCCACACGGTATTCTGGCATCAGGGTGCGTCCGCCGAGGAAGCGCCGAGGATTCGCCGCGCCGCCATGAACGCCCCCGTCTATCTGGCCTCTGCCAACGCCGTCACCGAGGACGGCCTGATCGTGCAGATCGACGGCACGGGCAACCGCGTCGCCGCCATGTGCTTCGGCCCGTCGCTCGTCTGCCTGATCGTCGGACGCAACAAGCTCGTCAAGGGCGGCTATCCGCAGGCTGTCAGCCGCATCAAGCAGGTCGCCTGCCCGCAGAACGCGCAGCGCCTGAATCTGAATACACCCTGCCGCACAGGCCGCTGCAATGTTTCTGCCTGCACATCCTCCATGTGCCGTCTGTTCCTGACGATGGAGCAGCCGCCGCGCGACCGCCGCACGGTTGTGCTGCTGGTGGATGAAGCGCTCGGCTATTGATCCCCTCAAGTGCGCCCTCCCCATCGGGGAGGGCTTTTCTTCATGCTAGGCCGTCAGCGCCTCAGCGCTTGCTGCCCTTCGTGCCCGCCGCCACCTTCTGCAAGATGGTGGAATCGTAGGCATATACATTGGTATTCTTGTCGGCATGGGCACGCAGCGCGTCCTCCACCATGATCTCCACCAGCTTCGGGAAGCTCACGCCGCACTCCTTCCACAGGTAGAACGCCATGGAGCCGGGAATGGTGTTCGGCTCGTTGACATACAGCACATCGTTCTCATCGAGGATGAAGTCGATGCGCACCGTGCCGCGGCAGTCCAGCAGCTTGAAGATCTCCCGCGTCATGCCCTGAATCCGCTCCGTCGCTTCCTCACCGATAGGCGCAGGCACCACACGCGCCAGATTCTTCATGCCGCAGCTGCTCTCGCCCTTCGCACCCGCATTGCGCAGATACTTCTCAAAGAAGTTGAGGAACTTATCGCCCGTGGAAGGCACCGGCATCTCACACACGCTGGTGCGCACTTCCTCGCCGTAGCCCAGCGCCGCGCAGTTGATCTCCACCGGGTTGCTGATGCCCACCTCCACGAGAATGCGGCGGTCATAGGAAGCCGCCAGATCGACAGCCTTCTCCAGCTCCTCACGGTTCTCCGCCTTCGATACGCCGATGGACGAACCGAGCGCCGCCGGCTTGACAAACACGGGATACTTGATCTCCTGCTCAATCATCGCCATCACGCCCTCGCGGTCGGCGCGAAGCTGATCGCGCGTGAACCACACGAAGTTCAGCACCGGGAAGCCCGCGCCGCGAAGCATCTGCTTCATGGCGATTTTGTCCATGCCCACCGCCGAGCCCAGCACGCCGGAGGACGCATACGGGATGTTCGCCATCTCCAGCAGGCCCTGCACCGTGCCATCCTCGCCATGCAGGCCGTGCAGCACAGGAATGGCCACGTCGATATGGGCGATGGGCGCAGGCACCTTGGCAAACAGCCCCGCGCGCTGCGGCGGCCATGCCCACAGATCGCCCGCGTTAGCGCTCACATCGAGGTTCACGCGGGTCACATCCTTGCCCATCGGGTTAAACGCCCGGAAGGTTTCAATCTGCTCCAGCGCCGCGCCCGTGTACCACAGGCCCTCGCGGGAGATATACACCGGAATCACCTCAAAGCCAGCCGTCTTGGCCGCCTCGATCAGCTGCAAGGCCGAGATGATGGACACATCATGCTCGCAGCTCCGGGAACCGAAGATCACCGCTACATTCAGTTTGCTCATATTCCTATCGCTCCTCACTCGCTGTAATTATCCGGCAGATCGTTTTCATAGAGTACCACGTCGCCCGATTGCATCATCGCGTGCAGCACCTTGGTGCTCTCCTCCAAACTGCTCACCACGTGTATCCGCTCCTGCGGGAAACCCTTTTCAAGCAGACCATCTACGATCGGCTGTGTGTGCTTTTTGCCCACCAGAATCGCCACGTCCACACTTTCGGCCATCTGTTCGCCAAATGCGCGGTTGAACGCCGCTTCCTCGCCGCCCAGCTCAACCATGCCGGGCGTGATGATGATGCGCCTGCCCGGGAAATCCTTCAGCACGCGCAGCGCCGCCTTCGCCCCGACCGGGTTGGCGTTGAATGCGTCATCGATGATGGATACGCCCGCGCCGCCGCTGAGCAGCTCCAGCCGATGCTCCACAGGCTGGCATCGCGCCACGCCCTGTGCGATTTCCTCCAGCGTCATGCCCAGCGTCCGCGCCGCCGTGCAGCACAGCAGCAGGTTGGCTATGGAGTGCTCGCCCAGCAGGCGCGTTTCACAGTGCGCACTCTCACCGGTCTTGACATCCGTCAGCGTAAAGCGCGTGCCAAACGGCCCCCACGCCAGCTCGCTGGCCTGCACCAGATCGCCCGGCGTATACTTGTGCGCCAGCGGACAGCGTGCGTACAGCTCCTCACAGATTGCCCCGTCGCGTGCCAGAATCGCCGTGCCATTTTGAGGCAGGCCGTCAATCAGCTCGTACTTGGTATCACGGATGCGCTCAATCGTACCGAACGTATCCAAATGCTGCGGGCCGACCGATGTGATGATACCGATGCTCGGATGCACCAGCTCCACCAGCTCCCGGATATCGCCCACATGGCGTGCGCCCATCTCCGCAATGAACACCTGATGGCTCGGCATAAGCTGCTCGCGGATGACGCGCGTCACCCCCATCGTGGTATTGAAACTCGACGGCGTCGCCAGCACATTGTACTTCACCGATAGAATGTCGCGCAGCAGAAACTTGGTGCTGGTCTTGCCGTAGCTGCCTGTGATGCCGATTTTAATGAGGTTCGGGCAGGCCTCCAGCCGCTTCTTCGCATCCTCCACAAACTGCTGGTTGATGTGCTTTTCGATCGGCTGTGCGCACGCCGCCGCCAGCGCAACCAGCGCCGCCTCAAACGCCGGCAGCAGATACGCCAGCACCGGGGAAACCCAGCCCGCCAGCAGCGCGGCGGCAAATGCCGTGACCGCGTGCATCGCCAGCAGACGCTTGACCCGCTCGGTAATCACGAAGGGCTTTTTGAGCTTTTCTCCTCTCGCCTGCATGAACAGCAGCCCGGAGCCCAGCGCCGCTGCCGCTGCGCTCACCGGCACAGGCAGATGCAGCGCCGCAGGAACCACGCCCGCCGCCGCAATCAGCACGCCCGGAATCAGCGCCTTGCGCACGTTGCGCCGCACGCTCTTCCAGTAGCCCGGGAGCTGATAGCTCTCCAGCTGGATATAGTGCAAAAGCCGCCAGCCGCTCGCCGGCAGGCACACGGCCAGCACCAGCGCCTGCAAGATGACCGATATCATGCCTTATCTCCCTTCCAGCAAAAAGCTGCGCACAATGCGCAGGAACTTTGCATTCTGCTCCAAATAAGCGAAGTGGCCGCAGCCCTCCTCCACAACAAGCCCCGCATCCGGGATCTTTTCTTCCATCATCTGCCCCATCCACAGCGGGGTTTCCGTATCCTGTGCGCCCCAGTACAGCAGCGTCGGCGCTTTGATCTGCGGTAGATTCTCCGTCAGATCCTGCGAGATGACCTTGTTAAACGTCCTGCGCATCTGCGGAGAAAGCACGCGGTAATCCGGCGAGCCGAACTTCTGCACCAGCGCCTCCCGTCCGCGTTCGGGCAGGTCGCCCATCAAATGCGTCTTTTCCAGCGCGTTCATCGCGCCGCGCAGCCCCTTGTAGAGCCGCTGCTTGGCGGTAGCCTTGCCGCTCTGCGGCTTTCGGATACCCGCAGCCCCGGTGAGAATCATGCGCCCCACCAGTTCAGGGTATGTCGCGGCGAGCAGTATGGCCACCCGTGCGCCAAAGGAATGGGCGACAATATCGCACGGCGCAAGCTCCAGCCTGCGGATAATCGCCGCCGTCATCTCCATATATTCCGGCACGCCCCACGGCACCGGCGGTTCGGGCGCCTTACCCTCCCGGCCATGCCCGGGAAAATCAATCGCCGCCACGCGCATACTGCCCGCCAGAAGATCGGCCACGCTCTGCATCATCGCGGCGGAACAGCCCCATCCGTGCAACAGCAGCGCGGCGCGCGCGCCGCTGCCGCTCAGCGTCACATCAACCCTTGCGCCGCAAACCTCAAGCTGCATCTTTCCGCTCACACCTTATTCCTTTCCATGGTTCTGGATTGTCCTATTATACTCCATTTTTTGTCAAAATAAAAGAGGGCAACGGCAACTTGAAGCCATTGTCCCATCAAATCCCGCTGCGATTTTCCGCTCCGGTCAAATCAAAACAGGCGGTTAATACTGTTTTGCATCTAAGACCTTTCACTATAATTGAACCCGTTTCAATCGTAGACCGCTTTGCGGTCTG
>JAXJLD010000011.1:0-2868 GCA_036297385.1 Christensenellales bacterium | reverse complement strand
TGGGGAGGGTGCCTCGAAGAGGCGGGTGAGGTCTCCGCGGGGGAACCTCATCCGTCATCCCTTCGGAATGCCACCTTCCCCAAAGGGGAAGGCAAGTTTATCCGTCATTCCTGCGGAATGTGATTGAAAAGGGTTGGCTTGCAAAGTTAGACACCCTACCGTATCAGCGGGGCATCACAAGCGCCGCCTGCACAAGCTGTCTGCGAAGATAGACAGCCTGCCGGGCAGCGCTTGTTATGCTGTTCGCGAAAAAAACTTGCCCTGTTGTGAAGGCTCTGCCTATCTGACACAAAGGAGCAGACACATATGCTTTACAACAGACGCATCGCCGGTCAGGTCATCGGCAGGCTCCGCACAAGCCGCGGGATGTCGCAGGAAGTGCTTTCCGGTCTGGCCGGAATCGCCCGCACCCACCTCACCATGATTGAAAACGGGAACAAAAGCGCCAATGTAGAAACCCTGTGGCGCATCGCCTCTGCGCTGGACATCCGCTTGAGCGAGCTTATTTTTATGATTGAAGAACAGATGGCGAACACACCCGTTCCTCCGCCTTGATGCAGCCGTCCCCTTCCTTGCGTTTTTATCACATCCACGCTATACTGTGCATGACAATTTTTCGTCAACATCTGCGAACGCTGACCGCGCAGCGCCGACTTACCAATGAAAGGATGATTCCCATGTTTAACCATCGCCTCTCGAATCGTGAAATCCTGTATATTGTCACCCTTATCCTGATTGCCCTGCTCTCCATCACACTTCTGAGCGGCGTGCTGACCTCACCGCAATTCCACGCAAAAACGCTTCGGGTACTGGATGAGCAGAAAAACGAGGCGCTTGCCTTGAGCGTTTCCGTCACGGCTGCCTCTACCGCGCTGTCCGCTCTGCCGGACGACATGGCTTCTTCCATTTCAGCGGAGCTTGCTGATCTGGCGCTTCCCCTGTTTCTGATCGTATCCGTCATCTATCTGGAGATCTTCCTGCTCACCACATTCGGCTGGATCACCGCCACCTTTCTGCTTCCCGCCGTCTGTCTGCTCTTGATCGGCTTTGTTCTCCTGCGCCGGGACTTTCTGCTCATCTGGGTAAAGAAGCTCTTCATTCTATCGCTCGCGCTGGTTCTTCTGATTCCGACAAGCGCCACCATCACCCATCACATCGAAGAAACCTTCTCTGAAACCATCGACCAGAAGCTACACGCCGCCGCCCACATCACGGATGCGGCAGAAGCCGATGAGGAAAAAACGGACGGCAATGCTATCCGCTCCTTCTTCTCCGGCCTTGCGGACAATGTAAGCGCCATCATCGACACTGCGCGCAATATGCTCAGCTCGATGATCGACGCGGTTGCCGTGATGCTGATTACCAGCCTCATCATCCCCATCATCACGCTGCTGCTGTTTATGAAAGCCGTCTCGCTCGCGCTGAATGTGGACATCCCCACCAGCACCTTGGTCAAGCTCGTTCCTCCGACAACCAGAAGGCGCCTCTCTGATCTCCAAGTCCGGTTCAATGCGGAAGCCGTGCCCGCCTTCTCCGAAACGGAAACCAAACGCCTCAAGGACAACGACGACTGACGCTGTTTCTTCAATAAAAGAGACTTTCAAAACCCAAGCCGTCAGGGAACACTTCGCTCCCTGACGGCTTTTCATAAAGTTCTTCATCCTCTGGCGATATATTGGGCTGCCCCCCCTGAGCCCCGCAAGGCGCTTCGCCCCTTGACCCCACTTTGCTTCGCGCTGTATAAAGCCTTTTCGGCACGGAAAGAGGGACAAACGCCCTTTCCCTCACCGGTACATGGCTGTGGAGAGATACCGCTCTCCGCCATCAGGCATCAGCGCCACGATGGTCTTGCCCGCGTTCTCCGGGCGGCGGGCAAGCTGCATCGCCGCACACAGGCACGCGCCGGAGGAAATGCCCACCAGCACGCCCTCGCACCGGCCCATCATCCGCCCGCAGGCCATCGCATCCGCATCCGTCACGGGAATGATCTCGTCGATCACGCTGCGATCCAGCACCGCCGGCACAAAGTTTGCGCCGATCCCCTGTATGCCGTGCGGCCCGGCCTTGCCCTGCGAGAGCAGCGGAGAGGCCGCCGGTTCCACCGCGACGATCTTCACCCCCGGACGGTGCGCCTTGAGATAGCGCCCCACGCCGGTGATCGTGCCGCCGGTACCCACGCCCGCCACGAAGATATCCACATCGGCGTCCGCGAGAATCTCCGGGCCGGTCGTGTCCTCATGCACCTGCGGATTGGCCGGGTTGTCAAACTGTCCGGGAATGAAGCTGCCGGGCATCTCCCCGGCAAGGCTTTGCGCCCGTTCCACCGCGCCGCGCATCCCCTCTGCCGCGGGGGTCAGCACCAGCTCCGCGCCGTAAGCCTGCATCAGCAGCCGCCGCTCCATGCTCATGCTCTCCGGCATGACGATGATCGTGCGATAGCCCCGCGCCGCCGCAACGGCGCACAGCCCCACGCCCGTGTTGCCGCTGGTCGGCTCGATGATGACGCTGCCGGGCTTGAGCAGCCCGCGCCGTTCCGCGTCCTCGATCATCGCCAGCCCCACGCGGTCCTTAACCGAGCCGCCGGGGTTGAAGCCTTCCAGCTTGAGCAGCAGGCGCGCGTTCAGCTTCTCCGCCTGCTCGATATGTACAGCCTCCAGCAGCGGTGTTCTGCCGATGAGCTGCTCCGCCGAGGTATAGATCATATGCTTCCTCCCACGCCGCACGCAGGGATTCTTCCCGGCGAGCGGCCATTTTTTATGATATGATGTTCTGATTCCATGCGTTGTAATTGCGAAGCGAAGAAGAGGTTTGGGACTGGAGCCTGCCGCGCCCAGTGGGCGAAACAGGCAGGCGGAACGTCGGAAATCG
>JAXJLD010000010.1:0-5051 GCA_036297385.1 Christensenellales bacterium | reverse complement strand
TCCCCCCTGCAAACGATCAGGGCTGCGGCCCTGAACCCATGGGGATGACCGAGGGCAGGCGGAAAGCCGGGAATCGCAAGGAGCGCTTTGTGCGACTAGGCGAGTTTCCCGGAATCTGAAGCCTGCCGCCGTCAAAGGCCCTTCTTCGCTTCGTGCTTGTAACGCATTTTTCGCAGAAAATGGGATAAGATTACTTCCCCTTCCGGCGGCTGCGCACCGCTTCGGTGAGCAGAAATTCAATCTGCGCGTTGATGGAGCGGAAATCCTCCTCTGCCCATGCGGCAATATCGTCCCAGAGGGAAGGGGCGAGGCGAAGAAGCACCTGCTTCTTCGCCTTTTCCTTTTCCTTGAGTGCCTTTTCGCGCTTGCGCACCTGATCTTCCAGCTCGGATACACGGGCAAGGCGCGCGGCGAGCTGCTCTTCTTTGAGCTTGAGTTCGTTTTCGTTCATCGGACAGGCCTCCGCAATCAATAGAGGCTGCCGCTGTTGACGATGGGCTGCGCATCCTTGCTGCCGCATAGCACGACGAGCAGGTTGCTGACCATGGCGGCCTTGCGCTCCTCGTCCAGCACCACGACCTCCTCCTCGCTGAGCTGGTCGATGGCCATTTTGACCATGCCTACCGCGCCCTCGACGATCTTCTGGCGGGCGGCGATGATGGCAGTCGCCTGCTGGCGCTGGAGCATCGCGGCGGCAATCTCGTCGGAATAGGCGAGGGTCGTGATGCGCACATCCTCGATGACGATGCCTGCGTCCTTCACGCGGCGGAACAGCTCCTCTTTCATGATGTCGGATACCTCGCTGCTGGAGCCGCGCAGCGTCTTTTCGTCGGAATCGGTGTCCATGGTGTCATACGGGTACAGGCGCGCAATGTTGCGGATGGTGGAATCGCACTGGATGGAGAGATATTCCTCAAAGTTCTCTACGGCAAAGACTGCGGCGGTGGGGTCGGCAACGTGCCAGATGACCACAGAGCCGATGATGATCGGGTTGCCCATCGCGTCGTTGACCTTCTGCGTGCGGTTGTCCAGCGTGCGGGTCTTGAGGCTGATCTTCTTGGGCTTGCCGGTGGAAATGGTGGTTTCCATGCCGGTGGCGGGGTTCTTCTTCTGCGCCGGTACGGTCAGCTCGCCGTTCATCACGGTCGGTGCGTTGGCGCTGACGAACGGATTGACGAAGTAGAAGCCCGGCTTTTCCAGCGTGCCGTAATACTGGCCGAAGAGCGTGAACACATAGGCCTGATTGGGGGCGAGCACCTTGAGGCCGGCAAACCCGATGCAAATGCCGATGAGGGCCAGTGAGGCGGCGAGGATGAGCAGGAAGCCCAGCACGCCGTTCGTATTCGCCGCGCAGAGGATACCGACGATCAGCAGGGCGGCAGAGAGAACTGAGCCCAGCAGAAGCACGAGCAGCATCAGCATACCGCTTCCATGCGGCGCGACGCGGGCGGCAGGCACTTGAGAGAGACGGGAGACCTTGTTATCCATGGTGGAAACCCCTTTCTAAATGTTTGATATCGTTTTGATATCATGATGATACACCACGTGCGGGAGGATGTCAAGGGGAAATCGGGCAAAACCGGCAAAAAATTGCTCCAGCATTGCCTTGAGGCGGGGCGAATGCTATAATATAACCAAATGCGACAAAATATGTGAGGTAAGCCATGCTGACCAGAAGATTTAGACGGGGAAATGACGGGGATAGGGATGATACGATGACGCAGGACGGCTTTACGGTGGACGTGCCGCCCGTGTCTCCGCGCCCATGGCATGACGACACCGCGCCCTTTACACCGATATCGCCGGAGATGCTGCGCAGAATGGCGGATATGCCGAGTGCGCCGCCACAGCCTGTGCTGCCGACGGCCATGCCTGCCCAGCCGTCACCGATGTACCGTATGCCTGCGGGGTATGCCATGGTGGGCCGTCGTGTGCTGGACTTTGCGGACAACGGCGACGGCACGCTGTCCGTGGCGCGCTGCATCGACCCGCAGGCCGATGATCTGGACATTCAGTTTGAAGCGGGGGCCTGCCCGGTGACGGCGATTGCGCCCAAGGCATTTGATGGCTGTACGGCGCTGCGACGCGTGGTGCTGCCGCCGGAGCTCAAGCAGATTGGGGAAATGGCGTTTTCCGGCTGCTGCCATCTGACACAGCTTGTCATTCCCGGCGGCGTGCAGCGTGTGGGGACGCTGGCATTTGCCAAGTGTACGGGGCTGACGCGCGTGCGCATCGAGCCGGGGGTGCAGGCGCTGGGCCCATCCTGTTTTTCCAAGTGTACCGCGCTGGAGCGGGTGGATGTGCCGACGAGCCTGGCCTCCTTTGGCGGCGGCGTGTTTTTCGGCTGTGGTCGCCAGCTCTGCCTGTATGGCGCGGAGGATACGCCTGCGCAGCAGTATGCGCAGATGAATGGCATCGCGTTTGATTCCCAGAGCTGGCGCGAGGACGAAGAGCTGATCTATGAGGAGCAGGAAGATGGCTCGCTGATCGTCGTTGGGCCGCGGCAGACTGCGCCTGAGCGCATCGATATTCCCGCGGAGATCTGCGGACGCCGCATCATCGGCGTGCAGCCCAAGGCGTTCTTTGCCTGCGGCACGCTGGCGCATCTGAGCATTGGGGCGAATGTGCGGGAGATTGGGGAGAGCGCATTCTTCGGGTGCAGAAGCCTGACGGGCGTGAGCTTGGAGCGCGGGCTGGAAATCGTGGGCGACAGCGCGTTTGCGGGCTGCGAAAATCTGTCTCAGGTCACGCTGCCGTGGGGAACGGTCAGCGTGGGGCGTATGGCCTTTTTTGGCTGCACGCGGCTGGCATTTGTGAAGATGCCGGCGACGACGCGCGTGGCGGATTTCGCCTTTGACGGCTGTGCGCCGGGGCTGCGCGTGTTCGGCGGGGTGAGCGCAGGGCGGATTCAGGATCTCCACCGCGCGTAAAGTGTGTGCGCACCCTTGATTCGACCGCTGGATTTTGCTATACTGTGTATCGTTTTGATAATCTGCTGGGATCATATCTGTGTTATGGGGACAATGGGAATGGGAGAGACGGCATATGAAGAAAATCGGCTTTGACAGCGCCAAGTACATTCGTCTGCAATCCGAGCGCATCCGGGAGCGCATTGATCAGTTTGGCGGCAAGCTGTATTTGGAGTTTGGCGGCAAGCTGTTTGACGATTATCATGCGGCGCGCGTTCTGCCCGGCTTTGAACCGGACAACAAGATTCGGATGCTGCTGGAACTGCGCGATCAGGCGGAGATCGTCATCGCCATCAGCGCGGGCGATATCGAGAAGAACAAGCGCCGCGGCGATCTGGGCATCACCTACGACAGCGACGTGATGCGCCTGATCGACGTGTTCCGCAGCTTTGGGCTGTATGTTGGCTCCATCGTGCTGACGCAGTTTGCCGATCAGCCCTCCGCCGTCACGTTTGAAAACAGGATGACGGCGCTGGGGCTCAAGGTGTACCGGCACTATACCATTCCCAATTATCCGACCGACATCCGTTTGGTCGTCAGCGATGAGGGCTATGGCCGCAACGATTACATCGAGACGAGCCGTTCGCTGATCGTGGTGACGGCGCCCGGCCCGGGCAGCGGCAAGATGGCCACCTGCCTGAGCCAGCTCTATCACGACCATAAGCGCGGCGTGAAGGCGGGCTACGCCAAGTTTGAGACGTTCCCGATCTGGAATCTGCCGCTCAAGCATCCGGTCAACCTCGCCTATGAGGCGGCGACCGCTGATCTGAACGACGTGAACATGATCGACCCGTTCCATCTGGAGGCATACGGGCAGACGACGGTGAACTACAACCGCGATGTGGAGATCTTCCCGGTGCTGCGCACCATCTTTGAGCGCATCTACGGCGAGTGTCCGTACAAGAGCCCGACGGACATGGGCGTGAACATGGTGGGGATGTCCATTGTCGATGACGAGGTGTGCTGCGAGGCTTCCCGGCAGGAGATCATCCGGCGCTATTTCAAAGCGGCGTGTCTGGTGCGTCAGGGTCTGTCCTCCGGCGCGGAGGTGGGCAAGATCGAGCTGCTGATGAGCTCGCTGAACATCGAGCCGGAAGCGCGTGCGGTGGTGCCTGCGGCGCTGGCTGTGGCGGACAAAACCGGCAAGCCTGCGGCGGCCATTGAGCTGGCGGACGGGCGCATCGTGACCGGCAAGACGACGGATCTCTTTGGCCCGGTGTCTGCGGCGATGCTCAACGCGCTCAAGACGCTGGCGGATATCCCGGACGAGATCAAGCTGATCTCCCCGGAGGTCATCGGCACGATTCAGACGCTCAAGACGGACTACATGAAGAGCAAGAATCCGCGCCTGCATACGGATGAGATGCTTGTTGCGCTGGCCATCAGCGCGGCGAGCGATCCCAACGCCATGCGCGCGATGCAGAAGATCGACGAGCTGAGCGGGTGCGAGATTCACTGCTCGGTCATCCTCTCCTCGGTGGATGACGGCGTATTCAAGCGCCTGAACATGAATCTGACCTGTGAGCCGACCTACGAGAAGAATAACCTGTACCATAAGTGATATCCCGTCAGTACGATTCCTATTCTATTTTCTGATGAAAATGAGGATAAGCGCGAAACGGAGAAGGGGTTTGGGGATGAAATCCCCAAGCGGGTTTTAGGGACTGGAGCCTGCCGCGCCCTGTGGGCGAAACAGGCAGGCGGAACGTCGGGAATCGCAAGGAGCGCTTTGCGCGACTGTGCGAGTTTCCCGGAATTGCAGCCATAACGCATGTTCGTGTGCAGTACGGTACGCAAGGGGCAGGGAGCGAAGCGTTATCTGACGGGGCTTTGCACGGAGCTTTTTCATTCAAAACAGCATTGTTCTATTTTCTGATAGAAACGTGCGATAAACGCGAAGCGAAAAAGGGAGCCATGATGATAAGAGAGCCGGAGGAATGTCGTTCCTCCGGCTCTTGCCTGCTTATTCAAGCGTTATACTGTTTATCTTCTAAAAGCTTTATTCAGCGCGAAGCGAAGAAGGGGTTTGGGGATGAAATCCCAAAGCAGGGCTTGGGGACTGGAGCCTGCCTCCGCCAGCGG
>JAXJLD010000009.1:0-6196 GCA_036297385.1 Christensenellales bacterium | reverse complement strand
GCAGAAGAAAAGTCCCGGGAGCGATCCCGGGATTCTTTTTCTTTCGGAGCACATGGCGCGGAAAGATGTGCCTGATACTGTTTTCATTCTCAAAGCTTTATTCAGCGCGAAGCGAAGAAGGGGTTTGGGGATGAAATCCCCAAACGGGTTTTAGGGCGGTAGCCCTAACGTATCCTTGAAAAACGTAGTTTCAGAGCAGACCGCAAAGCGGTCTACGATGGAAACGGGCTCGATTTGAGTGAAGCGTTTTAGATGAAAAACAGTATGATTGCTTTCCGGGGGACAAATGATGAGCGATACGGAGGAATACCGATGGGATATCTGGTGAAGCCGATCAGCTATGTGCTGGTCATCGCGCTGGGCTATCTGCTCAAGCGCACAGGTTTTTTCGGGCGGGACGATCATCGCCTGATTTCCAAGATCATGATGAATGTGACGCTGCCCTGCACCATCGTGCGGGCGTTCAGCGGGTTTTCGCGCGATGCGCAGATGTTCTGGATTGTGGGAATCGGCTTTTTGTGCGCGTTTTTGCCGATGATGCTGATGTACCTGACGACGCGCGGGGTGAATACCCGCCTGCGTGCGTACAGGATGCTCAACATCGGCGGCTATAACATCGGATGCTTCTCTCTGCCGCTGATCGAGGTGTTTTTCGGCGGCGCGGGCGTGGTGACAGCCTGTATGTTTGACACGGGCAACGCCGTGATGATGACCGGCGGCTCCTACGCGATGACCTCCACGCTGCTGCGAACCGGCGGCGAGAAGCGGGAGAGTGCGCGGGAGGTGCTGATGAAGTTCCTCAAGTCCGTCCCGTTTGACACCTATCTGCTCATGTTTGTGCTGATGGCGCTGAATATGCGCCTCCCCGATGCGGTGTACACCTTTGTGGAGCCGGCAGCCAATGCCAACGCCTTTCTGGCGATGCTGATGATCGGCATGATGTTTGAGCCGGCGGGCGACCGCGCACTGCTGAAGGAGACGGGACGCGAGCTGGCCGTGCGCTATGCGCTGGCGGCGGTGTTCGCGCTGGCGTGCTACTTCCTGACGTCGTTTGATCTGGTGGTGCGCAGAACGCTGGTGGTGCTGTGCTTTGCGCCGCTGTCCAGCCTCGCGCCGATTTATACCGACCGCTGCGGCAGCGATACGGCGCTGGCGAGCTTCACCAATTCTGCGTCTATCGCCGTCAGCCTGATTGCGATGCTGGCGCTGTCGATGATTTTTGTTGCCTGACGGGCGGCACAGCGGTATAATGAATACAGCATATTTCAGGAGGAATGGCGAGATGGACAAGGCAAAGGTATACTTTACGGATTTCCGCACCGTGGCCAACGGAGACGGATTGACAGCCAAGCTCAAGAAGCTCATCCGCAAGGCCGGCATTGCGGACATCGACATGGACGGCAAGTTTGTGGCGATCAAGATGCACTTTGGTGAGCTGGGCAACCTCAGCTTCCTGCGCCCGAACTATGCGCGTGCGGTGGCGGACGTGGTGCGGGAACTGGGCGGCAAGCCCTATCTGACGGACTGCAACACGCTCTATCCCGGCAGCCGCAAGAACGCGCTGGAACACCTGTACTGCGCGTGGGAAAACGGCTTCACGCCCATGACGGTCGGCTGTCCGATCCTCATCGGTGACGGCCTCAAGGGCACGGACGACGTGGAGGTGCCGGTGAACGGCGGCGAATACGTCAAGACGGCGAAGATTGGCCGGGCGGTGATGGATGCGGATGTGTTCATCAGCCTCACGCACTTCAAGGGACACGAATCGACCGGCTTCGGCGGCGCGATCAAGAACATCGGCATGGGTTGCGGCTCCCGCGCGGGCAAGGCAGAGCAGCACAACGATGGCAAGCCCGTCGTGGATGAAGCCAGCTGCCGCGGCTGTCGGCTCTGCCAGAAGCTGTGCGCCAACGATGGCTTGGTGTTTGACGAGGCGGCGCACAAGATGCACATCGACCCGGAACATTGCTTGGGCTGCGGCCGCTGCTTGGGCGCGTGCAACTTTGATGCGATTCACTTTGTCAGCGACAATGCCAACGCGGTGCTGAACTGCCGCATGGCGGAGTACGCCAAGGCAGTCGTCGATGGGCGGCCGAATTTCCATATCTCGCTGGTGCAGGATATCTCCCCGAATTGCGACTGCCATTGCGAGAACGATGCGCCCATCCTGCCGGATATCGGTATGTTTGCGTCCTTCGACCCGCTGGCGCTGGATCAGGCGTGCGTGGATGCGTGTCTGGATCAGCAGCCGCTGCCGGGCAGCCAGCTCTGGGAAAACCTGCGCAAGCCGGGCTTTGCGGACTGGGGCGACCCGTTCACCAACTCTACGCCTAACTCCGAGTGGCGGAGCTGTCTGGAGCACGCCGAGAAGATCGGGCTGGGCACGCGCGAATATGAAGTAATCAAGCTGTAAGGATGGAGGCCTTCGGGCCTCCTTCTTTTTTTGCCCGGGTGCGCATAGGCTGGCGCGGGTGATGGGATGAACGCGGTATTTTGCGCGATGATGCTCATGGGCATCGCGGCGGCCTGCGCACAGGGGCGCTTGCCGCAGGTGCAGGCGGCGCTGCTGAACGGTGGCACGGAGGCGGTTTCGTTTTGCCTGAGCATGGCGGGGGCGTATGCGTTTTTCGGCGGCTTGATGGGGGTGCTGCGCGAGAGCGGCGCGGCGGGCGGGCTGGCGGCGATGCTGCGCAGGCCGCTGCTATGGCTGTTTCCCTTTGCGCCGGGGGAAGAGCGGGCGATTGACGATATTGCCGTCAACCTTGCGGCGGATATGCTGGGCATGGGCGGCGCGGCGACCCCGGCAGGACTGAAGGCCATGCGCACCATGGCTGAAGTTGGGCAGCGCGGAGAGTGCGCCAGCGATGCGATGCTGCTGTTTTTGACGATGAATATGTGCAGCGTGCAGATTCTGCCCACGACGATGATTGCGCTGCGCACGCAGGCGGGCGCACAGAACCCGTCGGACATCGTACTGCCGACGCTGCTGGTCACGGGCGTGCAGATGGCAGTAGCGGTGGGCATCTGTAAAATCATGGCCAAGAGGAAGAAAAGGTATGCCTGATTCGTCCTGTCTGGTGCCAGCGTTCGTGGTGCTGGCGATTCTGTGCGGTCTGCGCACACATATTGATGTATACAGCGCGTTTGTGCGCGGCGCACAGGAGGGGCTTGTGACGCTGGTGAAGATGCTTCCCTATCTGTGTGCGGTGCTGACGGCGGTATCGCTGCTGCGGGAGACTGGGGCGCTGGGCGTGCTCGAAGCGGCGCTTTCCCCGCTGATGGAGGTGCTTGGCGTGCCGCAGGAGGCAGCGGGTGTGGTGCTGCTGCGCCCGCTGTCCGGCTCGGCAGCGCTGGCTGCCGTGCGCGATGTGCTGGCGCACGAAGGCGCAGAGAGCCGCGCGGGCAGGCTGGCCTGCGTGATCAGCGGGGCGAGTGAGACCATCCTGTTCACCGGCTCCATATATCTGGGAGCGGCTGGCGTGCGCAGGCCGGGCTATGCGCTGGGGGCAGCGCTGGTAGGCTATGCAGTGAGTGTGGCGGCGGCGGGATGGCTGCTCGCGGGCTGACAAAATTCGCCCGCTCTTGACAGAAACGACGGGATAGACTACAATAAGCCAAAGTGGATTTGTGTACACTTTCGACATAGATCGGCGGAAAATGCTGCCGGGGGAAGGGAGGAAAGGGTCGCTTTTGCGGCCCTGAACAAAGCATGGAGAAGCGCAGAAAAGGCTTCCGGGTTGGAATCGCGACGCTGCTGGCGGTGCTGATGCTGGCGCTGTGCGGCGTGGCTGCAGCGGATGCGGACCCCATTCGCGTGTCTTCGCTCAGCGAACCGCAGTCGGTGATTTCCGAGCAGGATGTATCCATCACCATCAAGATCTACAACAGCAGTCAGACCGATATGCAGGAGGAGATCACGCTCTTCAATCCGGAGGGAATCTCCGTGGAGAAGTACAGCGGCCTCAAGGGCGAGCAGAGCGTGACCTATACGGGAACATGGCATGTGACACAGGAGCAGATCGAGAAGGGGAAGATCAGCTACTATATTCAGTACACGATTGATACGGGCAGCGGGCCGCAGCAGGCCACCCGCACCGTGCCGGTGACCATCCAGACCGAAGAGGCTGCGCCGCAGCTTACGGCGACATACAGCATTTCCACCGCCAGCGCACGCAAGGGGCAGGAGGTCACCATTGCCTATACGCTTTCCAATACAGGCAATGTGGAGCTGCGCAACATCGTCGTCAAGAACAGCGGTGTGTCCAAGGAGGAACTGACGCAGACCTCCCTGTCTGTGGGTGAAAAGGTGACGCTGACTGAAAAATTCACCATGGGCGGTAGCGAGCTGGTCAGCAAGCCGTCTATCACCTATCAGGCGGCAGATTCCAAAAAGACGCTGACCGTATCGGATATGGCGCGAAAAACCATCGCCGTCGCGGAGGATGGGCTGGAGGTGAGCCTGTCGGCCAAGAACGCGCAGGATGTGTTCCCTGGCGAGAAGATTGAGCTGAACGTAGAGCTCAAAAACACGGGCAAGCAGTCCTATACGGGGCTGACGGCGGTGCTGGGAGATGGCACCGAGGCGTTTGCCGGCGTGGAGCTGAGCGCGGGCGCTTCCTTTGAAAAGAAGATCGAGTGGGCGGCAGCACAGGAGGGCGCGGTCAGCGTGACGGTGTCCGGCGCGGACGACAAGGGCGATGCGGTGAGCGTCGTATCCAATGAGATTCATGTCACCACGCAGGATGCTTCCCGTGCGCTGATGCTCAAGGTCTACGCCGATGCGGCGCAGACCGTCATCCACAGCGAACCGGCGGTGGTGCGTTTCGGCGTCGTGGTGGAGAACGTGGGCGAGACGGATGCGGCGACGCTGACCGTCACGCAGGCGGGTGAAACCGTCGCCAAGATTCCGTCCCTGCCGGCGGGCGAGAGCCGCACGGTGGTCTTTGATGTGCAGACCAGCATCGCGGGCAAGTTCCAGTTCGTCGTGCATGGCAAGGATGTGGACGGCAACGAGCGCACCTTTGATTCCAACGTGCTTCAGGTGGCGTATGTCGCGCCAACGCCGGAACCGACGGCTGTGCCGACCCCGAGCCCTGTGCCGCCGACCCCGACCCCGGAGCCGACGGCTACGCCGGTGCCGACGCTTGGCGAGATCATCGCGGAAAAGGTGAACCCCGTTGTGCTGTACACCGTGGCGGGCGTGCTGGCGGCGCTGCTGGTGGTCATTCTGACAGTCAGCGGCGTAACGAGTGCCAAGCGCAAGAAGCGCATGGAACAGGCGATTGATACCATCGAGCTGTCGCCGGATGTGCGCAACCACAGGGGTGTGGCGCGACGCCGCAGGCAGCAGACCGCAGCGGGCAGCACAAGCAAGGAAGAAAGCGCATCGGCACAGGATGTGACGGATGACGCGGTTGAGACGGATACGGCGGAGGATCAGCTCTCCAACACGCCTGCACGCGACGCTATGCGCAGGCTGGAGCGAGAGGAAGGGCGTCGCCGCCGTCAGGCGACCGAGGTGCCGGCGGATGAGACGCTTCGCGTTGCGCCGGTGAGCCAGAGGCCGGAGTTTGTGCCGCAGGGCAAGGTCGATGATTCGCAGACCCGTATCTTCAGCGGGCTGGCCGATCAGGTGACGCAGGCGGCTGCCGAATCTCAGAATGTGGATGAGCCGAAGGCCACGCAGGAGGAGAAGAAGGTCGAAAACGTTGCCGCACAGGCTGCGCCGAAGGCAGAACAGGCCGATGAGACGGAGCAGACGATTCGCCTGAGCCGCGAGCAGATCGAGGAGATCAGCCGCCAGAAAGAGGCGCGTGAGGATACGTACGCGGGGCAGGGCAAGAAGCGCGGCGAGATTAAGCCGATGAAGAAGAAGGGGCTGTTCTCCGGTTTCGGCAGGAAGAAGAACACGTCGGATGAGGATGACTTCGTGGAAGCGGATGAAGACTTCGACGACGATAATGACGACTTCTTCGAATAAGCGAGCAAACGATATGAAAAGAAGGCGGTCGCCCGGACGAGTGTTCGGGTGACCGCCTTTTCTTATTGCCTGCTTCCGCCACTGGCGGCGGCAGATATGCTGCTCCGCATGGATAGTCCAATGCGATGCTTCTTGTTCCTGCAATGCATGGGTTTCGCTCACCCCTCGGTCATCCCCATGGGTTCAGGGCCGCAGCCCTGATCGTTTGCAGGGGGG
>JAXJLD010000008.1:0-14927 GCA_036297385.1 Christensenellales bacterium | reverse complement strand
TTCCCGGCTTTCCGCCGAACCCTCGGTCAACCCCATGGGTTCAGGGGCGCAGCCCTGATCGTTTGTAGGGGGGAAGGGGTGTCCAGAGGGGCTTGGGGGGAGAATCGAAACTCCCCCCAGTCCCTCTGACCCCAGCGGAGCGCGTCTCTCCCTACGATTTCCGACGTTCCGCCCGCCTGTTTCCGCCGCTGGCGGCGGCAGGCTTCAGATTCCGGGAAACTTGGCCTTACAGCACCTGCACGGCGATGCAGTAGCCGAACGTCCACACGGCGAGCAGCACCCCCGAAACACCCAGCAGCAGCGTATGCCCGGTTCGGCCTACGCGCAGGCGGGCGAGCAGCATCGGCAATGCACACAGCGCGTACAGATAGCGTGCGCCGGAGAGCAGCCATGTTGGCGAAAGCACCACTGCCGTATACACAAAACTGTACGCCGCCAAGTCAAACGGAATCCGCCGTGCCCCCACCGCCAGCAGCACATAGATGCCCAGCATACATGCAAGCTGGAACCCCCACGTCCACAACCAGTCGCTCTCGCCTGCCGTGCTGAGGAAATAGTGCATGGTATTGGCTGTCGAGCACCAGAAAGCGCCCGGCTCCTGAAACCAGTTCTCCCGCTGATACGTCATGTAGGTCATCGGGTCGCCCGTCACCCGCCAGTTGACCAGCCAGTAGACAAACAGCCCCGAAAACACCAGCAGCACCTGCCCCACACAGGCAAGAAGCGCGCGCCCGTCCGCCTTCCGCCGGGGAATCTTGGCGCAGAACGCGATCAGCAGCAGCCCGGACACGATCACGCCCGGCATACGCGTCAGCGCACTCAGCGCACCGCACAGCGCCGCCGCCCACGGATGCCCCCGCCGCAGCAGGCACACCGCTGCCAGCGTCAGGGCGATGAACAGTGCCTCCGTATACGCGCAGCACAGGAACACGCTCAGCGGGCTCAGCAGAAAATACGCCACGCTTCGCCGCGCTGTCTCCCGACCAAAGTGCATACAGGACAAATCGTACACCATCGCCGCCGCAGCCGCGCTGCACGCCAGCGAGATCACCACGCCTGCAAGGAACACATTGCCGCCCGTCAGCGGCGCAAGCAGCCGCATCAGCCACGGATACAGCGGGAAAAACACCAGCCGCAGCCGTTCGTCTCCCACAGCGGTGTAACCCTCCTGCGCGATGCCGACATAGTGCCGCGTATCCCAATGCGTCCACAGCGCCTCCAGCGAGGCCAGCGGCCCATCGCTGCCCAGCCCCAGCATCCGGTACATCGCGTAGGCCAGCGCATACAGCGCCAGCCGCGAGAGCAGCGCCGCGCCAGCCGCAGCCCACAGTTCTGCCGCTCCGGCACGCTGTCCATGCGCCGGAAGGCCATCTGCCGCCTCCTGCCCGCGCAGCACGCGGACAAAGCGCAGCAGCAGCCCTGCGCCGCACGCGCCCATCAGCACGAGCGCGAGCAGCGCCGCCCCCTGCTCAAGCACGCTCATCAGCGATTCTTCCATAGATGCGCCCTCAACGCTTGCGCCTGCCCGGCTTGGCAGGCGCAGCCGCCGGCTTGTATGCGTCCTTCACATCCACGCGCGGCGGGAGCTTGGTGCGCACGGCCAGCTCCTCCTCTTCCGGCTCGATCATCTTCGCCATGCGCCCCAGCAGCTTGCCCGCCGCCTTGCCCGCCGCCTTGCGGTGTGCGGCTTGCTCTGTCGGCATCTGCGGCCATTGCGGCGCGTCCGGCAGCTCGGCTACGCCCTCGCCCTGCACATAATCGCTGTACGTCGGTGCAGCAGCCGGATGTGCCGCCCCCCTGCGCCGCCGCGCGGTATGCATCTCCGCTTCGGGCGACAGCTCTGCGGGCGACAGCTCTGCGGGCGACAGCTCTTCGGGCGGCAGCTCTGCGGCCTGCTCCTGACGCTGCTGCGCGTCATATGCGGCCTTCTGCCGCTCATACTCCGCCAAATCGCGCTCGTACTGCGCCTTCTGCCGCTCATACTCCGCCAGCTCGCGCTCGTATTGCTCCTGTGCCAAACGCGCCTGCTCCGCCTCGTAGGCTTCCTGCGCACGGCGCGCCTGCTCTGCCTCCGCGCGGGCGCGCGCCTCCTCCTGCATCTGCGCCTGCCATGCGTCGATCTCCGCACGCCTGCGCGCCACCTCGGCCGCGCCCGGTCCCTCCTGCGTCACCGCACCATACCGCTGCGTGCTTTCCAGATCTGCCGATGCCTCGCTGCCATAGCGCATTCCCGGATAGACGCGCTCGTCTGGCGCTTCCTGTGCACGCTCCATCACCAATTCCGCTTCCCGCTCATCGATGTACAGCGGCGCTTCTTCAAACGTCTGTGGCGCACGCTGTGCAGGCTGCATGGCACGCTTTTGCGGCATCGCCGCCGCGCGCGCACGTCCCTTTTCGGCTTCCTCCTGCACCTCCGGCTCCTCGATGCGCAGTACCCTGCGTGCGCGCTGCGCCCACAGGTGATACGGCTGCCAGCGCAGCAGCCAGATGATCCAGTCGATCACCAGACCAGCAGCAATCAGCCCCCCGGCAATCAGCAGCCAATGCTTGCCCAGAAACTCAAGGGTTGTCGTGTGATCCGCCGAAAACAGCGCCCACAGCGCGTTCACCAGCGCACGAACCCAGCCCATCAGCACGGTAAACAGAGAATCTGCCAGCGTACCCATGATGAAATTCCTCCTCATTCAAAAAATCCGGTCGCTGTCTGCGGCCGGAAAAGGGGCTGTCGCCCGCGCGTTACATACCCGCCTGCGTCAGCGTGATGGTCACCTCCGGCATACTCAGCGCACAGGTGAAGTCCTGCGCGTTGTCGATGCGGATCTGCACGGGCAGGGTGTGCTGCCCCTCGGCCAATCCGCTTGCATCCACGAAGAGGTGAACGTCCTCATCCTCAAGGCCGTTGATGAAGCTGTACGGGCCCGTGAGCTGCACGGCGCTCTGCGCTGCCGAAAGCCGTGCGCTCAGCCCGGGCTCCACGCCCTCCACCCGGATATCGATGGCACGCATGGTGCGCTCCACCGTCTTTTCCCGGATCTCCGCCGTCACAGCCACCTCGGCAGGCAGCGTATTCTCAATGCCGGAGAGCTTTTTCAGGCGCGCATAGCCGCTCACGCTCTCCGCTGCGCCGCTGATATCCAGCGGCTGATCAATGGCGATAAACTCAATCGCGCCGAGAATTTCCGGCTTCGCCGCAACGCGAATGGCGGATTGCTCCACATACACGTCCGTCAATTCATAGCCCTCGGCCGGCTCTCCGCTCACCAGGCCCCCCAGATCCAGCGGCGCCATTACCGTCGGCACCACCTCGGTATCCACAATCACCGAATCGGTGATGACCGTCTCGTTGGTGATTTCCAGCTTGTCGGATACCACAATCGCGCCGGAAGCATCCTGAAGCTCCACATCGAGCGCCGTGCGGTCGCTCGCGCGATCCGACGAGAGCATGGACAGATCCAGTTTCGCCACGGCGCGCGCCACGCTGGTCACCAGCGACTGCGGGCCGGAGACGGAGAGCATCGTCGGATCGGTGCGGTAGCTATCCAGATACACATCGTCCGGCGCAAAGCCCGTCAGCTCCAGCACCACCGGCACGCGGCGGGTCATGTAGCGCTCCACGTTCACGGTGATGGTAGAAGGCTCGCAGGCGATGACCGGGCCGTAAATCTGCGAGGAAAAGCCGATCTCCAGCGTGTTTTCGCCCACACCGGTCACGTCCGTCAGGTCAAAATGCGGGTTGTAGGATGTACCGCTGACGCGGTTGTAATTGGCCTGCGTCACCTCCACCGTCATGCGCACGCCGGAGGTCAGCTCCTCCAGATCGTCCATGACGATGAAGCCGCGGCTCTTGAGTGTGGATGCACCGACAACGCTCACCGATACATTCTGAAACGTCTTGGGCCGGGTCAGCGTCGCATCCGAGGCGACCAGCGAGCTCCATGTCAGAATGGCAATCAGCAGCGACATCACCAGCAGAAAGCGCTTGCTGGCAAATACGCGCGCCATCACGCTGCGCAGCCCTGCAAACGGCCCGCGCGGCGCGTTATTCTTTTTGGGCGTTCTGCTGTTCATCATGCGCGCCTCGCCTCCTTTGCTTGAGATTGCGCAGCGGCACGCTGAGACTCCGGCGGCTCTGCTCCTTGCCCGCGCCGTCATACATCTCGTGAAGAATCCTGTGCAGGGAAGCCTCGTCCAGATGGCGCACCAGCTCGCCGCCCCGCGCCATGGAGATGATGCCCGTCTCCTCAGAGACGATGAACACCGTCGCATCGGAGATTTCGCTCATGCCCAGACCCGCGCGGTGGCGCGTGCCCAGATCGCGGCCCACGCCCGTGGTATCGGACAGGTGCAGCAGGCACGCGGCGGACATGATGCGGTCGCCGCGCACCACCACCGCACCGTCGTGCAGCGGAGTATTGGGTTCAAATATGTTTTCCAGCAGCGGCTGGGAAATCACGCCGTCCACGCGCGTGCCGGTGGCAATCACGTCGTTGAGGCGGGTCTTGTTCTCGATGACGATCAGCGCGCCCACGCGGCGGCGGGACATATGCTCCAGCGCCAGAATCAGCTCGTCAATCATCAGGTCCACGCCGCCGGTCTGCTGGATGCGCGCTGCGGAGTCAAACAAATTGGTTGCACCCAGCTCCTCCAGCACGCGGCGGATCTCCTGCTGAAATAGCACAATCAGCAGCACCGGTCCCGCATTGATGACCCATGAGAGCAGCGCGTGGATGGTGCGCATACCGATAACATCGCTTAGCCATGTGGCCAGCAGCAGCAGCACGATGCCCTTGAGCGTCTGGGAAACGCGGGTATGCTGCAAATGCACCAGCATTTCATAGATGAGAAAAGTCAGCAAGAGGATGTCAATGAGGTCGACAATACTCGGCCTGTTGATGACGTTCCACAGCACTGCAGAGAATTGTTCTATGATCGCGCTCACGGCGCATCCTCCCTTCATACCATTATACGTTCCTATTATACACCATCAAAATGGGATATGACAGGGGGAAATTGCTGCGCCGGGAGGATTTTTTTACCCCTGCCTATTCAGCGCACTGTGTGCTGAACCGGCAGGGGTTGTCTGTATGAAGTTGATTTAAGCGTTTGCGCTGTCAATGCGCGGCGCTTCCGCAGATTCACGGTGCGCTTCCCGTCCGGTAAAGAGCATCGAAATGCTCCACACGCCAGCCGCGCCGATCACCGTATACACCACCCGGGAGATCAGCGCCGCCTGACCGCCGAAGAGGAATGCCACCAAGTCAAACTGGAACAGCCCAATCAGCCCCCAGTTGACCGCGCCAATGATGACCAGCAAAAGGGACAGTCGATCCATGCAGTCCACTCCTTTCTGCAATCTCTGCAAAACGAAGTGTGCGCAGATTCGCCCGCCCCTATGCGTCTATTCGCCGTCCTCCGTGCGCTTTTCCCCGCGCGGCACAAAACCGATCACTTTTCCGCCCGTGCCTGTGAGCAGCTGCGCCTCCCGCGGCCATGCGCGGGCGGGCACGTCCTCAATCAGCCCCTCATCCACACACGCGCTCACCAGCCTGATGGCATACACGGCCGCCATTTCCCTCGTAAAGCCGAGCGAATCAGCCAGCGCGTCGAGCTTTTCAATCGTCTGCTCGTCCAGATTCAGCGTCACCCTGCGCTTCATACTTTCTTGGCCTCCTTGCCGCTATCCGGCCTGCACATCCTCGCTCGAGAGCACCAGCATATCCGATACCTTATCCCGGCGAGATACCGTCACGCGCACGTCCTCGCCCACGTTGTAGCCCGCACCGTCCAGCGCCTCGCATACGGTATTATATGCCAATTCCGGCAAATTATTGTCCAGAGAAAGGTGAGAAAGAAAAACTGCACGCGTGCCGGAGCCAACCAGCGAAAGCAGCGCCTTGGCGCAGTCCTCGTTGTTCAGGTGTCCCTTGCGCCCCAGAATTCTGCGCTTGAGATGCGCCGGATAGGGTCCCCGGTTGACCATCTCCACGTCATGGTTGGCCTCCAGCACCAGCGCCTGACAGCCCTTCACCGCGTCCATCCAGCTATCGCAGATATGCCCCAAGTCCGTTGCCACCGCACAGCGCAGCCCCTGGCAGTCAAAGCTGTATCCCACCGGCTCCTTCGCATCATGCGGAATCGGGAAGGGATGCACGTTCACCCCGCCGATGTAAAAATCCTCCCCTGTGTCAAACGTGCGCACGCAGCGCAGCGGAATCCCCGATTCCCGCAGCAGGATGCCGTCCCACGTGCCGGCGTTGGCGTATACGGGCAGACCGTACTTGCGGCACAGCACGCCCAGACCTCGGATGTGATCCACGTGCTCATGCGTCACCAGAATGCCATCGATATCGCGGATATCCACGCCGATCTCGCGCAGGTGCGCCTCCACACGCGACGCGCTCATGCCCGCGTCCACCAGCAGGCGCACGCCGCCGGCAGCCATATAGATGCTGTTGCCGGACGAGCCGGAAAACAGCGGACAAAGTGTAAGCCGCATCCCTTTACAAATCCCCTTCGATCAGATAAAATCATGTCATTGAATGTTTATTATAGCGCATTTATCGCGCACAGGCAAGGAGACAAACATGAACAGCAACCGGCTTTGGGCCAGACTTATCCGTCATCACCGCATCATCCGTCAGGAAACGCTCCCCATCGAAAACGATGATCTGGAAGAAACCTTTCTGGAAATCTGCCGCCGCTTTGACGTGCAGCGCCCGCTTCAGCTCCCCAAGCACGCCCGCGAGTTCGATCAGTTCGGCCGCACCGCGTACACCAAGGAGCATTTCACCGAGGCGGTGGACTTTGACCGGCTGGAGATCGAGCTGATTATGCCCGATGGCGCACAGAAATCTGGCGCACCGCGCTCCCCGATCACCGACGCATGAGTGCGCCCGTCGTCGGGCGCTTTGCGCCCACGCCCAGCGGGCGGCTGCATCTGGGCAATCTGCTGTGCTGCCTGCTTGCCTACCTGAGCGCACGCAGTCAGGGCGGGCGTTTTCTTTTGCGCATTGAGGATCTGGACGCGCCGCGCTGTCCTCGCCGCCTCGCCCAGCAGTGCATCGAAGATCTGTGCTTTCTGGGGTTTGACTGGGACGAGCCGCCGCTGTACCAGAGCGAGCGCACGGAAATCTACCAGCGCTGCATGGATTCCCTCAGCGCACGCGGGCTGATCTACCCCTGCTTCTGCACCCGCGCCCAGCTTCACGCCGCGCAGGCGCCGAATCTGGGCGATCATGAGCCGGTGTACAACCGCGCCTGCGCACATCTCACGCCGGAGGAAATTGCTGAGCGCACGAAAACGCGCCGCCCCGCCCTGCGCCTGCGTATGCCGGATGAAGCCATTTGCTTCACCGACGGCGGTTTTGGCGAGGTCTGTGAAAACCTCGCGCGGGACTGCGGCGACGTGATTCTTCGCCGCTCGGACGGGCTCTTCGGTTATCAGCTCGCCGTGGTGGTCGATGATGCGCTCAGCGGCGTGAGCGAGGTCGTGCGCGGGCGCGACATCCTCTTTTCCACCCCGCGCCAGATCTACATCCAGCGCCTGCTCGGCTTTGACACGCCCGCTTATCACCACATTCCCCTTCTGCTGGACGCGCAGGGCCGCCGCCTCGCCAAGCGCGACCGGGATCTCGACCTCTCGGCGCTTTCCCGCGCCATGACCCCGCAGCAGATTCTGGGGATGCTGGCGTTCTCCTGCGGGATTCTTTCGGAAAACCGCCCCGCCAGCCTCGATGAACTGACGCGTCTGTTTGACTGGAAGCGCGTCGGCCGCGAGGATATCCGATTGGCGTATACCGCTTCAACCAGCCGTTGACTTTTCCTCGTTTCGCTTGAATCCGCCTCCATTGTGCCCGCGTCCGTGATGTGTTATCATGCAATCACGGACAGGGCCCGTCCAGAACGGAAAGCGAAGGGAGTCAAATCCATGATGAATATGTACGAAACCATCCGCACGCGCAGGCGTGCGCTGGGGATGACGCAGGAGCAGCTCGCTGATCGTCTGGGCGTGAGTGCGGCGGCGGTGAGCAAATGGGAGCTTGCCGCCTCCTATCCCGATGTAACGCTGCTGCCCGCGCTGGCACGGGTGCTGGGCGTGGATCTCAACACGCTCATGGGCTTTGAGCGTGCGCCGGACAGGGCCGCGCTCAACGACATGATGCTGCGCGTATCCGATGCGGCGAAGGCGCAGGGCTGTGAGGCCGCGTATGCCCTCGCTGAGGGCTTTGTGCGGGAATACCCCGTCTGCGGTGCGCTGCTCTTTGGCCTCGCTGCGACGCTGGAAGGGCGCATGATAACATCCGACATGACGGTGGAAGCACGCGATAACCTGTCCGCCCGCCTGCGGGACTGGTATCTTCGCGCCGCGGAAAGCGACGATGACGAAGCACGCGAGGCCGCAGCGAATATGCTGGCGCTGCGCTACCTCGCGGACAATCGCATCGACGAGGCAAAGGCCATGATGGAGCGCCTGCCGCGCGAACCATCCACAGCCCGCTGGCCGCTGGAAGTTTCCCTCCTGCTGGCGCAGGGCGAAAAGGAGCAGGCCGCCGCCTGCGTGCAAAAGCGTCTCTTTGCCCATGTGAGCGATGTGCGGCAGCTTCTGCTCCGTCTGCTTCAAATGGAGCTGGACGCGGGCGAGTTCGACCGCGCACAGGTCATCGCCGACCTGACGACCGATTTTGTAAAGCTGCTGTATATGCATCCCTACACCGGCCATCTCGCACAGTTCCAGACCGCGCTGGCCCGCAGGGAGCCGGAGCGCTGCATCACCCATCTGTGCGCGATGTTCGACGCGCTGGATGCGCCGTGGTCGCCCGGCACCTGCCCGCTCTATGACCGCACGGATGTACACGCCAGCACGCTGGCCGGCAGGGATTTTCTGCGTGCCATTGTCCGCCAGCTCGAACAGGACGAAAGCTGTGCCTTTCTGCGCGAAAACGAAGCGTTTCATGCGCTGACCAAGACCTATCTTGCGTAATCCCATTCCAACGCACTTCATACGGTTCAAAACAAAATAGGGGCTTGGGGATTGATCCCCAAGCCTCTATTTCACTTCGCGCCTTTCTCCGGGGCACGCCCCGCCGCCGGAATCAAAAGCAGCGCGGGAAACAGCAGCAGCGCCGTACAGATCAGCCCAAATGCCACCGAAACCCGCTGCGCCGCAAGGCCCACCAGTGGTCCGCCCAGCACCTGCCCCAGCGCATCCATCTGCCCATTGGCAGAAAACACCGTGGCGCGCATACGCTCCTCCGTATGCTCGTTCATCCATGCAGCCAAAACCGGCTCTTTGAGGCTGCGCATCAGTCCTGTCAGCAGGAACGCCGCCATCATCAGCCCGAATTGCCGTCCCAGCGCAAACACGATCAGCGCCAGTATGTACCCCGCGCTCGTCAGGAACACCACGCCGGTGCGCCCCGCTGCGCCCCTTTTTTCCAGATACGTCACCAGCCCCTGCGAAGCCAGAATCCCCAGCCCGCCGCCCAGCAGGCGCATCACGCCAAACCATGTCACGCTGCCCAGCGCACCAAACGAAGGCATGACGGTATCCTCCAGAAAGTGCGCCGTGGAGAGCCGGTCAAAGCCCTCGCTAGCCAAGCCGCCGCAAAGCGCAATCCCCAGCAGCGCCAGCAGGACGGGCTTACCCCGGATGCCGCTCAGGTTCACCTTGAACAGCCCCAGCATATCAGCCAGCAGACCGCTCTTCTCCCTCTGCGCGGGCAAAAAGTTGGTTTCCGGCATCACCCGAAGGAGCGCCAGCCCCAGCACCAGAAACAGCACGCCCGCCGTCACGATGGGCAGGCGCAGATCCAGATTGCCCAGCAGCGTTCCCAGCACGACGCCCAGAACGCTGCCGGCTTGATCCATCTGGCTTCCGCGCAGGAACACCCGCTCCATGGGGCGGGTATTCTCCTCGGACGCAATCCATGCCTCCAACGCGCCGCTGACAAAGGTATCCCCGCATCCCCAGATCACTTGGGCAATCAGCACCGCCGCCAGACAGGGAACCGCTCCTTCCAGCACAAAGCCCATGCCATACAAGAACACGCCGATCAGCACAGAGCGCCGACGGCTGTACAGATCCGCCACCACGCCCGTGGGCATCTCCAGCAGAAAGCAGGAGGTTTCCAAAACGGTGCCTACCAGCACCAGCTCCAAGGCATTCAGCCCAACCACCGCCTGATGATAGACCAGCGAAAGCACCGTAGCCATGGAAAACAATAGGGCAAAGCAGAACTTAAACAGCAGGTACACCGGATAAGCCCTCATCCGCATAGGCGTATTCTCCTTTGTCATCCTTTTCTTGTCCTGTTTATATTCCAACACCATTTTCTGATAGAAATGCGTTATATTCGCAAATCGAAGAAGGGAGTCCGAGGGACAACGTCCCCCAGACTCCCTTTTTCACTTCGCGCCGGATACAGTATTTAGAACACAACCCGTATTATTCCACTTCAATCAGGTTAATCAGCACCACCGGACGGCGCTTCGTCTTTTCATACAGGAAGGAGCGCATCTGGCTCTGCATCTGCGGGATGCTGTCTCGCACCTTCTTGCCGGAGGCAATCGTGCGGGTGACCATGTTCGCCGCGTGCTGACGGCACGCCGACTCAATCTTCTGGTGCTCGCTGTCATACAGGAAGCCCATCGCGCTGACGACCGGCTGCGCCATCATGGCGCCGCTCTTGCGGCTGACGGCCAAGGCGATGGACACCACGCCGTCGTCGGAGAGCAGCTTGCGCTCGCGCAGCACGGAGTTGTCCACCTCGCCCTTGGAGGCGCCATCGATGAGTACCGCCTCTCCGTTGGTGAAGCCCGTCACACGTGCGCTGCCCTTGGAGATCTCAAAGATATCGCCGTTGGCAAGGATGAAGATATTCTCAAACGGCACGCCCAGCTTATGCGCCAGCTCCGCGTGCTGATAGAGCATACGGGTCTCGCCGTGGGCGGGAATGAAGAACTTCGGGCGCACAAGGCTGTGAACCAGCTTGATCTCCTCCTGAGAGGCATGGCCGGAAACGTGTACATCCGCCAGCGCGGAATAATACACCTTCGCATCGCGCTTGTACAGCTCGTTGATAACCTTGTAAATCGGCTTCTCGTTGCCGGGAATCGGAGACGCGGAGATGATGACGGTATCGCCCGCCTGAATCTCCAGCTCGCGGTGGTTGTTGAACGCGATGCGCGTCAGCGCACTCATCGGCTCGCCCTGAGAGCCGGTGGAGATGATGCACACCTGCTCCGGCGGCAGCTTATCCACCTGCGAAATCTCGATCAGCGTATCCGGCTTCATCTGGATATAGCCCAGATTGTTCGCCGCGTTGAACACGTTGAGCATACTGCGGCCCACCAGCGCCACCTTGCGTCCATGGCGCTCGGCGGCGGTGAAGATCTGCTGGAGACGGGAGACGTTCGAGGAGAACGTCGCCACAAAGATGCGGCCCTGCGCATCCTTGAACATATCGGCCATGGACTCTCCGACGTGCCGCTCGGACTTGGAGAAACCCGGCACCTCGATGTTCGTGGACTCGCACACGAACAGCAGCACGCCTTCGCGGCCGATCTGCGCGATGCGCTGCAAGTCCATGATATCGCCGCTGATGGGCGTATAGTCGATCTTGAAGTCGCCGGAGTGGACAATGGTGCCAATCGGCGTGCGGATGGCAAACATAAACGCATCCGCGATGGAGTGGTTCACATGGATGAACTCCACGGAGAAGCAGCCCGCGCGGACCATCTCGCCCGCCTCCACAGCGCGCAGCGTGCAGCTCTTGGTCAGGCCGGGCACGCGGTCATCCAGCTTATACTTGAGCAGCTCCACCGCCATCTTGCCGCCGTAAATCGGCGCCTTGAACTCGCGCATCAGGTACGGCAGGCCGCCGATGTGATCCTCGTGTCCGTGGGTGATGAAGATGCCGCGCACGCGGTCGCGGTTTTGCAGCACATAGGTGAAATCCGGGATCACCGCGTCCACGCCCGGCATCGTCTCATCCGGGAAGATCTGACCGCAGTCCACGATGATGATGTCGTTGCCGTACTCGTAGGCCGTCATGTTCTTGCCGATCTCGCACATACCGCCCAGCGGAATCATGCGCAGCGTCGCGCGGCTGGGATGCTCGCTGGCGCGGGAGCGCATCGTCGGCGGCTTCTTGCCCACAAGCTGGAGCGTCTGGGAAATGAACGGCTTATCCACCTGCACAGCAGCGGGCGGCGTGACACGCCTTCTGCCCGTCTGGGGGCGCATAGCGGGTGCTTTTCCGCCCTGCGCGCCGCCCTTTGCGCGCGGATTCTGCCGCGGCTGCGCGGGCTTGCCATTCTGCACGGGCTTGCCGCCCTGCGCAGGCTTGCTATTCTGGGCGTTCTGCACAGGCTTGCCATTCTGCGTATTCTGCACGGGCTTGCCATTCTGCGCATTCTGCGCAGGCTTCGTGCTGCGGCGCGGCTGAGCGGGCTTTTGCTGCTTGGCCTGCGCGGTTTCCGTATTTTCCGGCTTCTTGGCGGCAGGCTTTCTGCGCGGGGTCTTGATTGCGGGGGCTGCCTGTCCCTCCTGCACCGCCTTCGGCGCAGCCTGCTTGCGCGGTGCTCCCTCGCCGCTCTTCTTTACGTTCGTGCGGCGGCGCGCAGGTGCGCGGCGACCGTCATTCTTCTTTTCTTCGCCCATGTCAGGGGTCTTGTTATTCTCGTTATCCGTCACAATCATGTCCTTTCTGAATCCATTTTTCAGTCACTGTTTTGAATATGGAAAGCATGGCGCTGTGCCATGCGATACTGCACGCCGCCGGAGGTCAGCCCGGACGCCGATTGATTTTTGCCGCAGAGAGTGGGACGAATCTGTGCAAAAATCCATAACGTTTTTATTATACACAAAAATGTCCCTGCCTGCAATCCATTTTCTTTTCGATTCTCACGAAAAGCGCAGTTCCTAGGCAATCTGCTTGATTTTACCTTCTAAATATGTTATGTTTATTCCATCCTGGATGATGCGGGATTTTGCCCGCTTCACCCGTATTCTGCCTCTGGAGGCTGCGAAGTATGAATACTATCCGCGCATATGGACAAAAAGCACTCGCCTTTCTGCGCCGCCATCGTCTGGTGCGCATCGCGTGCATCGTGCTGGGCGTGCTGCTGGCGCTCTCCATCCTGCTGCATCCGCATGGCCAAAAGACCTTTTTGGTCATCGGCATGGACAACTACGGCTCGCTGGACGAAACCGGCCGCAGCGACGTGACCATGCTGATGCAGGTGGACTTCACCCGTTCCAAAATCTCTGCGGTCACATTTGCCCGCGATATGTTTGTGGAAAACGAGAAGGGGCGGCTGACGAAGATCAACACCATCGTGCGCGGCAAGGATGAGCAGGCGCTGTGCGATGCCATCGAGCAGAATTTCGGCATTCCCATCGACGGCTGGTTCCGCGTCAATTTCACCACCGTCATCGAGCTGGTGGATGCCATCGGCGGCGCGGAGGTGGAGCTGACCTCGCAGGAGGTCAACTACCTGAACAAAACCGTCGGCCTGTATCCCGATTCCCCGCTGGAAGAGGGCAAGTGCCGCCTCAACGGCGCACAGGCGCTGGCCTATGCCCGCTGCCGCAAGCTGGACAACGATCTGGGACGCGGTGAGCGTCAGGGCAAGCTGATGGCTGCCATGGTCAAGCAGACCCGGCGCATGAACGCCGCCAACGTTGCCGCCGTCTTTTCCTCGCTCAAGCACGCGTGGCGCTCCTCCTATTCTGCCGGCGAGCAGGCCGCGCTGGCCTTCAAGGCGCTGTGGCTGCGCGGCGCAAAGGTCAACCGCATTGCCGTGCCGTTTGAGGGCTACTGGCACTACGGCAACGCGGGCAACAGCAATGGCGTGGTCGCCGATCTGGAGCAGAACCGGCTGATGCTGCTGGACGCGCTGGGCCGCCCTGCGCCCAAGCCCACGCCCGTTCCCGCCCAGTAACGCGCAAGCAATGAAAAGCGATCAAAAGGAGTTCCCATGAACGCAAAACAGGTGCTCAAAAAGATGGATTATCTGCCCCGTTGGGCGTGGTATGTGCTGTCCTTCTTTGTGGCTGGGCCATTTGGCCCGCTGGCCGTCTATCTGCTGTTCCATGTGCTGAACAAGATGGCGGCAGAGCAGGCCGAGGAGGAGCGCAGCAAGGCGCGCGAGCGTGCGTATGCGCGCCGATCGGGCGCATATGGCACAACCTATCAGGATGCAGACTGCGTGGTATCCTCCGATGAGGAGGTCAACCGCCAATGGGCGCAGACGCAGGCCTCTGCCGCGCGTGCCCAGTCCGAGCGCAAAGCGCCGACGATGGGCGAAAACGCCGGTGTGGACGATGTGATCCGCACCGGGCGCGATGCGCTCCGCCGCATCCGCGAGGCGAACGACATCATTGCCGACGAGGCACTCTCCGCGCAGATCGACTCGATTGAAACGAGCTGCGGTCAGATCCTGTCCATTCTGGAACAGCGCCCGCAGCTCCTGCCGCAGCTTCGCACGTTCCTGCGCTATTACCTGCCCACGACGCTCAAGCTGCTCGATGCGCGCGCCCGTCTGGAGCGCACGGCGAACACGCCCAAGGCGCGTGAGGTGCGCACGCGCATCTCCGAAGCGCTGGGCGTGATCGACAAGGCGTTCCTCAAGCAGGTGGAGGCGCTGGACGAATACCGCTTTATTGATCTGGAAAGCGAGATGGACGTGCTGCGCGATATGCTGCGCGCCGACGGCCTGATCGACGATGTGCAGGAGGATGACCCGTTCACGCAGGTGCTGGGCAGGCGATAATGCGCCTTGCGATTTCCGACGCTCCGCATGAATCATCCCATGCCGATGCTCCTTGTTCCTGCAAGGCATGGCTTTCCGCTCAACCCTCGGCCAACCCCATGGGTTCAGGGCCGCAGCCCTGATCGTTTGTAGGGGGGAAGGGGAGTTCAGAG
>JAXJLD010000007.1:0-18906 GCA_036297385.1 Christensenellales bacterium | reverse complement strand
GTCCCAACGTAGACCTCATCCGTCATCCCTTCGGTATGCCACCTTCCCCGAAAGGGAAGGCTAGAAAAAACGTAGTTTCAGAGTAGACAGCGAAGCGGTCTACGATTGAAACGGGTTCAATGTGAAAAAGGTTGTAGAGGCAAAACCGTATAACGTCTTTGTGTGCGCCATAGAATTGGACAATTTGACAACCGGCGGGCTTTAGCGACGTATACATTTGACCGGCTTCACATTTGTTTCAGAAATGTTTCTGAAATCCTTGAAAAAGCGAAGTGAATCCTGTATGATAGATCTATGACGTGTCTGAAAGGATGATCTTGCATGAGAAAGTTTGCCGTGCTGACGGACTCTGCGTGCGATTTGCCGCAGGAGCTGGCGGACAAGCATCATATTGATATTCTGAATCTGAAAATTGCGCTGGACGGTGTAGGCTATACCGAGCGTGTGGATTTTACGCCCGAGGAGTTTGCGGAGATGCTGCGCCATACTTCCGGTATGCCGACCACCTCGCAGGTGACGCAGTATGAGTTCTTCGAGCAGTTTGAACGCTATGGGCGCGAGGGCGTAGAGGAAGTGCTGTACATCTCCATCAACGCGACGGGCTCTGCAACCAACGCCAATGCCCGTGCGGCGGCGGCACAATTCCACGAGGAGTATCCCGATAGCCCCATGCGCATCTCGGTGGTGGACAGCCATTCCTACTCCGTCACCTATGGCTTGGAGTGCTGCGCGGCGAGCGATATGCTTGCTGAGGGCAAGCCGATGGACGAAGTGATCGCCTATCTGGAGGATCGCTTTGCCCGCAAGGAATTGGTCATCACCGCCTATAACCTCAAGGTGATTCGCCGTTCGGGCCGCATCAGCGCGGCGGCGGCCATTGCAGGCGATCTGCTGAATATTCACCCGATCATCACGCTGATTGACGGCGAGAGCCATGTGGTGAAGAAGGCGCGCGGGGATAAGCAGGCGGTGTCGGCGGTGGTGCAGCATTGCAAGAAGCACATGATACCCGGTACGCCGTATTACGTCGGTGTGACGAATACAAAGTATTTTGACGAATATGTGCAGGCGGCAGAGGCGTGCATCGGCTATCCGCCGGCGGGACGATTCCATCTGGGCAGCGCCGTCTGCTCCAACACCGGCCCGGAGTGCGCCGCCATGCTCTATGAGAGCGAGAAGCGAGAGCGCAAGTAAAGCCATTCTTGCTTGATGGCTTTTGAAAGAGCAAAAAGAAGAAGGGGTTTGGGGAAGTTATTCCCAAGCCCCTTCTTTGTGTGGTGATGAATATAGCTTTTTAGCGTGTATTATGTCTGCTGCATCTCCTCATCGCTGAAATGCGGGACAATCCGCTTTTTCCACAGGACATTGAAGATGATGAGCAGCACGGCGAAGGTCAGCAGCCAGGAGACGGGGTAGGAGAGCATCAGGCAGGTCATCGTGGGGGCGATAGCGAACACCGTGAATACCCAGAACAGGCGGAACACGCACGCGCCGAGAATGGAGACGATCATCGGCAGAAGCGAATAGCCAATGCCGCGCAGCACGCCGGTCATCACATCCATCATGCCGCACAGGAAGTATGGCCCGCAGACGATGTACATACGCTCCAGCCCGGCGGCGATGACGGCGGGATCAGAGGAAAAGAGCGCCAGAAGCTGCGCACCGTACACGCAGGAGAGCAGACCCAGCACCAGACCAAACAGCACTGCCCAGAATAGGCAGACCTTCATGGCGGTGAGAATGCGGCGCGGTTTGCGCGCACCGATATTCTGTCCGGCAAAGCAGGTGATGGCCTGCTGGAAGGTATTCATTGCCTGATAGACAAAGTTGCCCACGTTCGAGGCGGCGGCATTGCCTGCGATGACGACGGAGCCGAAACTGTTGACAGAGGACTGGATGACCACGTTGGACAGGGAAAAGACCGAGGACTGGATGCCTGCCGGCAGACCGATGAGGATGATTTCACGCAGTTTGTCGGCGTGGAAGCGCAGACGGCTGCGGTACAGCCGCGTCGGCCCCTCCATCTGCATCAGTGCGCGTGTGACCATCAGCGCGGAGATTGCTTGGGAGAGGATGGTAGCCAGCGCTACGCCTGCCACGCTCATGTGAAAGACGATGACAAAGATGAGGTTGAGCACCACGTTGACCACACCGGCGACGGTGAGATAGTACAGCGGCCGCTTTGTATCGCCCACAGCCCGCAGAATGGCGGCACAGAAGTTGTAGAGCATCTGCACGGGCATTCCCAGAAAGATGATGCGCACATACAGGATGGCCAGCTCAATGACGTCGTCCGGGGAGCCCATCAGCTCCAGCAGCGGGCGTGCCAGCGCAATGCCGACAAGCATCAGCGCGACACCGCCTACGAGTGCCAGAAGCACCGAGGTATGCACCGTGTCAGAAACAGCGGCATCGCTGCGGGAGCCGGTATAGCGGGCGACCAGCACATTCGCGCCGACAGACAGACCGATGAACAAGCTGATGATCATGTTGTTCAACGAACCGACGGAACCGACGGCTGCCAGCGCCTCATTGCCGGAAAAACGGCCCACGACGATGGTATCTGCTGCGTTGAAGAGAAGCTGCAAAATACTGGAAAGCATGATCGGCAACGCAAAGACGAGCACCTGCGTCAGCATATGGCCCTGCGTCATGTCCATGGTTCGGCTCGAGTTCATTTTGAACATGGAAAATGCTCCTTTGATGAGAATTCTTTGGCTATCATAACACGATGAGGAAATTTAGCAAGGGCAAAACTCCACAAAAAGCGGCGTTATCCCGCATCCTGCCACGAAAAAGCGCCTCCCTATCCGGGAGACGCAGACGGCGAGCCATCAGGCAATGAAGCCGGGGATGAACAGCGGACCGTAGACGATGAACAGGAACACCACTACCAGACCCAACAGATAGGGGATGACGGCCTTGGCAATGCGCGTCAGCGGCAGATTGGTGATGCCGGAGGCGACAAACAGGTTGATGGCGACCGGCGGGGTAATCATGCCGATGGCAATGCCTACCACGAACAGGATGCCAAAGTGCAGCGTGGAGATGCCCAGCGCACGCACCAGAGGCAGAAAGACCGGGGTGAGGATGATGATGGCCGAGGAGGTCTCCATGAACACACCGGCAAGCAGGATGATCAGGGAAATCAGGAAGAGGATGATGTACTTGTTGGTGGAGATGCTCAGCACGGCGGCAGAGATCGTCTCAGGGATCTTCCAGTTGGCCAGCGCCCAACCAAACGGTCCGGAGCAAGCGATGATAATCATGATGACAGCGCTGGTCTTGGCGGAGCCGAGCATGGTCTCATAGAGCTTTTTCAGCGACATATCCTGATAGACAAAGGTGGATACCAGCAGCGCATAGATCACGGCGACGGCAGCGGCCTCAGAGGGCGTGAAATAGCCCGTGAAGATGCCGCCCAGAATGATGGCGGGCATCATCACACCCGGAATAGCGCGAAGGAAGGTGCGGCCCACATTCAGAAGGTTGAACGCGGCGCCCTTGGGATAGTTGTTGCGATACGCCTGAAACAGCGCAATGGCAATGAGGATGGCGCCCATGATGAAGCCCGGCAGGAAGCCCGCCTGAAACAGCCGGTTGACACTCTCCTCCGCGATGACGGCGTAGAGCACCATCGGCACGGACGGCGGAATGACCACGCCGATGGTGCCTGCGGCAGCGATGAGCGCAGCCGCCTGATCCTCCTTGTAGCCGCGCTTTTTCAGCTCGGGAACAAGCGTTGCGCCGACGGCAGCGGTAGTTGCCGCGCCAGAGCCGGAGATGGCGGCAAAGAACATGCCCGCCAGAACGGATACGACGGACAATCCGCCCTTGATGACGCCCAGCAGGGATTCACAGAACTCGACAAGCACCTTGGAGATTTTGCCGCCCGCGAGCAGATCACCTGCGAAGATGAAGAACGGAACGGCGATGAGGGAGAAGGAATCGCAGCTGGCGAACATACGCTGGGCGACGATCATCATCTTGGCATTGCCGTAGCCGGCGAACATGGTGGCGGCTGCCGCCGAGCAGATGGAGAAGCCGACCGGCACGCCGATGAGCAGCAGCAGGATGAATACACCGAAGAGAACCAGAGCCATTAGCCTTTTACCTCCTTTGTCGCTTCCTCCGCTGCCATGAGCAGCGCATGAATCATCATGATGGCCATGCTGATGGGGATGCACAGATAGATGTACTTCATCTTCAAGGGCATGGCGGTGGCGGTCTTGTTCAGCTTCATGCAGTAGCGGCTGGAGAAGATCAGCAGCACGGTGAACAGCGCAAAGCAGATGGCGTGTACCAGCACCCGCAAGACCTTGCCCATGCGGGGCGGCACCATGTCCTGAACGAGGGTGATGGAGATATGGCCGCTGTGGCGATAGACCACGGATGCGCCCAGAAAGGTGGACCAGATGAGCAGGTAGCGCGTCACCTCGTCCGACCAGGAGAGCGCGGTGAACCATGTGCGGAAGATGATCTGTGCGCCGGTGATGACCACCATGGCGCCAAGCATGATGACAATCAGCACGGAGCAGATGCGATCCAGCGCATCACTGACAGGTGTGAGGACTTTTTTGAATGTATGCATTGGTATACCCTCCGATAAAAGACGGCGCTCCGACACGGAGCGCCGTGAATCTCTGCTTGGATGCAGCGGCTTACTTCGCCAGCTCGCTCTGAATGCGGCTGATGTACTCGGCAAACTGCGGGTAGGCCTCGTAGACCGGCTGAACCGCGGCGCGGAAGGAATCCACGTCGGGGTTTTCGACGATCTCCATGCCGTTATCGCGGAGTGCCTGAATCTGGTCGGCTTCCTGCTCGGCGACCCATGCGCGCTCATACTCGGCAGCTTCCTGCGCGGCCTGCACGAAGATCTCCTGCGTCGCTTCGTCAAGCGAATTAAACACATCGAGGCTCATGGTGATGATTGCCGTCGCGTAGGAGTGGCGGTCAAAGGTGGCGTACTTCTGGCCATAATCCCACAGGCCGTAGGAGTACATGACGTTGATGGGGTTCTCCTGCCCCTCAACGGTGCCCTGCTGCATGGCGGTCAGGACTTCGGCCCAGGCCATCGGCACGGCGTTGACGCCCAGCGCCTTGAACGTGGCGGTGTAAACTTCGTTTTCCATGACGCGCAGCTTGAGACCCTTGAGGTCATCCGCGCAGGTCACGGGGCGGACGGAGTTGGTCACGTTGCGGAAGCCGCGCTCGGCGTACGCCAGACCCTTGAGCCCCGCGTCCTCCAGCGTGGCGAGCAGTTCCTTGCCGATCTCGCCATCCAGAATCTGGTAGGCTTCCTCGTTGGTGGCGAAGAGGTACGGCATATCCAGAACACCCATCATCTGAGAGAAATTGACAAACGGGCCGGAGGTGATGATGCCCATATCCAGCATACCCATGGTCATAGAGTCCAGCATGGTGCTTTCGTCGCCCAGGGTGCCGTTAGGGTAAATCTCAATCTTGTATTCGCCGTTGGTGCGTTCAGCCACCAGCTCGGCAAACTTCTCCGCTGCAACGTGGAAGGAGTCCTGCTCGTTGACGGTGGTGCCAAGCTGAAGCACGGTTTCAGCAGAGGCGGCGACGCATACGCTGAGCGCAAGCATCAGGACAAGGACAGTCATGAGTTTCTTCATCGTTTTTTCCTCCAATGTACCGCAGCGCGCTGCATGGCGCTGCAAATTCGAGTGCATGGACACCATTGTACACCGATTCACAGATTTGTCAATAAAATTCACATGTAAAGTGAAAAATGTTCATGATGGGCGGTGGATGATACACGAAATATGAACGATGGTTCCCGAAAGCACAGAAGCCGCACGGATGATTCCATGCGGCTTCCGGCGATCATGAGGAGGGCAGTTGGCGCTCCGCCCGCACAGGGACGCAGGCGGAGGCGCGATCATGACGATGGCGAATCCGTCGGCGTTCGTTCGGGTCTCAGGCGCTCCTGAGCTCCTCGTGGATTAGATTTCCCAGCGGGCGGGAGGCTATGCAGCAAAACAGCGTTTTTTAGTCGATGACGCGCACGAAGTCTGCGTCGCTGAGCGTTGCGCCATCCGTTTGCACGACGGCGGCGGAGACGCGATTGGCCAGCGCCAGCGCATCGCGCAGCGCCATGCCACGGGAAAGCCCCAGCAACACGGCGCCTGCGTGGGAATCGCCTGCGCCGATGGTATCAACCACGTGGGAGACGGGGGCGCCGGGGACGGTGTAGAGCACGCCGTTTTCGATGCAGCGCGCGCCGTCTGCGCCCATGGTGGCGATGACCGCCTGCTGCGTCCTCGCGTGCAGGCTGCGCAGCGCATCATCCAGATTGTCTTGACCGGAGAGGGCAAGGGCTTCACCAGCATTGAGGTGCAGCAGGGGATGCAGGGCGAAGAGGCGGTTTGTCAGTTCCTGTCTGATGCGCACACCGCGTGGGCCGGGCGCGTACATCAGCGTGCCGATGGGCGCGTGTTCCAGATAGGCGACGAGGTTTTCGCCTGTGCACTCCTCCACTTCCAGCCCGCAGACATAGCCATAATCGAAGGATTGCCCGGCATAGGGCGTCATCCATGCGGAATCAAACGTGTACTCTGCGCCGTGGATGGAGCAGAAGGTGCGTTCGCCCGTTTTTTCCACAAAGCAGTAGCAGCAGCCGTTCTGCTCGTTGGGCAGATCGACCATCGAGGCGAACGGAAGCTGGGCGAGCGTTTCGCGCACGAACGGACCGAAAACGCCCTGACGGCCGACCGGCGTGACAAATGTGAGTGCCGCCCCGGCGCGGCCGAGGATGTTGGCAACGTTATAGGCGCAGCCGCCGATGGTAAAGCGCTGTGATTCGGGGTGGAGGTTTTCCTCTGTCTTGGGCAGGTGATCCACGCGGATGATGACATCCACACAGGTGGAGCCGATGACAAGCACTGATTTCATACATGATCTCCTGATGTTTTGAATTTGAACAATCCGTTTCAGTATACGACGCTTGAATGAGCGCGTCAATTATGTTATCATCAAATTATCCATATTGTTTTGGAAAATGGAAAATAACGGGGGATGAACCGGGATGAATGAGCAGATTGTGGTGCGCAGCGAGGCGCTGATGCCGTGGATGACGGAGATCAGGCGCAGCCTGCATCGCTTTCCTGAGACGGGCTGGCTGGAGATGCGCACCAGCGCACTGATTGCGAAGGAGCTGACGGCGCTTGGTTTTGAGGTGCTGACAGGGCGGGCGGCCTGCGCCGAGGCGGCCCGCATGGGTGTGCCGACACAGGCGGCAACGCAGGCGCATCTTGAGCGTGTGCTGGAGTATGGATGTGAGGAGGGGTATCTCACACAGGATATGCGCGAGGGCTTTACCGGTGTGGTGGGCATTCTGCGGTGCGGCGAGGGGCCGACCGTCGGTCTGCGCTTTGACATTGATGCGCTGGGGATGCAGGAGTGCATGGACGAGGCGCATCGTCCCGCGCGGGAGGGGTTTGCCAGCGCCAATCCCGGCGTGATGCACGCCTGCGGACATGACGCGCACGCGGCCATCGGCTTGGGTGTGGCGCACGTGATGGCGGATTTGCGCGGCGCACTGCATGGCACGGTGAAGCTGCTGTTCCAGCCGGGCGAGGAGGGGGCGCGTGGTGCGCGGGCAATGGTGGCGGCAGGCCATCTGGATGATGTGGACGTATTCATCGGTTCTCATGTCGCGCCCACGGAGAGCTTTGACGATGGCGATGTGACCCCCGGCACCTATGGCTCGCTGGCAACGACTAAGTATGACGTGACGTTCCGCGGGCTGGCTTCCCATGCGGGCGGCTTCCCGGAGAAGGGCAGAAACGCGCTGCTGGCGGCGGCCTCTGCGGCGCTGGCGCTGCACGCCATTCCGCGCCACAGCGAGGGGGAGAGCCGTATCAACGTCGGCACGCTGCACGCGGGCACGGGGCGCAACGTCGTCCCGGATGAAGCGGTGATGCAGCTGGAGGTGCGCGGCGAGACGACGGAGATCAATGCGTTTATGGCGCAGTCGGCGGAGGAAATCTGCCGCGGCGCGGCGATGATGCAGGGCTGCACGGCGGAGATGAAGAAGATGGGCGAGGCCGAGGGACAGCGGAGCGACGAGGCGCTGCTGCATCGCGTTGCCGATATCGTGTGCCGCGATTTGCCGCACCTGAAGGTCAGCTCGGTTGAAAACGCCAAGAACTGGGGCAGCGAGGATATTTCCGTCATGATGAACCGCGTGCAGGCGCACGGCGGGCTGGCGACCTATATGCGTGTGATGACGCCGATGGCGGGGGCGCAGCATACGGTGCGTTTTGATCTGGATGAGCGCGTGCTTGCGCACAGCGTGCAGGTGTTCTGTGCGGCGGCGATGGATTTCTTGAGGTGAGACGATGACGATTCTCTTTGAACGCGCGTGGATCCTGACGATGGATGACGCGATGCATGAATACCGGGATGGCTGGCTGCTGGCGAAGGACGGCGTGATTGCGGGCGTGGGCGCGGGCGCATATCCCGGGGAGGAGGACGTGGACGAGCGCATCGACTGCCGTGGCGGCATCCTGCTGCCGGGCTTTGTGAACGTTCATGCCCATGCTTCGATGATCCCCTTCCGCACAATGGGGGATGATTGCCCGGACAGGCTGCGCCGATTCCTGTTCCCGCTGGAAAATGAGGCGATGACCCCGGAACTGGTGTATCTGGGCGCCAAGTACGGCATTGCGGAGATGCTGCTCTCCGGCGTGACCACGTTTGTGGATATGTATTACTTTGAGGACGAAGTCGCGCACGCGTGCATGGAGATGGGTATGCGCGGCTATTTGGGCGAGACGATCATCGGCCAGACGACCTGTGACAGCAAAGATGCGCCCTACGGCGGTTTTGCCATCGCGGAGGCGATGCTTGAACGGTACAAGGGCTGTGACCTCGTGCGTCCCATCATCGCCCCGCATGGCACCACGACGCTGGACGCGGATGCGCTGCGCCGCTGCCACGAGCTGGCGGCACGTTACGATGCACTGATGACGCTGCACGTGAGCGAGATGGACTACGAGATGCGTCATTTTGCCGAGATGGGCATGACGCCGATGCAGTTCATGGACAGCATCGGTGCGGCGGACGCGCATCTGCTGGCGGCCCACTGCATCCACCTGACGGATGAGGATATCGCGCTGATGGCGCAGCGCGGCGTGCGCGTGGCGCATTGCATCGGCAGCAACACCAAGGCGGGGAAGGGCATAGCGCCGGTGAAGGAATTGCTGGCGGCAGGTGTTCCGGTGGGTCTGGGGACGGATGGCCCGTCCTCTGGTAATACGCTGAGTATGTTTGACCAGATGCGCCTGTTTGCCGACTGCCACAAGGTGAAGAATCGTGACCGAAGTCTGTTCCCGGCCAAGGAGATTGTGGCGCTGGCTACGCGCGGCGGTGCGCGGGCGCTGGGAGCAGAAGGGCAGTTTGGCCAGCTTTGCCCCGGTATGCGTGCGGACGCGGTGCTGGTGGAGACGCAAAGTGTAAATATGTTCCCGGTGTACAATCCCTACTCGGCGCTGGTGTACAGCGCGAATGCCGCCAACGTGGAGGCGGTGATGGCGGGCGGCGTGATGCGCGTAAAGGACAAATGCCTGAAGCAGATGGAACTGCCTGCTCTGCGCACGCAGCTTGCACGTGCAATGCGTCCGTTTGAGCGCAGTGCCGCCCAATACGCGGACATGATCTGACGCGGATGGGCTTGATGCTGTTGAGACAGCTCCTGTATAGGAGTTTCTAGCAGAAACACGTTATGGGCGCAAAGCGGAGAAGGGGTTTGGGACGGCTGTTCCACCCCCCTTTAACAAGGGAATGACGTGGATGCAAAACGGAATAAGGATGGGTTTGAGGCGGAAAGGGAAGTGGTCGGCGGTGCGTTTTTCGGCATGGGATGGTATAAAAGCCGAACAATTGATGCTGCAAAGCGCAGAGTGATAGAAAATTTACGAACATTCCGTGTCAAGAATTGACTTTATTCCGCTTAAGTGCTATAATATGGTGTCATTTTACCGAACATTTTTGCTGTGGAAAGGAATGAACTGCCGGTGAGTCGCAAAAAGAATGCCGTCTGGCTGCTGCTTGTTCTGCCGGGGACGCTGTTTGTGACCCTGTTTATGCTGATTCCGCTGTTTTCCCTCTGTCTTACGTCGTTTTTCCCGGATCAGAGCTTTTCGCTTTCTTCGTACTTTAAGATCTTTGGGGATGCGTATTTTCAGCAGACGTTTGTGCGCTCGATTCGCCTGAGCCTGCTCTCCACGCTCATGTGCGCGGTGCTGGGCTATCCGACGGCGTACTACATCAGCAAGTATTCCCGTCACAAGGGCATGATGATGGCCTTTGCGGTGTTCCCCATGTTCACCAGCCCGGTGGTGCGTTCCTTCTCGTGGATGGTCATTTTGGGCAAGCGCGGCATTGTGAACAACTTTTTGGTGTGGAGCGGGCTGTTTGCCAAGCCGCAGGACCTGCTCTACAACGAGTTTTCCATGACGGTGGGCTTTGTGCAGCTCTTCCTGCCGCAGATGATTCTGGCGCTCATCGGCGTGATGGACAACATCCCGGACGATCTGACGCTGGCGGCGGGCAATCTGGGCGCGACGAAGCTGGGCTCGTTCTTCCACGTCGTATTCCCGCTGAGCATTTCCGGCCTGGTGACCGGCGGCGTGCTGGTGTTTACCGGCTGCATGACGGCGTACACCACGCCGCAGCTCCTCGGCGGCACGGACACGCGCGTGCTGGCCACGATGGTCTATCAATATGCGATGAGCTTGAGGGACTGGACGCAGGCCTCGGTTGTGGCGGTCGTGATGATCGTGGCGACCATGCTCATCTCCAGCGTATTCAATTCCGTCAGCCGCAAGATTAACCCGATGGCATAAGGAGGACAGACAAGTGGCACTGCTTGAACTCAAGAACATTACCGCCGGTTACGACCAGAACATCATCCTCAAGGACTTTGATCTGAGCGTGGAGAAGGGCGAATTTGTCTCCCTGCTGGGCTCCTCCGGCTGCGGCAAGACCACCTGCCTGCGCATGGTTGCGGGCTTTTCCGAGCCGATGGCGGGCAGCATCATCTTCGATGGAAAGGATTACACGAAGGTGCCGCTGCATAAGCGCAATTTCGGCTTCGTGTTCCAGAGCTACGCGCTCTTCCCGCACATGACCGTATTTGACAACGTGGCGTTCGGTTTGAAGATGCGCAAGGTCGATAAGGAGACCATCCGCCGCGAAGTGCTGCATATGCTCAAGGTCGTCGATCTGGAAGGCTTTGAGGGTCGCTATCCGCGCGAGATGTCCGGCGGGCAGCGTCAGCGCGTAGCGCTGGCGCGTGCGCTGGTCATCAAGCCCGATCTGCTGATGTTTGATGAGCCGCTTTCCAACCTCGACGCAAAGCTGCGCGTCAAGATGCGCGTGGAGATCCGCAGACTCCAGCAGGAGCTGGGCTTCACCGCTATCTATGTCACGCACGATCAGGAGGAGTGTTTCGCCATCTCCGATAAGGTTGCCATCATGAACAAGGGCATCATCGAGCAGATGGATACCCCCAGCCTGATCTACAACCACCCGCGCACCGAGTTCATCGCACGCTTTGTGGGCTTTGAAAACTTTGTGGATTTGACGCGCGTAGGGGAGAAAACGTTTGAGGCGAAGAACGGCGCACGGATCGTGACGGCGCAGGATCATGCCGGATCGTGCAAGGGCTGCATCCGCCCGGGCGATGTGAGCGTGCATCCGGCAGGTGCGGACGTGCCCAATGCCGTTGCGGGCCATGTGACGGTGTCCACATTCTTAGGCCAGTGCAATCAGCTCAACGTGCAGACGGAGATCGGCGAGTTTGTCGTCAGCACGGATCAGCATCAGGTTTTCCCCGTGGGCGGCGCGGTGACGCTCTCGCTTGCGGCAAACAAAATCATTCTCATCGACTGAACCAACGGAAGAACCAAGGAGGAACCAGATCATGAAGAAGATCATCACCCTGATCGTGGCGCTGGCGCTCGTGCTGAGCCTGTCCTGCGCCGTGGCGGAGAAGCCGTTTGAGGGCCAGACCCTGACCATCTCCACCTTCAGCTTCAATGCGGAACTGCTGCAGAAGAACGTCTATGATCCGTTCATGGAGCTGACTGGCTGCACCATCGTGGCCGATGGCGCGAGCAACGCGCAGCGCGTGACCAAGATTGTGGAATCCCCGGAGAACTATGACGTGGTCATCATCGGCGATATGTTCATGCGTCAGCTCATGGACGAGGGCGTGATTGACACCCTTGACAACAGCAAGCTGACCAATCTGAACAGCATTTATGAGATTGCGCGTGCGCCGATGGGAGAGGAATACGGTCCGGCGTACACCTTCAGCCGTCTGGGCATTGTGTATGACAGCGCGTACTGCGATGTGGAGATTAAGTCCTTTGCCGACCTGTGGAACCCCGAGCTGGAGGACAGCATCGCCATCCCGGATATGACCGCTACCACCGGCCCGCTGTTCTATTACGCGACGGCTGAGGCTTTCGGCCTGACGCCGGGCGTGGACGACGAGGCGATTTTCGCCAAGCTGGCGGAGCTCAAGCCCAACGTGGTCAACACCTACACCTCTGCCAACAATACCATCACCATGCTCAATCAGGGCGAGGTTTCCGTGGCCGTGCTGCTGGATTACAGCTACACCACCGCCAAGAACGCGAACCCGGATTACGTCTGGGTGGACCCGGTCGAGGGCTCCTTCGCCAGCTACAATATGCTCAACATCGTCAAGGGTACCGAAGTCAAGGATCTGGCGATGGCGTTTATCGACTACTACCTCAGCTACGACGTGCAGCTTGCCGAGGCACTGGACGGCGTGGACAGCCCGGTTCGCACCGATGTGGAGCTGACCGAGGAGCAGGCGGCCAACTTCACCTATGGTGAGGAGATGGTCAGCGGCCTCAAGCTGGTCGATGTGAATACGATCGTGGAAAACCAGGCCAAGTGGATTGAAATGTGGAACGCCACCTTCTCTGTGAAGTAAGCAGAGAGCGGCGTACCGCTTCGCTGCACGCGGCAGACAGTATAAGGGGAGCAAGGGTATCATGAGAAAGAAGAACGGAGCGCTGATGCTCATTACGGTACTGGTCTATATCTTCCTGATCGGCCCGCTGCTGGTCATCGCCGCGGCTTCTTTCAGCGAGACGAAGGCGCTCAAGTTTCCGGGACAGGGCTTTACGCTGGATTGGTATAAGCAGGTGCTGACGATGAGCGCCTTCATCTCGGCGGCCAAACTGAGCATCGTCATTGCGCTCGCGGCGACGGCACTGGCATTGCTGGTGGGTCTGCCGGCGGCGTATGCGCTTAACCGGTTTAACTTCAAGGGCAAGGAAGTGTTTAAGACGCTGTTCCTTTCCCCGGTGCTGATTCCGTGCATTGTGCTGGGCTTCATCATGCTGCGCTATGTCGTCAGCCTGTATCATCTGGAGGTGATCCCCAGTCTGCTGATTGGCCATACGCTGTTGTCGATCCCGTATGTCATGCGCGTGGTGACCTCTTCGCTGGCGAATTTTGATTTCGCCACCGAGGAGGCGGCGTGCAGCCTTGGGGCGACGCGGACGTACACGTTCTTTCACATCGTGCTGCCCAACATCAAGTCCGGCATTGCGTCCGCGTGCATCATGTCCGTCATCAATTCGTTCAACAACGTGTCGCTATCGGCGTTCCTCACGGGCCCAGGCGTGAATATGCTGCCCATCGAGATCATGAGCTACGTCGAGTATCACTTCGATCCGACCATTGCCGCGCTTGCGACCATCCTGATGGTGGCGACGCTGGGCGTGATGCTGCTGATTGAAAAGACCCTTGGGCTGCAAAGCGTTGTTTGACGAAGCACGAAACGGCCGAGCAACACATAGGATAAGGCTGCCTGCGTCTGTGCGCAGGCGCCTGTTTTTCTTTATCTGTGAACTTCTTTTGATCTTGCCTCTTTCCTGATTTAAACGAGCTATAAGCGCGAAGCGAAGAAGGGGTTTGGGGATGAAATCCCCAAGCAGGGTTTGGGACGGCAGTCCCAATGCACATCTGAAAAAACGTAGTTTCAGAGCAGACCGCGAAGCGGTCTACGATTGAAACGGGTTCAATTTGAGTAAAAGGTTTTTGATCAAAAAATGGTATAAAACCGCTTTGCTTGAACGGCTTCGCCATGAAGGCAACCGTTGGAACTGCAATCCCGGGAAACTCACACCGTCGCGCTTAGCGCTCCCTGCGCTTTCCAACGTTCCGTCTGCCTGTCTCGCCCACAGGGCGGCGGCAGGCTTCAGTCTCAAATCCCTTCTACGCTTCGCGCTTGATTATCGACTGCCTGTATCGTATAATGAAGAAAATCATTTTTCTGCCTTGGGAGGAAGCTTATGGAAAAGCTGACCGTGCTGGGAACCGGCTATGCGCTGGCTACCCGCTGCTACAATACGTGCTTCGCCATCACCAACGACGAGGGCACGCTGCTGGTGGATGCGGGCGGCGGCAATGGCATCCTGCGCCAGATGGAGGATGCGGGGCTGGGCTTTGAGACGGTACACGATCTGTTTATCACGCACGCACACCCGGATCACCTCAATGGCGTGGTGTGGGTGCTGCGCAAGATCATGACGCTGATGAATGCGGATCAGTATGTCGGAGAGCTGCATATCTACTGCCACGAGAGCGTGCGCCGGGGGCTGGAGGTCATCGGCGAGCTGATGCTGCAAAAGAAGATGCTGCGCCACATCGGCTCGCGCATCTTCTACCACGACATTGCGGACGGCATGACGGCGCGGCTGTGCGGGTATGACGTGACGTTTTTTGATATCGGAAGCACCAAGCTGCTGCAATTCGGCTTCACCACCACGCTGCAAAACGGCAGAAAGCTGACCTGTCTGGGCGATGAGCCGTACAATCCCATGTGCGCACGGTACGTCGCCGGGAGCGACTGGCTGCTGTGCGAGGCATTCTGCCTGATGGAGCAGGCGGACGTGTTCAAGCCCTATGAGAAGAATCATTCCACCGTGCTGGACGCGGCGCGGCTGGCGACGGAGCTGGGGGTGAAGCATCTGGTACTCTGGCACACGGAGGACCAGAATTACGCCCATCGAAAGGCACTCTATACCGCCGAGGCGCGGACAGCCTACGCGGGCGATCTGGTTGTGCCGGATGATTTAGAGGTCATCGAGCTGTAAATGGAGGATATCAGGCAAGCATGGAGATCATCGCACGCATTGCACAGGAGTTTGAAATCAGCCCGGCCATCGCGCAGCGCGTGGCGGAGCTGCTGGACGAGGGGAATACCGTGCCGTTCATCGCGCGCTACCGCAAGGAGCAGACCGGCGCGATGGATGACCAGAAGCTGCGCGAACTGAGCGAGCGGCTGGACTATCTGCGCAGCATGGACAAGCGGCGTGAGCAGATTGAAAGCGCCATCGCGGAGCAGGGAAAGCTGACCGAGGAGATTCGCTTGGCGCTGGGGCAGGCGCAGACGCTGGCTAGCTTGGAGGATATCTATCGTCCCTTCAAGCCCAAGCGCCGCACGCGCGCGATGATCGCGCGGGAAAAGGGCGTAGAGCCTCTGGCGCGGGCAATCATGGCGCAGCGCCGGAACGACGAGCCTCTTGCGCTGGCGGCGGCCTATGTGGATGCGGAGAAGGGCGTGCCGGACGCAGAGACGGCCATCCGTCTGGCGCAGGATGTGATTGCCGAGGAGATCAGCGACGATGCGTCCATCCGGGCGAGCCTGCGCGCACTGGTGAAGCGCAGCGGCGTGCTGCGCAGCGTGCAGGCGAAGGAGGGCGAGAACGTCTACGGGCAGTACGCCGATTATCGCGAGCCGGTGATGCGTGCGGCGGATCACCGGATTCTGGCGCTCAACCGCGGTGAGCGCGAGGAGTGGCTGCGGGTGACGGTGGAGGTGGACGACGCGCTGGCGCATCAGACGATCTGCCGCGCGGTCATCAATCCGCCCAGCGCCTGCTGCGAAGTCGTGCGGGAGGCGGCGAAGGATGCGTGGAGCCGACTGATTCAGCCATCTCTGGAGCGCGAAATTCGGAATGAGCTGACCGATCGCGCGAACGAGGGCGCGATTCGGGTCTTTGGCCAGAACCTCAAGCAGCTTCTGATGCAGCCGCCCATCCGCGGCCGGGTGACGCTGGGCGTGGACCCGGGCTTCCGCACCGGCTGCAAGCTGGCGGTTGTCGATGAGACGGGCAAGGTGCTGGAGACGGGCGTGGGCCACTTCACCCTGCCCGGACAGGAGCGCCAAAAGGCGGCGGCTAAACAGCAGATTCTCGGCATGGTGCGCCGCCACGGCGTGACGGCGATTGCCATTGGCAACGGCACGGCCTCGCGCGAGAGCGAGCAGTTCATTGCCGGGCTGCTGCCCGAGCTGCCGGGCGTGCAGTATATGATCGTCAGCGAGGCGGGCGCAAGCGTCTATTCAGCCAGCAAGCTGGCGGCGGAGGAGTTCCCGGAGTACGATGTGTCCCTGCGCAGCGCGGTCTCCATCGCCCGGCGTATGCAGGATCCGCTGGCTGAACTGGTGAAGATTGACCCCAAGGCCATTGGCGTGGGGCAGTATCAGCACGATCTCAAGCAGGCGGAGCTGGAAGACGCGCTGGATGGCGTGGTGGAAAGCTGTGTATCGAGCGTCGGCGTGGATGTGGAGACGGCCTCCGTGCAGCTTCTCACGCATATAGCGGGCATCGGCAAGGCGCTGGCGGCCAACATCGTGGCCTATCGGGAGGAGAATGGTATCACCTCGCGCGCGCAGCTCAAGAAGGTGCCTAAGCTGGGACCGAAGGCGTTTGAGCAGTGCGCGGGCTTCCTGCGCATCCGGGGCAGCAACCCGCTGGATGCAACGGCAGTTCACCCGGAGAGCTACCCGGCAGCCAAGGCGCTGCTTGCGCGGCTGGGATACGATGTGAAGGCGATCCGGCGCGGCGGCGTGGCGGGGGTGACGGCGCGCGTGTGCGAGATCGGCGCGGACAGGCTGGCGGCAGAGCTGAACGTGGGCGAAATGACGCTGATGGACATTGCGGCGGAGCTGGAAAGGCCGGGGCGCGACCCGCGCGAGGATCTGCCCGCGCCGGTGCTGCGCACGGACGTGCTGTCCATCGAGGATCTCAAGCCGGGCATGGAGCTGACCGGCACGGTGCGCAATGTGATCGACTTCGGCGCGTTTGTGGATATCGGCGTGCATCAGGATGGGCTGGTTCATATTTCGCGTATGTCGGAGCGCTTTATCCGGCATCCGAGCGAGGTGGTCGCCGTGGGCGACGTGGTCAAGGTCTGGGTGGTCGGTGTGGAGAAGAAGCGCATTGCGCTGACCATGGTGAAGGGAAGAATGTAATATGCAGGGAAGATGGGCGGCGCTATGGATGGCGGCGGCGCTTCTTCTGGCCGCGCCGGCCTGCGCACAGGAGATGCCGGCATCGGCCTATGGCGGAAGCGGGGAGGACGCGCTGCTGGAGGCAGTTGGCTGTGAAAACGGGCTGTTCGCCGTGGGCACGACGGCCTCGAGCGACTATGACCTCTCCATGCGCAAGCGCACGGGCGAGAGCGGCTGGGCGCTGTGCCTCGGCCCCAAGGGCGAGACGCGCTTCAGCTACTGCACATCGCATATGGGCATGGTGCGCATGACCGCGCCTGCCGCGCTGTCCGACGGGGGATTTGCCCTGGTGCTGACGGACGAAGCGGAGCAGCGCGGCGAGTGGATTGTGCTCAATGAGCAGGGAGAAGCCGCGGTGCGCGTGCCCATTGAGGGCGCGGAGGCGCTCTGCCCGCAGGGCGTGTCCATCGAGCAGATGCTGACGGTGGAGGGCGCGGACGGCGCACAGGTGGCAGCGCTTGTGCGCACGCAGGATGGCGGCGTCTGCTGCGTGCGGATAGCGCAGGATGGCCGGATGGAGGCGGGAGAAGCCGTTTTCCTGCCTGAAGGAACGATATTCTGCGGTGGCGGTGCGGGCGAAATGGCCTATGCGGCTGCCCAAAACGGTGCGCTGTACGTTGGGGAGATGTATGGCGGGCAGATTCAGGCGGACAACCTGACCGCGCGGGCGGTCTGCGATATCCAGATGGATAGCGACGGGAGCGTGGCGGTCTGCGGCGAAACGATGGACGGCGGGGGCTTTCTGCTGCGCGTGAGCCGGGAGGGCGAGACGCTGTTTGCCATGGAAACCGGCGCACCGCTGCGCCGCCTGACGGCGACGGATGCAGGCTATGCGGCGCTGGAGAACGGACGCATCCTCTTTACGGACGAGGATGGCGTGGAGATGGGCTGGGCAGATGCGCCGGAGAATGTGGTCGATCTCGCGCCGTCCGTGGGCGGCGCGGCGGCGCTGTGCCACGACCCGATGCGCGGACGGCGGCAGGCGATATTTGCCCACGTCGCGCAGCCTGCGCTTGCCCCGCGTTCGGCGCAGGAGCAGAAGGGTGCGCGGTGGACAGCGCTGGAGGACGGCTATCTGCTGTGCAGCGACGAGGATGGCAAGGGCGTTCAGGTGCGCTGCATGAACGCCGGAGGCGAGGAGATGTTCAGCGTGCGCACGCCGATTCACACGGCGGCGGACGGGCTGGAATGGCTCTGTGCGCTGAAGCGGTCGGATGGCGCTGTCCTGCTGGGCGGACGCTACCTCTATGCAGAGGGACGGCAGGAGGGCGTGACGGCGCTGCTCAGCGCGGACGGCGTGCTGCTGCGCATGGAGACGATTACAGGTACGGCGGCGGTCTGCGGGGCGCAGCATATGCCCGACGGCGGAATCCTGCTGCACACGGCCTCCAAGGCAGCGGAATACCCGGAGGCCGACGGCGTGCTGACCTGCGCATGGTGATGGGTAGGCGCCCATCCTGTGCTTCTCAAATGCTTTATACAGCGCGAAGCGAAGAAGGGGTTTGGGGATGAAATCCCCAAGCAGGGTTTGGGACGGC
>JAXJLD010000006.1:0-28075 GCA_036297385.1 Christensenellales bacterium | reverse complement strand
CCATACAGGAAGCCTACGGCCCGGAGTTCACCACGCTGGAAGACGCCATCAACTGGTGGAGCGGGCCGAGGGCATGGCGCGAGGATTTTACCGCTGTCCTAATTTTAAGGAGCGGTAAAAGACCGTATAAACAGCATTTAAGCGAGGTGCAATTTGACGATGACGAACATTGATGCAGGCAGCCAGCGCATCCGCAGGCTGCCGGACAGGCCGATTGTTGGGGAAACTTACCCCAACGCCGGAGGACTTTACAAGGTTGATCGGTATGATGCCGAGAGCGATCTGGCATGGGTACACAGGCCGAAGGACGGCTGGAAGTGCTGCGCACACGGCCCTGCACTTTACGATGTGCCGGGGCGGGGCATTGAGTTGCAGTGGAATTACAGCACCGGGGGCCAGTTCAGTGCTGACGATTGCGACGAAAGGTGGTGAACGCTATGACCCTCCAAGACTGGGCGCTGGTTCTGGCAATCAGCTCTATTCTTCTCAACATTCTGGCCGAGATCATCAAACATTGGTGAAAAAAGAACAGTGTAAATCAATTTTATCAATAAGCCGAAACGCCCTGCGCGGGCGTCACTGTGAGATGACCTACACAGTCTGATGATGGCAGGTCAGAAAGAGGTGATTTTTTGGAAGCGTTATTGAAAGCATCGGAAGCCAGTGGCTTGATGGGCGTGTCTATGCGACATGTCCGCAGAATGGCGCAATCTGGTGCGCTTTCCTATCAAATCCACATGAACGCCCAGAACAGGCCGGAGTACCTGTTCCCACTTTCCAGTCTGCCCGATGCGGCGCAACAGAAATACTTTGCGGAGCACGCGCCAGCCGCGCTGCCTGCGGCGGCCCCGGCCAAGGCGAAAAAGGCTGACAAGCCCGCCGCCTGCAAACCGCTGGAAGCCTACACTGCCGAGGAACGCGGTGAAATTGGGTACTGGATAACAACCGTTGACCGCTGGCAGACCTACCGCAACAAGGCCGGGACAAAGAAGGCCGAGTGCGACGAAAAATTTGTGCTGCTGTGCCGGATGGAAGAGCCAGACCGTCAAATCAGCGTGGAGACGCTTTACAGGAAGTGGGCGGCCATCCGCGAGGGCGACTATGGCGCACTGGTGGATATGCGCGGCAAGGCCCGCAAGGGCATGAGCAAGATGCCGGAGGCTATTGAGAGAGTTTTTCTGTCACTTTTTCTTGATGAAAGTCAGCTTCCCGTGCCCCGCTGCATTGCGCTGACAGAAGAGTGGGCACAGCAGAATATGCCCGAAGCGATGCCCCTGCCGGGGTATCACACCTTCTACCGCAAAGCAAAGGCTGTGCCTTACCCGGTCATGGTTTTGTGCCGCATGGGCGAGAAAAAATACTATGACCTGTGCAGCCCCTACATACGCCGCGAATATGAGAGTATCAACGCCAACGACTTCTGGGTAGGCGATACCCACACCCTTGATGTGGAGAGCATGGGGCCGGATGGTACGCTGCACCGCCTGTACTTGAGCGCGTGGCTGGACGCCCGCAGCGGTATCTTTACAGGCTGGTATGTCACGGACAGCCCCGGCAGCCAAGCGACGCTGAACGCGCTGCGCAAGGGTATCTTGAAGTCTGGCATTCCGAGCCGCGCCTATGTTGACAATGGCCGAGAGTTCTTGACCTACGACATCGGCGGACGCGGTCACCGCGCCAAAAAGCGGCTGGCCGACGGCAGCGAGCCGTTTGCGCCGCCCGGTGTTTTTGAGCGGCTGGGCATTGAAATGACAAACGCTATTGTGCGCAATGCCCGCGCCAAGCTGGTCGAACGTCGGTTTGAGGATGTTAAAAACTATATTTCCCGACTGTTCCCCACCTACACAGGCGGCAACGTGGTCGAGAAGCCGAACCGCCTAAAGGCCGTTTTGAAGCGCGGGGAGCATATTCCCACCGATGCCGAAGTCATTGCCGCTGTTGATACCTTGATAGAAGGCTACATGAACTGCGACGACTACGGCGGCAGTGTGGCCGAGGATAAAGGCAAGAGCCGCATACAGGTCTGGCACGAGAGCCTGCGCAACGGTGTGGCCCGCCGCCCCGCCAGTGACGACGATCTGCAGCTGATGCTGCTGCGCACCAGCAAGCCCGTCCGCATCGGACGGCGCGGCGTGACCTTGAAGCTGCACGGCTTGGAGTTGGATTTTTACACCCCGGAACTGGTAAATATGCGCATGAAGGAGAAAGTTTATGTGCGGTACGACCCGGAAGATCTGTCCAGCGTGCGCGTCTACGATATGGAAGACCGCTTCTTGTGTGTAGCACCGCAGAACAAGCTGACAGCCGGGTATCTGGAAAATCAAGAACAGATCGCCGACCTTATGGCTGCCAAGCGCCGCGCCGAAAAAGCCGTGCGGGAATATGGCGCAGCCCTCCGGCTGCCGGATGATCCAGACCGCGCCCTTACCCTTGCAACGGCACTGGCCCAGCGCAATCTGGATGCACTGGACACCTTCCCCAGCCCGAAGCTGATACAGCTGCAGCAATCTGCCCGCGAAGAACCCCTGCTTAAAGCTGTCGGTGACATTGACATCGGCAGGATGAATGAGAACATCATCAGACAACGAGGAGGAATTGAAGATGGAAAAGACCTATAACCCCGCGCTGATCCAGCGCACGCAGCGTTACATGGAGACACACAGCATCAGTCAAAATCAGTTTGCCGCTAAAGTGAATCTTTCCAGCGCGGCACTGAGCAGCTACCTCAATCAGAAGTATAAAGGCTCGGTAGAAGCCGTTGAGCGGCAACTGAGCGAGTTCTTCAAGCTGGATGAAGAGGCAGAGGCCGCCGCCGAGAAGACCGCCAGCCTGCTGCCCCGCGCGGCGTATGTGCCGACCAGCATCAGCGAGGATGTCTGCCAGAGCATCCGCTTTGCCCAGCTGGAGCATTGCATGGTCGTGCTGCACGGTGATGCGGGCGTCGGCAAGAGCAAGGGCGCACAGAAGTTCCTGCACGACCATCCCACGAACGCGGTGGGCATCAGCATCACGCCCAGCACGGGCACACTGAACGGCTCCATCAAGCTGCTGGCCCGCGCCCTGCGCGTGCCGGAGTGCCGCAATAAGATGGATCAGATGATGGCACTGCGTTCCCGCCTTGACGGCACAAACTGGGTCATCGTCATCGACGAAGCCCAGCACCTCAAATATGCGGCGCTGGAAGAAATCCGCTCCCTGACGGACGACAACCCCATGACCGTGGAGCACGGTGTCGGCGTGGTGCTCATCGGCAATAGCGAGGTGTACAGCCGTCTGCAGGGCCGCCAGCAAGCGCAGTTTGCGCAGCTGTTTAGCCGCATCCGTATGCAGCGCGAGTACACCACCCGCAAGGTCAAGGAAGATGACGTGCGGAAGCTGTTTCCGGTGCTGGCCGAGCAGGACGCCCGCAAGGAAATGGACTTCCTGCTGAGCGTCTGCCGCAGTCCGTGGGGCATTCGCGGCGCAATGAACCTGTACACCAACGCGGCCAGCGCCAACGATGTCAGCTATGAAAATCTGTACCGCATGGCCGCCCACATGGGCATTGGTATGCTGGGGGCAGTTTGAGGAAAGGAGTTTTTTAGATGAATTTGAAGTGCGGATATTTTACCGTGGGCGGCATCATGTGCGGCTCGCTGGTGGGCATCTTCGTCGGAGCGTTGGCCGTGAACGCCAGCCTCGGCTACATGATCCTGCTGCTGGGCGCGTGGGGGCTGTGCCTTTACATCACATCGCGCAGCCTTATGGACGATGCCCGCCGCGAGGAAGCGGTGCTGAACCAGCCCGCCGAGGAATTTGACGACCCCGACGAACTGCCGCCCCTTTACTGGGAGGGCTATGACCGGGGCTATGAAGAAGCCCTTGAAAGTATGGCCTACACCCGCCCGCCGCGCGTGCGGCCCCCGAAAAGCAAGAAAAAAGGTGCTTAGTTTAACAACACCCCTGCGGGCAGACGCCCGCGCCTTAATGCAGCCGCCCGGATGGGCGCGGGTCTCAAGCCCCGGCAAATGCAGAGAGAGGAAGGAGCGTTTTTGTGAAAAAAGAAGATTGGGAAAAGGCAAAGAGTAGACTGCGTGCTCCACTCGGACAAGTCGATTTACTGTGCGATGGGTACAGCGTCACCCTTGTCAATGAGTGCATCAGCATGTTCCGCAATGGAATAGCGGTGTATGTCAATGGCGAAATACGCGGTTCATGGTTTGTGCAAGATTGCGAGGAGCGTCGGAGGTTTATCCCTCAAAAGGAAACTTCCTTGATGTCCCGCAAGCAGATTGCCGCCTATAACAAGATGCCGAAGAAAGACCGGGGACTGCTTAAAAAGTTCCGCGAGAAAACCTTCACGGCCTATCAGACACACTGGACGAACTGGCAGGCGCTTGTCAAGCATTTTGAAGCCAATAATGCCGACATCCGCCTTGTCACGCCGCAATAAAGCAAAGGAGTACATATCTATGGCAAGAAAGAAAGTAACCAGCGTTCCGGCACTGGCCGACTGGGGCGCAGTGGACAACGCCCTGCGGGACATCCGGGAGTGCCAGCACACGCTGGCGGAAATGGCTGTCCAGCGTGACCGCCAGATCGACAGCATCAAGGCCGACTACGCACAGGGGGCTTTGCCGCTGCAGAACCGGGTCAAGGCGCTGGAAAGCGAGGTCAAGGCATACGTTGATCTGCATCGGGCCGAACTGGACGGCAAGAGCCGCGCTCTGAACTTCGGCACTGTCGGCTACCGTGTCAGCAGCAAGCTGATGCTTGCCAGCAGCCGCGTGGCCGAGGCCATCGCCACGCTGAAGGTGCTGGGGCACGCCGAACTTATCAAAACCACTGAAACGCTTGACCGTGAGGCTCTGAAGCGCCAGCCCGGTGACATTTTGCAGCAGGTAGGCGCTTACATCCGCACGGTGGATGAGTTTTACTATGATGTGAGCAGCAAGGAGGCCGACGCATGATGACTTCTATCGCAGGCGGACTGAACACGGGCATCTGGCTCTGTGCTGTGGTTCTGGGTGCTACCGGGAGCGCCATCATCGTAACGGTGGCGGCATCGCTGCTGTGCGCAGGCGTGAAGTGCATCGTTAAACATTTTAAGAACGGCGGCTGACGCCGGGAAGGGAGGCTACTTATGGCCGGGAGCGGATGCAACGCTTATCAAATCCGAAAAATTTACGCTATCGGCGGCGCTCTGGGCATGGTGAAGCGGAACGAGGAAGACGACTTGCTGCATGAGTTGGTCGAGGGCATGACCGGGAAAAAGAGCATTAAAGCCTTGACCTATGGCGAAGCCTGCAAGGTCATTGGCGAGTTGGAGGGGCGGCAAGGAACGCCCCCGCCCCGCAAAAGCGGAAAGCCGCTCCGCAAGACCGCACCGGGCCACACCAGCGAGGGGCAGCGGCGCAAGGTCTGGGCGCTCATGTATCGGCTGCAGGATGCCAGCCCCAGCAAGGCCCCGCTCGGTGACAGGCTGTGCGCCATCATCAAGAAGGAACTGGGCATGGATGCCTTCCCGAAAGACCCCTTCGCGTGGATCAGCTACAAGGACGGCAACAAGCTGGTCGAGGTTTTGAAGGGCTACGTCAAGACTGCGCAGAAGAGCCGGGGTGATGCCGATGGATGAGTGGGAAATCCACCCCGACGATCTTTCCCCCGCCCAGCGGGAGGTGGCCGACCTCATCGGATTTGAGAACTATTTGAAGCTGATCGACGTGTACGCTGCCGAGACAATCTACATACCGAAGCGCGACAGTTTTGAGCGGATCGCCCGCAATCAGCGCATCGTGGAAGAATACAACGGCGACAATCTGAAAGCCCTTGCCAAGAAGTACAACTTGACAACGGTGACGGTGCGGGCCATCGTGGACGAAAAGCACCGGGAAATCCGGGCAAGACCCCTTGATGGGCAAATGAGTTTTTTCCCGCCAGAACGTAAAGTAAAATATTAAAATGCTTAATCTGGCCCATTTTGCGAATCGTGAGTATCATTGGTTATAGAAACCAGTGACACTCACGATTTTTTAGTTTAGGGGTACGGATTATGGAGTTTGATGCGGGAACGTGGTGGCTGATCGGAATCCTGCTTACGTTCTTGATTGGGGCGTTGGGCTGGATGGTAAAACGCAGTCTTGACAAAATCGAGCGGAAACTTGACAGTGCGGCAACTAAGGCCGAACTTGAAAAAGAGGTCGGCGAGTGCAAACAGCAAATTTCGGAAATTCAGCACACCTACACGACCAGAAGCCAGCACCAGCAGGACTGGACTGAATGCCACAACGACATCAAGGCCATCCAGCGAAACTTTCTGACAAAGGAAGACTACTTCCGGGAACAGGCGAAAACTGAAAAGAAACTCGACCAGATATTGAATCTCTTGATGAAAGGACGGCTCTCCGATGAATGAAAAAGAAATGCTGATGAAGCAGCTGCGTGCCAACGCCTTCCCGCACAATAACGGCAAGGTCATGCAGGCCATCAACATCATCCGGCACAGCTACAACCGCTTGACCGATGTACAGCAGGCGGCGCAGATTTGGGGCGTCAGCCAAGATGACTTCCTCGACTGCATCAATTATCTGGCGATGGCAAAGTACATCCAGCTGCGCACGATTGCGGACAAAATCCTTGTTCCCGACTTTGCAGACATCGGCTGGGATTTGCTGGAAGCCAAACTCACCGCCGAGGGAATCAGCGTTCTGTGTCACAAAACCAAGGACGAAATGATCGAGGTGTGATATGAGCAGTTGGCCGTTAAATGGCAAAAAGGGCGGCAACCGCAAGCACAGCAAGATCGACACCCTGCCCCCGGAGATGAAAGCCACCGTGGAAGAGATGATAATGGATGGCAGTGCCACCTACTCCGACATCGTGACCTATCTGGAGCAGCAGGGGTACAGTCTTTCCGTTTCCAGCGTCTGCCGCTATGCGCAGGGGTATGTGGAGAATCTGCAAACCTTGCAGATCGCACAGGCCAACTTCCGCAATATGCTGGACGAATTGGAGCGGTATCCCGATTTGGACACCACCGAGGCGCTTGTGCGTGTTGCCAGCCAAAACCTTATGACCGCGCTGACCTCTAAAAAGGATGAGGATTGGAGCGCGGTCAGCGTCGATAAACTTATGAATCAGATCAGCGGTCTGACCCGCGCCGTCGCCTACAAGAAGCGCGTGGAACTGCAAAACAAGTCTGACATCGAGGCAGGCACGGGCGATCTGAAAAGCGCCCTGTGGAGCGCTATGGCGAAGGAACGGCCCGATCTGTACAAACAGGTGTCGGCCTATCTGGATCGCAAGGCGCAGGAGGGCGGCACATGAGTATGTACGCCCTGCAGGTTATGACCGGGATGGAAGCCGAAATCACGCAGAAGCTGCGCGGCAAGGGCGTGGACGCCAGATGCCCGCAGGAGCGGCGGATGATCCGGCGCGGCGGCAAATGGCAGGAACAGCTTTACACGCTGTTCCCCAGCTACATCTTCGTCAGCACGCCGGATGTGTACCGCGTCTATTATGCGGTGCGCCATGAAGACGGTGTACTGCATTGGCTGGGGGCGACCAAGGGCACGCCGGAGGCGTTGAGCGCCCATGAGGAAGCCAACATCCTCTGGCTGGCCGGGGACGGCCCGCTGCCGCCCAGCGAGGCCGAGATGCAGGCCGACGGCACACTGGACTTTACCAGCGGGCCGCTGGCTCACTTGAAGGATATGCTCGAAAAAGTGAACCGCCATGACCGCCGCGCCACGGTGCGTGTGCCTGTCGGCGGCGAGGATAAAACCATAACCCTCAGTTACCGTTTGAACGGCAGACAGGAAACTGCAAATAATGCTGCGGCTGGTGCGCCCCGCAGCATGAACGCAGCGGACATATTTTAGAGGATTCCGGCTTGCAGCAAGGCGGAAATGGCGAAGCCTGCCTCTAAAATATGCCCTGCAATCCAGCCCCGCGCCATATCACCGTTTAAATGCGCGAGAGCGCCGTTCAAAAACGTTCAAACGCGGCGGGCGGCAAAACTGCCCGCGGAATAAGAGAACCGCGCACAGCGCCGTTTCTGGGGCTGTTTTGGGTGTCGAGAAATCGACACCCTGTTTTTATTGGGAAAGGAGCAGCCGATGCGAACAAAAAACGGCAGTGTCCGGGAGTTGATCGCCGGAATCCGGCAGGCCGCCGAGCAGGAAGAGTATAATCCTGCGGAGGATTTAAAGACTCTTCAAACGCAGTATAAACGGCTGGGCAAAAAGGACTTCGGCCTTATGCTGGATGCAATGGTCGAAAAATACGCCGCCGGGGAATATGCAGCCATCCATGCTGCGTTGGTCGAGAAAGCCCGCAGCGGCGATATTGAAGCAATCAAAATGTACCGCGAGATGCAGTCGAGCGGCGGCAGCGATGAGGTGGTGATCGTGGATGACGTCGAATAAAAAGCGCGTGCGCCTGTCGGACATCATCGGCCCGGCTTTCTATGAGACGCATAAGCTGATCGACATGGGCGTTATCGACGAAGCAGTTGAATCGGGCGGGCGTGCCAGCTTGAAAAGTTCCTACGTTGGCACGGAAGTGGTGCTGCAGCTGGTGAAGCACCCGGACTGCCACGCTCTTGTGACCCGACAGGTCGGCGACACGATGCGCGACAGCGTGTATGCGCAAATCCTGTGGGCTATCGACAAGCTGGGGCTTACCACGAAATTCAAATGCACACAAAGCCCCCTGCAATGCACCTATCTCCCCACCGGACAGCGCATTTTGTTCCGTGGGCTGGATGATCCGCAGAAGATCAAATCCATCAAGCTGCCGTTCGGGTATATCGGTATCCTGTGGTTTGAGGAAGCCGACCAAATCAAGGGCGGCGAAGATGCCGTGCGCAATGTGCAGCAGTCTGCGCTGCGCGGCGGTGAGTTTGGCCTTACCTTTATCAGCTTCAACCCTCCGGCTGCCAGCCGCAACTGGGCGAACCGCTACGCCCGCGAGGAACGCAAGGGCAAGCGCATCCATCATTCGACCTACCTGCAAGCCCCTGCCGCATGGCTCGGCCCGAAGTTTCTGGCGCAGGCGGAGTACATCAAGGAAACGCAGCCGACGAAATACCGCCATGAATATCTGGGCGAGGTCGTCGGCAGCGGTACGCAGGTATTTGAAAATCTGCGGCTTGAGCCTATCGCGCAGAAGACTATCCGAAACTTCGACACCATTGAAAACGGTGTTGACTGGGGCTGGTATCCCGACCCTTGGGCGTTCAACCGTTGCCACTATGATGCGGCACGCAAAACGCTGTATATCTTCGACGAACTGACCCGGCTGCGCACCTCCAACGAGGAAACCGCAAAGCTGGTGCAGCAGCGTATTGAATCGTGGGAGAGCGTGACCGCCGATTCCGCAGAGATGAAGTCCTGCGCTGACTACCGCGCTTTTGGCATCCTTTGCCGCGAGGCCGTCAAAGGGCCGGGAAGCGTGAACCAGAGCATGAAGTGGCTGCAAGGGCTGACGGCCATCGTCATCGACCCGCACCGCTGCCCCGACACGGCGAAGGAGTTCAGTGAATACGAGTACGAAGTTGGCCGTGACGGAACAGTGCTGCCGGGATATGTGGATGCTGACAACCACCACATTGACGCCGTCCGCTATGCAGTCAACCGTATCTGGATGCGCAGAGGTGCATGATGAAGAAATTCCGCAAATGGCTCATTGACCGCTTTTTGCCGCGCTGGGCCTATGAATCGCTGCTGGACGAACTGGCAGCCGCCAACAAAAAGCAGGAGGAACTGCGGCAGACTGTGGAGCGGCAGCAGTGCTATATTTCCGGGCTGGAATATGCACTGCGGCACATGACACCGACTGTCGTGGTGGAAAGCCATGAAAAAGAAACCAAAGAAAAAGCCGGATAAATGCCGGGGCTGCCCGTGGCGGGCGGCGACAGACTATTGCCTGTGGCCGCGCTGCTTTCGGAAAATCACTCTAGGGGGAAAGCATGATGGGCGCTCTGATCCGCGCACTGACAAACAACGCAGTCGAAAACATTGAAGAGGCGCTGGGCATGACGGATGCCACCAGCAGTGCCATGAAGCACGCCATCGCAGAGTGGTATGCTGCATGGTATGGCCGTGCCCCGACCAAAACCGAAGACCCCTGCCAGCGCCTGCCGTATGCCATTGTGAACAAGCTGTGCAAGGCAACCTTCGGCGAGTATGACAGCAGCCTGCAGCATACCGACAGTGCCAAGGCAAAATACCTTGACGGCGTGCGCAGCACCTTTGATGCCTGCAAGACCAGTTTTATGACACAGGCCATGATTGGCGGCGAGGCGTGGGCAAAGCCTGTACCGATGCCGGATGGACGGCTGACATGGCAGATCGTGGGACGCGATTCCGTCATTATTTTAGGCCGCGATGCAAGCGGCATCCCCTCGGATGTGGCGCTGTGCGAGAAGTCTGTATCTGCCGACCATCATTTTTACACGCTGGTCGAGCAGCGCACATCCTTTGCCGGGCGGCTCACGATCCAGTACCGCCTGTACTGCTCCGACAACAAAAGCACACTGGGGCGGCGCGTGCCGCTGGCAAGCCTGCCGCAATATGAGCGGCTGGAAGATGAGTACACCTTTGCCGTGCCCATTGATGGCGTCGGCATGGTGTTCCTGCGGATGCCCATCACAAACTGTGTAGACGGCAGCGCGGACGGCGTTTCCATCTACGAGCCTGCAATGGGGCTTATCCACCGCATCAACGAAAATGAACTGCAATTCAGCCGTGAATTTGAGTTGGGGCGGATGCGCGTTGTGGCAAGCGCCGATATTCTGCGCACCCACAACGGCAAAAAATCACTGACCGATGATGTGTTCGTCGGTCTGGATGGCAACGAGCAGAGCGTCGGTATCACGCCCTTTGCGCCTGCGCTGCGCAATGAAAGCTACGAGGCGCGGCGGCAGACCTACTTAAAGGCTATCGAAAATCTGTTGGGCATCAAGCGCGGCATCCTCTCCGACGCCGAGGCTGTGAGCAAAACGGCGACGGAGATCAATTCCAGCGCGGGCGATTATAGCCTGTCCATTATGGATTTTCAGCATCTGTACTATGACGCCCTACAAGCGGCGCTCCGGCTCGGCGACCAGATCGGGCAGGCATACCGCCTGTGCGATGCGTCGGCATGGGATGCCGACGAACTTGCCGTAACATGGGGCAACGGTGTGCTGTACGATGCCGACCAAGAGTGGACGGAGCGCAAGGAACTTGTGCAGATGGGCCTGCTGAAGCCGGAACTGGCGCTGGCGTGGAAATTTGACCTGCCTGCCGAGACGGAAGCTGACCTTGCCGAAATCCGCAAAAACTATATGCCGGAGTTGAAAGACCTTGAAGGTTGAGGTGATACCGCATGACCGCTGAGCAGCGTGCGGGCTTGAGTGACGCCACCCTTGCCATGACGCAGCCCTGCATTGATGAACTTATCAAGGACATCAGCAGGCGCGTGCAGAAGGCCGGGGCTATCACCGACACTGCCGAATACCAGATTTATCGAGCACAGGCACTGGGCGAGGGCAAAAAGGCCATTGAGCAGGCCGTATCGAAGCAGATCGGCATCAGCGAGGAAGTCATCGCCAGCCTGTTTGAATATGTGGCCGACAAAAGCCTGAGCCTTGATGAAAACGGCAGCCTAAAGCGGATGACTGAAGCCTACACCCGCATGACCCAGAGCAAGACCCGCGAACTGCTGCGTGACCTGTGGGCCGATACGCCGGAGGGCAAGGTGCAGCCGTTGCAGACGGCCTACGCCCGCGCAATGGATTTTGCGTTCCGGCAGGTTGCCACAGGTACACTGGACTTGAACACGGCCATCCGCCGCGCCGTGACGCCGCTGGCAAAGCGCGGCCTGCGCACCATTGAACAAAAGAGCGGGCGTAGCGTTGGCATTGAGTACGCCTGCAGGCGGTATATCATGGATCAACTCGGCCAGTTGGATGATGAAATCCAGCACGCCGACCATGACGCGCTGGGGTGCGACGGCTGGGAAATCAGTGCCCACGCCGCCTGCGCCCCCGACCATGAGCCGATACAGGGACGGCAGTACGGCGACGCTGAATTTGAAAAACTGAACAACAGCCTGCAGCGCCGCATCGGGCACCTGAACTGCGGGCACACGGCAAATCCCATCATTTTAGGCGTGAACGCGCCGCAGTACACCGAAGCCCAGCTTCAAAAATTCAAGGATGACAACGAGCGCGGCGTTGTGTACAATGGCTACCGGTACACCTTGTACGAGGCCGGGCAGGAGCAGAGCAGCATCGAAAACGGCATCCGGCTCATCAAGCGCCAGATTCTGGTCGACGAAGAAACCGAAAACCCCGATCTGCAGAAGCATCAAATCAAGCTGCGGGTCGTGCAGGCCGAGTATGCGAGATTCTGCAAGGCCGTGGGTCTGCCCACCCGCAGCGAACGCCTGCAGGTGGCCGGGTTTGGCCGCAGCCAGTCCAACCGGGCTGTGTGGGCCTACAAAAAGGCTGCGCCGGAGCAACTTCGGGACGTAGAAATCGCAGGGCACAAACTGTACAGCGTCACGGATGAACGCATCCGGGCTGTGCCGAAGCCGTTCTTTCAAGGCGTTTCCAACAAGGTCAACGGTCTGGCGCAGGAATACGCCAGAGGCGTGCTGAAAAAGGTGCAGGGGCTGGAAGTCGGCACGGAGGCCGTCGTGAATTTTACCAAAGACGGTAAATGCACAGGCTACTATGTGGGCGGGCAGAACAGTATGAAGGTCAAGCCCCCGGAGATGCAAGTGCCCTATTACTCTTTACATAATCACCCCAGCAATGGTATACTTAGCCCAGAGGATATACAGCAGCTTATCAAGCGCCCTCAGATGCAGGGCATCGGCGCTGTCGGTAATGCCGGAGCGCTGTTCACCTGCGAGAAGGTGTTCGGCTATTCCCAAAAGAATGCCGAGGGCTGGTTTAAGACCTTAAAAAAGAAATATCCTCTCTATAAAGGTGAATTCGGCAAAATCGAAGACGCGCTTGCGCAGCGTATTGCATTTGCTGAAGAACTGCGAAGGGATGGTGCTAAGTATGGGCTCGTATTTTCAAGATAACCCTCCGACTCCAGAAGAAATCGCAAAGTGGCGAGCAGACCTTACGCGAGGCTGGCCTTATACTGAGGATGATCCTGAGCCGGATTTTTTCGACTGGACACCTGACCCAGACCGCAGCGCCACTACGGATTCCATCTATCTGCTTAAAGCAACAGGCAACTGGACGGCGGAAGATGAGCGCATCGCCTTTGACCCCAGCAAGCCCCCACCGCGCCCGCTGGCCGAACTGGAAGCGGAGCACGATGCTTTCCTCAAGGAACTGTTCAAAAAAGCAAAGCCCCTTTAAACACTGTATAAACGTCATTTGCACCGCTTTTTAAGCGGTGCTTTTTTTCGTGCCCAAAATTATGCAAGAGGTGCTTTATGTTCTGTATTACCTATGACACAACCTGTTATGCCGACCTGCAGCGTGCGTTTGATTCCTTTATGCGGCAGCTTCGGGAATTTCTCGGCCTTGCACCCCGCGTTCGGAGAAACAAGCGGATCGTCTCGCATCCGCAGCCGCACAAGGTTGGCAAATACCGCGCACCGCATCTGCGACCCGATCCGCACCCGCACCTGCCGAGAGATCGGCTGCAGGAGTATCACTCTGAGCCCGAAATCCCACCCGAAGGAAGCTGCTCCCGCGCCGATGAAGCGCAGGACGATAGCGACACAGACAACACAGACGAAGGAGATCACCTATGCTTGACTGGCTGAAACCCATCCTCGGTGATGGGTACAATGAGGAAATCGACAACAAGATCGCCGCCGAGATCAACAAGGGCTTTGTCACCAAGGCCGACTACGACGCGGCCAAGGACGCCCAGCGTACAGCGGCAGAGGCTTTGGCCGACGCCAACAAGGCGCTGGCCGAGTACAAGGACACCGACATCGACGGCCTGCGCAAGAGCGCCGAGGAATGGCAGGCCAAGGCGGAGCAGGCCGAAAAGGATGCGGACGCCCACGTTGCGGCGGTACAGTTTGATGCAAAGCTGGATTCCGCTATTGCTGCCGCGCATGGGCGCAGCGGCAAGGCCATCCGTGCCCTGCTCGATCTGGACGCCCTGCGCGGCAGCGAAGACCCCGACAAGGACATTCCCGCCGCGCTGGCCGCGCTGCAGAAGGACAGCGGCTATATGTTCGACACCGAGGAAACTCCGCCGCCCTATGCTGCAGGCACGGGCCGCACCGCCATGACCACCGACAATTCTGACAGTGCCCTGCGCAAAGCAATGGGCCTGCCGATGGAATAAGATAAGGAGCAAAACCTATGAGCAACACTATCGAACTCGCAAAATCTTTTGTCCCCAAGCTGGATGAGTGCTACCGACTGGCCTCGCTTACGAGCGTGCTGGACGGTGCGCCCGAACTCGCCAAGCAGGGCGCGAACGCCAACGAACTCATCATCCCCATGATGAGCATGGACGGTCTGGCCGACTACAGCCGCAACGGCGGTTATGTGCAGGGCGGCGTCACCATGACGAATGAGACGGTCAAGTGCAACTTTGACCGTGGCCGCCGCTTTGACGTGGACGTCATGGACGATCTGGAAACCGCTGGCCTTGCCTTTGGCCGTCTGTCCGCTCAGTTCATCCGTGACAAGGTTGTGCCCGAACTGGACGCTTTCCGCTTTGCGTCCTACTGTGGCATCAGCGGCGTCACGAAGAAGGAAGAGACGCTTGCCGATGGCGCGGCCACCGTTGCGGCGCTGAGTGCTGCCGTGACGGCCATGGACGATGAGGAAGTCACCGCCACCGGGCGCTACCTGTTCATCACGCCGACGCTGCTGCAGGGCATCAACGATATGGACACCACGAAGAGCAAGAAGGTTCTGGAAGGCTTCGAGCAGGTCATCAAGGTCCCCCAGCGCCGCTTCTACACGGCCATCAAGCAGCTTTCCGGCAAGACCGGGGAGGAAGCCGGCGGTTACACGAAGGCAGCCGGCGCGGCCAACATCAACTTCGCCATCGTCCAGAAGGATGCGCTCATCCAGTATACGAAGCACGCCGCGCCGAAGATCATCGCCCCGGAAAACAACCCGGACGCGGATGCCTACGTCTTCGGCTATCGCATGGTGGGCATCGCCAAGGCATACAAGAATATGCTGTCTGGCATGTACTTCAGCCACGACAAGGCGTAAGGAGGATTTACTATGGCTATTATCGGATACATCCCGCCCGCCGCCGAGCCGACCCCCGCGGTCAACGCGCAGCCTGTGCCGGACAATGCTCCGCCCGCCGAGGCGGCGGTGGAACTGCCGTTCCCCGAAGTGACGGACACGGCGGCAGAAGAAAAGCCCGCCAAGCGCACGAAGAGGGCAGCGGCCAAGGAGTAAAACCATGACGAGTTACGAGTTTTACGTCTGTAAATATGGCGGCAAGGCCATCCAGCCGGACGAGTGGCGGACCGCTTATGCTGACGCTGACGCGCTGATCCAGAGATATGAGCGGCTGTACCGCGTGGAATATCCCACCGACAGCGCCCGCGACACAGCTGTATGTGCCATTGCTGACGCACAGCGCAGGTTTGCCGATGTGCAGAGCGGCGCTGTGGCTGCTCCGGCCAGCGTTACGATTGGCAGCGTAAGCGAAAGCTACACCGCCAACACGGCAGCAGCCATTGATGCGACACCCAAGGCACAGGCGGCAGAATACTATCGCATTCTGTGCTTGTATGCTGATGTGTACAGGGGGTGCAGCTGATGCGGTATGAGGGAGCGCTTCGTTCGCCGATCTATGACCTGTGCCGCCAGACCGTTACCGTGTACCATGCGTGTTATAATCCCTTCCGGGTGACGCGCTGCGTAATTCATGGCGCGTACTTTGAGCGTAAAACCGTGCAGACCGTTGATAAAAGCGGGGGCAAATCCTGTGACGAATTTTTGCTGGTGATTCCCAACAAAAATGCGCGGCGGGTTGCCCCCGCCCTTTTTAACGGCATCCCCGGCGTGTATGTGCTGGAATGCGGGGATCGCATTGTGGAGGGCGTTGGGGAAGAAATCACCACCCGCGAACAGTGGGGCAGCTTCGTCCCGGCCAACCGCCCCGGTGTTGTTACGGCAGACTGGGTGCGGGACATGGGCTGCCGCAATGTTCTGTACCATGTGGAGGCAGGCGGTAAGCAATGAGGGTCACGCTGGATTTTCCCGCCGCAGAAGAGATTTTGCAGGAAGTGGGACTGGATGAACAGGGCGATGCGCAAATGTTCCACACTAAGAATGTGCTGCGGCGCATTCAAAAGTATATGCCCTACCGTACAGGCGCGACCATCAAGCTGACCGTCGCCCAGACCGACCCCCGCGTGCCGGAGATCGTCACCGAAGAGCCGCAGGCGGTTTATCTGTATAACGGCGTGAGCCGCAGCGGGAAGCCGCTGAACTATACAAAAACAAAGAATCCCCTTGCCGGAGGGCATTGGGATCGTGCGCTTGTGGCTGCCGAGGGTGATGCGCTGGCTGCCGATCTGGAACGCTATATTGGAAAGAGGTCTGGCGAATGAGTGAACTTGAGCAGGTCATCACATGGCTGCGCACCTATGAGGGGCATGACATCTTGAAGGATTGGCATGTCGACTACACCGACCAAGTGCCCAGCTGCGGCGCGGTCTTCCCGCAGGGGCTGCAGGAAATTGAACGCCGCACCTATATCACGGGCGCAGTCTGCGTCACAAATCAGAGCAACTTCGGTCTGTACTTTACTTTTGCCAAAAGTGCAGGCGATGATGAGGGCGCGAAGATCAACGCAGATTGGGTCAACGACTTCCAGCATTGGGTGCAGGAGCAGAGTACCCACGGCCTTGCTCCAAACTTTGGCGACGCCGAAGAGTCTGTCATCGCCCGCGCCCAGAACGGTGTGCTGTACGAAGCGGAGGCCGAAGGCACGGCGACTTATATGGTCGTGCTGAGCCTGCGCTACACAAAAACCTATGAATCGGAGGATTTTGCATGAAAATCGAACGCAAATATATGGCGCATTATCTGAATGCAACTTTTGCCGCAGATGATGGCACGGCCAGCTATGTGCGGCTGGGCAAAGATTTGGAGGAATACTCCCCGGAGTTGTCCGCCAACGTCGAAAAGAAAACCAACATTCTCGGCAACGAGACTGTCAGCATCGACAGCTACCAGAAGCAGGGCGAGGTCAGCCCTTACTACGCCGAGAAAGGCGATCCGCTGTTTGAGAAGCTGCAGAGCATTATCGACAACGATCTGGTTCTGGATGATCTGAAAACCGACATCGTGGAAGTCAAGCTGTGGGACGCCCAGAGCAGCGGCGCGTTCCCTGCGGTGCGGGAAGAGTGCTACATCGAGGTCAGCAGCTACGGCGGCGACACCACTGGTTATCAGATTCCGTTCAACGTGCATTATACTGGCGTTAAAACCAAAGGCACATTCAACCCCACCACCAAGGCGTTCACCGCCGAGGCGTGAAAGGAGCAGTCATCATGGAACTGGTTATTGATCGCGGCGTCAAAAGCTATGACGTGAAAGACGTCGACGGCACACTGCTGGGCGTCATCAAAATCAACCCTGCCGACATCGGCATTTCCGGGCGCTTCGTCTCGGCACGCAATGCCATCGCAGAACTGGCGGAGCAGGCCAAGCAGGACATGACACCTGAAAAGATTCTCGCAATGGATACGACCATCAAGGCCGAACTGAACAAGGTGTTTGGCAGTGATGTGTCCTCGGTTTTCTTTGGCGGACTTTCGGCGCTGGCTCTTGCCGATGACGGTGCTTTTGTCTTTGAAAAGGTGCTGGAAGCTGTTGCCCCTCTGGTGGAGGAGGCGCACAAGGCCGGAATCGCTGCCGCCGAAGCGCGGCTTAAAAAGCACACCGCTGTCTATGCCGACTTCAGCAAGGGGCTTGCCCCCGGTCAGCAGGCATGAGTGCATGGGAATTACCCACCACCGTCGAGGTGGCCGGGCGCAGCTTTGCGATCCGCTCGGATTTTCGCGCCGTACTGGATGCACTGGCTGCGCTGACTGACCCCGACCTGACACAGCAGGAGCAGTACGTTGCCTGCCTGCAAATTCTATATCCCCGCTGGAAAGAGCTGCCCGACGCAAACGCTGCGCTTCGGGCGGCTTTTACTTTTATCAACGAGGGAAAAGAAGACGAGAAGCAGGGCTTCCGCCCCCGGCTGGTGGACTGGGAGCAGGATGCTGCTCTGATCGCACCCGCTGTGGACAAAGTGCTGGGGTATAGCTGCCGCCGATGCGGGTATTTGCACTGGTGGGAATTTCTCGGTGCATTTCATGGCATCGGCGATGGCCTGTTTGCGCAGGTGGTGAACATCCGAAACAAGCGAGCACGCGGTAAAATGCTGGACAAATCCGAGCAGGAATTTGCCCGCGAGAACGCTGCCGTTATTAAAATCCATGCGGCAGAAAGTGCCGAGGATAAGGCCGAAAAGGAAAGGCTGTTGGATCTTCTGGGGAGGTGAAGCTATGGCATCAGTCGTTATCAATACGCGCTTTAATAACCGAAAGGCCGAGGCAGACTTAAAAGAGTTGCAGGCCAAGGCCAAAGAAACCGCGCGAGAAATCAATGCGGTGGAAAAGGGCCTCGGCTCGGCTACGACCAAACGGAATAAGCTGCGGGACGATTTGGAAGCCGCCCGCCAGAAAGCTGCCGAAACGGCTGCCGCTCTCGACGAAGTAAACGCTCGACTGGATGCCGGACGCAAATCGAAGTTCGGCGTCACATCCAAGGGCGACGAAACGCTGAGCGACAAGCTGGCCGCAAAGTTGCAGCAGCAGGATACCGCTGTGCAGGCTGCCGCCGATGCCTACCACGCACAGGATGCCGCCGTGCAGGCACTGCAGCAACGGCACGCCGAACTGACTGCCCAGCTTGCACAGGAGAAGGATGAGGCGACCCGGCAGGCCGAGGCTGTTGCCAACGCCACGCAGGCTGCACAAGCGGCGCAGGTGGATGTATCCAATGTGCAGCGTGCAGCGAATGCGATGGACGCCTTCGTCTCAAAGCTGTTCAACGCGGCATCAGTGAGTAAGATTCTGAAAAGGTCACTGTCCGCGATAGGCTCTATCGGCGGCAAGGCTTTTGATTTTGTGAAAAGCAAAGCCCAGAGTGTGCAGGAACGGCTGGCACAGGCTGCGCAGAGCACGGAACACTTCCGCAAGCGGCTGGCAGGGCTGGTGTCCGGCGCGTTGGTGTTCAATGTGCTTTCCTCCGGGCTCCGGACGCTGACGAACTGGATGGGGACGGCGCTGCTGTCTTCGTCCAGCCTGCGGACGGCGCTCGGCAACTTGCAGGGCGCAGCGGCCACGGCAGCCGCGCCCATCATTCAGATACTTACCCCCGCGCTGACTGCGCTGGCAAATGCGGCGGCGATGGTGTTCAGTTACATTGCGCGGCTGGTGGCGTTCTTTACCGGGCGCACAATCTCCGCCAGCGCCGGAGCAGCCAAGGCTATGAACGGCGTCGGATCGGCGGCGGGCAGCGCAGCGAAGAAGGTCAAGGACGCTAATGGTGAACTGGCCGCCTTTGACGAACTGAACGTGCTGAACAAGCAGTCCGACGATAGCAGCGGCGGGGGCGGTGGTGGAGCAGACAGCATTACCCCGGACTTCGACTTTTCTGCGGAGAATCCATTCCTTGACAGCATTATGGATGCCATAGAGCAGGGTGACTGGTACAAGGTCGGGCAGCTGATCGGCGAGAAGCTGCGTGACAGTCTGAACGCCATCCCATGGCCGGATATACAGGATAAGGCTGTGCAGTGGGCAACAAACATTGCCGACTGCATCAATGGTTTTATCGAAGTACCGGGCCTGTGGACTGCCATCGGACATACCATTGCACAAGGGCTGAACACAGCGCTGCTCTTTGCGGACACGCTGATGCAGCGCATCCACTGGGACAGTCTGGGCGCGGGCATTGCAGAGGGACTGACAACTGCCGTAACTGAACTGCGCTGGGACACGCTGGGACGTGTGCTGACGGATGGGATGCGTGCGGCCATTCTGACGCTGTACAACTTTGTGCTGCATTACAGCGGCTGGACGGATTTAGGCAATGGCATTGCAACATGCATCAATTCTGCCATCTCCAATATTCCGTGGCTGGAAGCTGGACTGGGTGCGGGCGGCTTTGCCATCGGCCTGCTGAACGCGCTGATCACGGCGGTGCAGGGCACAAACTGGAATGACCTCGGACACAATATCGTGACGATGATTGCCGCGATTGACTGGCCGGGGCTGTTCTCTGCGTTGAGCACGCTGGCATTGGATGTGCTGCAGGCCATCAACACGATTCTCGGTCAAGTTGACTGGGACGCTGTCGGCAGCAAAATCATGGAGTGCTTGCAGGCGGTAGACTGGGTCGGTATTCTGGCGCAGGTTGCCGAACTCATTTCCAACTGCTGGCCGCTTCTTATGGCGGCGCTGGCCGTGAGCCTGCTGCCTGTGATTGGCGCGTTTATTCTTGACACGGTGCTTCCTGCTATTTTGAGCGGCCTCGGCTCGCTGATCGTCACGGTCATCTCGGCCATCGGTGCATGGCCTGTTCTGCTGCTGGCGGTGCTGGCCTCTATCGCGGCGGTCATCATCAATTATCTTGTGACCCACTGGGACGAAATCAAACAGAACTTTTCACAGACACTTGCCGATCTGGCACAGGCGCTGAACACTGCCGGAGAGAATCTGCAGCACATCTGGGATACTCTGTGGCTGACGATAAAGCTGCTCGGCCTGCAAATCTGGGAGAGCATCACCACAGGCTGGAGCAATTTCTGGAAAGGAATTGACCTCGCCTTACGCATGGCAGGCGCGGCGCTGCAAGCAGCGTGGTCGGCCTGCTGGCTGATTATCAAGCTGGCGGCCATGCAGATTTGGGAGGACGTCACCACCGCATGGAGCAATTTCTGGAAGGGTCTTTCCCTGCTGCTGTCGATGGCAGGGGCGGCGCTGAACGCTGTCTGGACTGCCGCATGGTCGGCGCTGGCTGATACGGTATCCTCTATCTGGGACGGCATTACCTCTGTGGTGCGCGGCGCGGTCAACGGCATCATCCGCATTATAAACGGCATGATTTCGGCGATTGTTGGCGGCATGAACGCTGTCATCGGTCTGCTGAACGGCTTCAGCTTTGATGTGCCCGAATTTGCACAGGATGCACTGGGCACGGCTAAGATTGGCTTCAACATCGACCCGATCACCGCACCGCAAATTCCCTATCTGGCACAGGGCGCAGTCATTCCGGCAAACCACGAATTTCTTGCTGTGCTGGGCGACCAGACGAACGGCACGAACGTGGAAGCACCTCTTGAAACGATCCAGCAGGCGCTGGCCGAGGTGTTGGCCGAGTGGGGCGGGCAGGACATTACGATCCGCTTTGCCGCCAGCGGCGGTCTGGAGCAGCTTGTGCGCCTGCTGATGCCCTACATCGACAAAGAAAAAGTCCGCCGTGGTGCGCGGCTTGTGGTGGGAGGAAACTGATGATCGTAATTGACGGCGAACAATTCAAAATCGACGTGCTAAGCGTAAAGCGCAGCGCGGATTTTCTGGATAAATACGCGGAGCGCCTCGCCAACGGCCACCTCAGGCGCGAGTTGATTGGTGTATACTTCAACTACAAGCTGCAATTTGGGCCGGGGCTGGATCGCAAGGAATACGCCCGACTGTGGGACAAGCTGACAGAGCCTGTGGAGTTCCATGAGGTTACAGTGCCAGATGAAGACGGCGACTATACCTTTACAGCTTACTTTTCCAATGTCGGCGACGAATTGCTGCGGAAAAAGGCTGAAAAAAACTACTGGAAGAATCTGACCGCGAATTTTATTGCCCAGAAGCCTGCAAGGACATAAAGGAGGCGAACGACCATGAACACAAGCACCCGCGTGGAGTTCGGCCTGTACGATGTCACTGCGCGGAGCGACAGCGCCCCCGTCACGGAGGATGCAAAGGATTTTTGCAATTTAAGCAAGGATTTACTGTTGGAATCCGTGCCGAATCAGAACAAGTACGGCACGCTGGAAACGCGGCAATGGCTCATGGACGGCAGCTTCCTGTTTTTTCCCGAAACGCCTCGGCAGTATTTCTGGGGCTTTTGGAGCACGGAACAGTCGAACGGAAACGGTGCTTTTGCCAATCCGCCCGTGCTGAATATCCGCTTCGACAAGAATCACAGTAGCAGCGGTCTGACACTGCATTTCTACTCCCCGACAGATGACTGGGCGAGCAAGGTCAAAATTCAGTGGTACGATGCCAACGATGGCCTTTTGGCCGTAACCATGTTCACTCCGGACGCCGTGGACTACTACTGCGCCCACAAGGTGGAGAACTATCGCCGCATCCAACTGATGTTTTTGGAGACGAACAAGCCGGGGCGGTATTTGAAGCTGGCCGGGATTGACTATGGTGTGTATCTGCACTTCTCCGGAGAGGAGATCATCAAGGCTCATGTGTTGGAGGAATGTGACCCGCTTAGCGCAGAGGTCAGCATAAACACACTGAACCTAACGCTCTTCAATCAAGAGGGCCGCTTCTCCATCTTAAACCCGGAGGGCTATTTTGATGTGCTGCAGCACCGCCAGAAGCTGACTGTGTGGGAGGATGTGCGCCGAAGCGCCCACGATACGAGCACGACAAGCTACTGCATGGGCACGTTCTATCTGGACGACTGGTCGAACGAGGATGACACACTGGCCGATTTTACGGCAATCGACACCATCGGCCTGCTTGATGGCTCTCCATTTGACGGCGGAGTGTATGACACCCATGTGGCGTCGCTGGCAGCGGAAATCCTAAGCGGCTATCCTTACACACTGGACAGCGTTCTGGGCGAAGAACGGATACAGGGTTACATCCCTGCCGGAACACGGCGCGAAGCGCTGCAGCAGCTTGCCTTTGCCATTGGCGCGGTGGTGGACTGCAGCCGAGGCGAAATCATCCGAATCGTGCCCGCTCCGCAGCGTGCCAGTGGTCTGATTGGAACAGATCGCCGCCTGCAGGACGGCAGCAAAGTCACGCTCCTTGCGCTTGTAACTGCGGTGTCGGTGACGGCGCACCGTTATATCCCCGGTGAGGCGTCGGAGAAACTGTACAAAGACACCCTTGAACCGGGCACTTACCGTGTGACCTTTGATGCTCCGGCAGTGGCCGACAGTCTGGCCGTCAGGGGCGCAGAGCTGAGCGAACGAGGCGTGAGCCACTGCACGCTGACCGTGAGCAAGGCTGCCGAAGTCTGCGTGACCGGGCGCAAGTACAGTGACAGCGCTACCGTCCTGCGGCGAGAAGCCTCAAATCTGCCGTCAAACGCGCAGGGCAATGAAGTGTCCGTGCCGGACGCGACCCTTGTAAGCCCGGACAGGGCTGCCGCAGTGGCCGCTCGCGTGCTGGACTACTACGCCCAGCGCTATGAGCAGACCTTCCGCATGGTCGCCGGGGATGAGAAGCTGGCTGACCGTCTGATCGTGGAGAGTTTCGGCGGTGAAATGGTGCGCGGTGTTGTTACGAAGTTGGAATTTGATTTGACTGGCGGCTTTCTGGCCGACGCGAAGATTGTGGGCCGTAAGCTGTCCAACAATGCCGCAGCCTATGCGGGCGAAGAAATCCACGCAGGCGAAAGGAGTTTCATCTAATGTGGCAGACGCCTGTTTATGACCGAACTGCCGCCGATGTGGCAGCAGGAGCGGAAAAGTGTTATATCACGGCAGAACTGCTAAATCGCATCGAGGGCAACACCGCCCACATGGCGCAGCTTCTGGGCGTAGAGATCGACACCCGCACATGGACGTCGCTGGGGCTGCTGACCCGCGCTCAGATGCAGCGTATTTTGAATAATCTTGCCACTGTGCGGGCTGCATACTACACGCTGCCCGGTACGCCGAACATTCCCACAGCGCCGAGCACGCTGTACAGCGCCATCAATGACATGGAGCAGATACTGTGGAGTCTGCACGAACTGTGGCAGCGCAATAGTGTAAAGCGGTATGCCGGAGAAATTTGCGCCGGACAAGAGATTGGAGTGATTTAATGTTTGAGAAGAAAGTGTGGAATGACCGCCAGAGCGAGCATCCTGCCCGCCGCAGGTTGACTCCTACGGAAAACGACAATGAGTATGAAATCTCCCGCGCAGAAGGCCTTGTCATGGAAGAGGGCGACGCCTTTGATGCCGCCACTATGAACGATCTGGAAAACCGCGTAGCAAAAGCTTTTGCAGAATATGATCCTGCGGAACTCGGTGCTGTCAACGTGACAGTGCAGCTGTATACCTGTAAAAAAGAGGGGAAAGTATATCAGCTGACTGGATCGGGCGCTGTTGGACGCTGCAAAATTCCTGCCGCATGGGCCAGCGGTGATACATGGAAAGTCAACGGTACGGCAGTGCCCGCCTACTGCGGCGCAGATGCGGTGGACGGTGACTGCGTTGTGGCCGGGCGCTGGGTGCTGTTCACATTTGACGGCGCACAGCTAAATTTTAACGGCGGCGGTGGATTATCCAACGGCAAGCTGGCACGGGCCACCGCCAGCGAGGCGCAAGTGCTGGCAGGTGCGCCATTTTACGCGGGAAACAAGACCCTTAAAATAGGCATGATGCGCAACCACGGCAGCTGGCCCGATGCCGACAAGCTGACCATCGAGAGCGGCAAGCTCAAGATGTACAAGCAGGACGGCTACACCGAGGGAGGTCTCGGCGTGGCGGCAACCAACCTCGGCAACGCACAGGCCGAGCATCTGTTGAGCGGCGTGAGCGCATCCAGCCAAAACGGTCTGGGATTCGGCGGTAGCATGCCGGACCGCAGCGGATGGAGCGCAACGATTACGCCGGGTGGTGTGGTAACTATCCCGGAAGGATACCATGCAGGGGGCGGAATGGTATCGGCGAAGGGCATCCAAGTGACAGAGGTATGGCAAAGCTGCCATAGAGGGCAAAACCTCTTCAATTTCAGTGGCGGTACACTGGTTGGCGTTCAATATGCCGGGAGTCAGTATGCCTCTGACAACATTTTGCAGGGCGCGGGCATAAACAGCGGGAGCCAGTATTGGGCGCAATGCGCGTCCGATGCGAGCGTTCGCTTTATTCTTGCCTATTATTGATAAGAGGTGAAACCATGGCAGAACCAATCGTAATCAACGCCGAGACACGAGAAATTACAGTGCCCGAGAGCGAGCGCTCCTTCGGCGTGGCCGGTGAGCATAATGTGGCCCGGAAGCATTTCCGCATCAACGGCAGAATCGTGGACGGAAACGACCTCGCTGTGGGCTTTGCATGGAAGGTCTGCACCGAAAACTCGGCCAAGCAGCCGAACGAGTACCCCATCGACAGCATCATCGCTGACAGCGATGGTATCGAGTTTGACTGGCTGGTCGGCAAGGGCGCCCTCACATACAAAGGCAGCCTCAAGTTTGCGGTCTGCGCCAAGCGGGTCAACGGCGAGGGCAAGGTACAGCACGAGTGGCACAGTCGCATCGGAACGGGCACGGTCTACGACGGCATCGAGGCCAGCGCCGAGGATATCGGCGGGTTTGACCTCCGAGCCTACATCCAGCAGACCGCTGCCGAAGTCAGGCAGGCGGTGCAGGACGCGGCGGCCAGCGCTAAAAATGCAGAGACGCAGGCCAGCGATGCAAACAAGGCTGCAAAGTCTGCCGCCGACAACGCTACGGCCGCCAAGAAATCGGCAGACGATGCAGCAGCTGCCGCCAAAACGGCAGGCGATGCGGCAACTAAGGTTATCGAGGAGGGCGTAGCCGAGAAATTGACGGAGATGCAAAACATCCAGAAGGACGTCTCGACCAAAGCCCAGACAGCCGAAACGGCGGCAAAAAATGCGGGCACCGCCAAAACTGCGGCGCAAAACGCGCAGAATGCTGCCGAGAAGAGCGCGGGCAACGCAGCCAACAGCGAATCGGCGGCCAAGACCTCTGCGGAGCAGGCTGCCGCCGCCCGCGATACGGCGCAGGAACTGGCTGGCCGCGTGACAGTGGACGACACGCTGAGCGATGCCAGCGCCAGCCCTGTCCAGAATAAGGTGATCTTCGCGGCACTTGCCAAAAAGCAGGATGTGCAGCGCGTCACTTTCGTAATCAACGACACTGACGGCGGCTTGGATGCCGTCGTGGCCGACTAATTTAAACACCGTTTAAAGGAGTTTTTATCATGGCAGAAACTGTTAATCTTCCCCGCGACAGCACGCTGCGGGAACTCGTGGCCGTGCAGAAAGCCAGCATCATTGCCAGCGGAAACACGGCGGCCATTGACCGCCTTTATGGCAGCCTTGTTCGCGCGGCCAAAAGCGTTGAGGAAGTCAACACACTCTTCGTGGACTGGTGGAACATCTGCTGGAAGGAGGGCGTGACGACGCGCAATGAACTGTGCGAGCGCTGGTTCGGCACGGTGCTGGACGACAACCGCGTGCATGGCACGAAAGAACCTCTGTTTGCTACCAGTCAGAGCGCCATCGGCGAGGCAACCGATGACAGCGTCGGACTTGTCTGCACGCCCAGCACCGAGGCTGCGGCCAACCGTGACGACTTCGCCAAACTGCCGCAGTTCTGGGCACTGGAAGTCGCCGCCGAGAAAAATGCGGACGGCACGCACACGATCTATGCTGTCGAGTTCATCGATAGCTATGACGATGTGCGCCGGAGCAAGCACCTGTGCTGGGTGCTGCAGAAGAACACCTACACGAAAGAATGGGATGAGGGCGGTTACCGCTATTTCAAAATGCGCTGCCATCCCAGTACCGGGTATGAAACATGGCCGCAGGGCACGGATAAAAACGGCACTGTCTACGGCTACATTGCAAACCCGAAGTATGCTGCCGGATTTGACAGCGACGGCCTCATCGGCTGCGGCAGTGGCCGCCCGCCCATCAACTATTCCAGCCACAGCGACAATGTGGGTCTGTGGCGCAAGCGCGGCGCACAGTATGCGGGCGCATCCGGCAGACTGCTCAAATGGCAACTTGCCATGATCCGGCTGAAATACGCCCGCAAGGGCAACAGCGGTACGATTGAGGGCTGCACCGGGTACAATTATCAGTATACTGCGGCTGCCGGAGAATCCGGCGTGAAGCGTGTCCTGCTGACGGCAGCGCAGGCGGCCAACCTGTTTGTCGGGTCGAGCGTCATTATCGGCGATAAGGGTACAGGCACGAGCGCGGATCGCGGCGTTGCCAGCATGTACAAGCTGGCGAAAAACAAACGCATTGCCAGTATCACGGATGTCACCATCGGCGGCACAGCCTACAAGGCGGTCAACATCGAGACGGACACCGCCTTTGACACCGAAGCAGGCGTCACCTACATCTCCACGATGCCCTATTGGAGCGGCTGGAACGATACTGTGCAGGGCTATGATGGCAGCCGATACAGCCCGACAAGTGGCAAGGAACCGGGCCTTATCCAGCGCACGGAGTTCCAAAATGGCTCGTATCTGATCCTCGCGGATGAGTTCATGCAGTGGGGCAAAGATGCTGACGGAAATTATACCCTTGACCTGTATACCTGCCACGACCAGAGCAAGGTCACGACAGGCTCTATCACGGCAGACTACACGAAGCAGGAGGACTTGACGCTGACTTTTGCCGCCAGTGAAAAAGACGGCTGGCGGTATATCGAGGATACCGCTGTAAGCAAGGATAAAGGCGTTCTGTGGCCTGCTAAAGTATCTACTACGGCAGGCAGTGGAACAGGTGTTAAGGCAGGCTTTTATGTGGGGCTTGCAACCTCCGGCGTGCGGGCCTCGTGGCGTTGCTGCTCCCTTGGTAACGGTGGCAATGCCTCGCTCGCGGCGGCTCATTCTTACATTCCACCGGGCACTAGGCCTTGGAATGGCTCGGCTGGCGTGGCTGATTTGTCGATTACACCATACATTATATACTGCACCGTATAATCCGCCCATATCGGGAAAATTGTGTTTGAAACCAGCGGGGGCTAGTAGCGAGAGCGGACGCCGCCGACGACACAAATCAAAGGAGGATTTACTGGTGAAAACGTACTGCAAGCCAGCAGAGGTGAACATCGAAAACCTTGATTTTATCAAGGAGCAGGTGCATCTGTGCTT
>JAXJLD010000005.1:0-9549 GCA_036297385.1 Christensenellales bacterium | reverse complement strand
TCAAGAGCCTTGCGCCGGGCGCGAGCGAGACGTTTGCCTTTGAGCACAAGGTGACGGACGCGGACGTACAGCGCGGCAAGGTTGTGAACGAAGCGACGGCGACGGGCGAAAGCCCCGACCCGGAGAAGCCGGAGGTGCCGGTTGACCCCGGCAAGGAGGAGGATAAGACGCAGCCGAATCCGCCCGATTCGGATGATGACGCTCAGGACGTCGTCAAAGAAGAGGAGACCTTCGGATTTGGCGCAGGCTACGCTTCTGTAAGCGTGTACGATTGCTGCGAATAAGCAGAGCCAAAACGCCGGCGGGCGAAGCAGATCGATCCGCTTCGCCCGCCATTTGATTGATGTATGGAATGGAGGAGGACTGTGCAATGAAAAAGCGCATACTGACTTGCGTTCTGGCCATTGCCATGCTATTCGCGGGCTGTTTCGTCGTGGCGGAGGAAGCCATGGCCGCGGGACAAACCGTTACGGTGGGCGCGACCACGCGCATGGAAGGATATTTCTTTACCGACCTGTGGAGTGCCAATACGGCGGACAACGACGTGCGCACCCTGCTGCACGGCTATTCCACGGTGGTGGTGAGCCGTGAGGGCGAGTGCGAGCTGGATAAGACGGCGGTCACGAGCATGACGGCCAAGACGGACGGCAAGGGCAACCGAACGTATACCTTTACCATCAACCCCAACCTGAAGTACAGCGACGGCAGTGCGCTGACGGCGAGGGACTATGTGTTCTCTGTGCTGATGCAGGCTTCCCCGGAGCTTCGCGCGCTGGGCGCGGCCCCGGCGGCGCTGGATCAGCTCGTGGGCTACGAGGCCTATGCAGCAGGCGAGACGAACGCCTTTGCGGGCGTGAAGCTGATCGACAAGCGGCGCTTTTCGCTGACGGTGAGCGGGGAGTACCTGCCGTATTTCTATGAGCTGATGTATGTGAATGTCACGCCCTATCCCATGGCCGTGCTGGCCCCGGGCTTTGACGTGAAGAATGGCAGCAATGGCGCATATATCGCTTATATCGGCAAGCCGGATAAGGATGGGCAGACGCCCGAATTGGGCGCTGTGCTGGAGGAAACCATTCTGGGCGGGGGAGACGGCTATCTGTACTTCCCGCAGGTGACCAGCGGCCCCTATCGCCTGACGGCCTATGACCGCGCCGCCGGTGAGGCCAGCTTTGCGCGCAACACGCGCTATCTGGGCAATTTTGAGGGCGCTGTCCCCAGCATTTCCAAGCTGCGCTTTGTGAATGTGAGCAACGAGGACGCTCTCCGCCGCCTGCAATCCGGCGAAATTGACATCCTGAACAAGCTGACCGACGGCGATGTGATCGACGCATCCGGCGCAAGCGGCTTCAGGCGGGTGAACTATCCGCGCACGGGCTATGGCTTCATGGCGTTTGCCTGCGAGGATGCGGTGACAGGCTCGCAGAGCGTGCGGCAGGCGATTGCCCTGCTCACGGATGCGGACGGCTATGTGAAGGACTTTCTGGGCAGCCATGGCCGCCGGGTCTACGGGCATTACGGGCTGGGGCAATGGATGTACATCAACGGCAAGAACATGGTGGCAGATCTGCCGCACTACGACTTTGATGCTGAGGGCGCGGCTGCGCTGCTGGATGCGGACGGCTGGACGCTGAACGAGGCGGGCGAGGCGTACAGCGGCGAGGGCGTGCGCTTCAAGCGTGCGCAGGACGGAAGCCTGATGAAGCTGGAGCTGAACTGGGCGGCGCTTGCAGACAATACCGGCTGTCAGACGCTTCAGGCGTACACGGTGCAGCACCTGCGGGATGCGGGCTTTGCCGTCAACGTGGACGAGATGCGCTTCGATGAGATGCTGGACGTCTACTATCGCCGCACGAATCGCCGCTACAACCTGTTCTATCTGGCGAGCAATTTCAGCTCGGTCTATGATCCGTATTACATCGTGAGCGATGATGCGGAGCATCAGGGCGTGCAGAATACCACCGGCATTGCCGATGAGGAGCTGATGCGTCTGGCGGAGCAGCTTCGCACCACTGTGCGGGGCGATGCGGCGACCTACATTCGTCGCTGGGGCGAGTTCCAGCATCGCTATGCCGAGCTGCTGCCGACCTATCCGCTCTATTCCAACTCGTACTGCGATGTGTACAGCAGGCGGATATCGAGATACTATCCTGAAAAGCACAGCAGTTGGGCGATGGCCATTGTGTATGCGGAGCTGTGAGGCGCCTCCGCTCCGCCTGAACGGGTGGAGCGAGCGTCAGGGATCGCGCCGGTCGATTCGCCTTGCAATCCGATTCAAAATCGGATAGAAGAAACTGGACTGCTTACAGAAAAATAGATCGTAAAACAAAGCACCCTTCTGTTGTAGGATTGAGAAAATCAAAACTACGACAGGAGGGTTGTTTTATGTCCAGATCATAACACATATGCAGGGAGTGCTGCCGAGCGTGCTGGCAATGAAGGAGGGGAGGGGCTTGAGAAGAAAATGTAGCAGAAAAATATTTTTCGTGGAGAGAAGTTTTACACCCAATCGGGAAATGTTCCGAGTATAAAAGGGAACTGGTCTTTGCCAGAATGATGTTTATTATTGACTTCATGTGTGGGATCAAACTATAATGAGTAGAGAGTGTTCAAGGAGAATGAAAGATGCCCAACAATACGCGTGACGAGATCATCCGGTGTACGATCCTTCTGTTTAATCAATATGGGCCTATGGTACCCATGAGCAAAATTAGCGAAGCTGCTGGCGTTGCTGCGGGCACACCGTTTCGGTATTTCAGTACCAAGGAAGAGTTGCTTGAGGCAGCATACCGTGAAGCATTTGAAAATACGCTGCGTTGTTCGCCGGAAGAAAATCTGGAGGGCCTGGATGCAGAACATACGATTAAGCGCATTGTCTATACCATTATGAAGTGGGCGGCGATTTGCCCGCAAGAAATGGAGTATATGCGCAAATATGAAGATGCGGTTTGCTATGATTGCTTCTCGGAGAAATTCTCGCAGACGCTGTATGTGGGTATCATTGAAGCCGTGAACCTTTGGCCACATATCAAGGATGCGGTTCGGCCGGATTTGCCTAAAGAGCTGATCAATCGTCTGATTTCGTTTAACTGTTCGGTGTATGCCCGGTATATTGCGCATCTGAAGCTTTCGGTCAGTGATCGGGATTTTGAACGGTTGGCACAAGCGAGCGCGGATTCTATCTGGAACAGTATCCGTGCGCTGTAAAGATAGGGAATTGACAGCGGAGAAGAAAAAATTAGAAAAATGACATGGATGTATTGCGTTTTTTGTACATCCATGTCATTATTTTGCTAAAGATGAGTGAGCGCTCACTCATTTTCGAGAAATAGGAGGAAGAAATGATGAAGAAGGTGCTTTCTCTCGTGCTCATTTGCCTGCTGGCTATCCCGGCTTTTGCGGGTGCTGAGATTTTCGAGGCTTCGTCTGCTGGCTTCGGCGGTGAGGTGAAGGTAACGCTGACCGTTGAAAGCGGCAAGATCGTGGAAGCGACCGCTGTCGGCGCTGGCGAAACGCCAGGCTTTGGCGCGGACGCGCTTGAACCGCTGGCTGCGCAGCTTGTTGCTGCGGGCAATGCTGAAATCGATGGCGTTGCAGGTGCGACTGTGACGAGCGAGGCTGTGAAGGCTGCCGCTGCCGCTGCGCTGGCTCAGGCCAACGGCGAAGCTCCGGTTGAGGCGAAGCTGGCAGACGGCACGTATTCTGCTGAGGCTTATGGCTTTGAGATGGCCGTGAGCAACAAGGTGAACGTCACCATCGAGGGCGGCAAGATCGCGTCCATCGCTTACGGTGAGGATTGCGGTGACACCCCGCCGATGCTCGATACCGTGGAGAAGACGCTCTTTCCGCGCATCATCGAGGCGCAGTCTGTGGGCATTGACGTTGCTTCTGGTGCTACGGTGACCAGTAATGCCGTCAAGAAGGCTGTTGAAGATTGTCTCTCTCAGGCGCTCGTCGCAGCTGGTTACGATGCGTCTGCGATTTCTGCATTCAAGACCGTGCCCGAGAAGATGAATGGCAGCGAAGAGATTTCTACCCAAGTGCTGGTCATCGGTATGGGCGGTTCCGGTACGTATACCGCTCTGCGTGCGCAGGAGTGCGGTGCACAGGTTCTGGTCATCGACAAGCAGGCTCGTTATGGCGGCACGACTGCGCTGACCTCTGAGATTGGCGTCATCAATCCGCCGCGCGTGAAGGATATCTACAACAATGACGAAGACTTCTGCGATGCTGGTGCTATGCGTGCAGCGTGGGATGCCTATGTTGAGGGGGATGCGAAGCCGGAACTCGTAGATATCTACTTTGAGAAGAGCGGTGCTGCGTTTGACTGGCTGGCGCTCGATCATGGTGCGCAGTTTGATATGAAGCCGCAGGCTGGTTTCACGCCGACTGACGTGTATAAAGTCAAGTTCCAGTGGCTCCCGAATTTTGATGAACGCAATCCGATGGCTCCGACCTACGGTTACAATAAGGCTGAGATTGCGACCTACTTTGATCGCCTTGTTGCGGACTACACCGCGCTTGGCGGCCAATATATGCTGGAAACCGAAGCCTATGATCTGATTGTTGAAAGCGGCAAGATTGTCGGAGCGAAGGCGAAGAACCTCGTCACCGGCACCGAGTATACCATCAAGGCTGACGCTGTCGTGCTTGCGACCGGCGGCTTCCTGGGCAATGCCGAGATGACGGAGAAGTATCTGTCCAACGAATACTTCCCGATGAAGGGCGCCTGGAAGATCTATGGCACCTATGGCAACGACGGCAAGATGATTCAGGCGGCGATCGATCACGGCGCTGCGACCTATAACATCGGTATGCCGCCGGAGGTCCATCTCTCCGGTACGGTTGACTTCCTCCCGGCGCATGAGTATGGCTACAAGATCAATACGATCGAAGGGACGCTGGACTTCAACACCGGCCGTGAGTGCAGGTGGACCGTTGCAGACCTGCCGCTGCTCATGGGTGTGTCTGCGGACAGCCTCGCTGTTGCTCCGACCGGCAAGCGCTTTACCTCCGAGACCGGCATCGCCATGCTGGATCCGTGGCTCGCTGGCCCGACCTATTTCAGCATCTGGTCGGCTGAGCAGATCAAGGGCATCGAGTCTGAAGGTCTAAAGACTGATGTTATTGGTCCGGCTGTTGGCTTCCTTGGGCATCGTGGTTCCATTCCGTCTGGCATTGCGCTTCCGGAAGCCTTCGAAGTACTGGATCATGCCATTGAGCGCGGCTATGTTCACAAGGCGGATACCGTTGAAGAACTCGCGGGCATGATCGGTCTGGATGCTGCTGTGCTGGCGGATACCGTTGCTGCGTACAACGGCTATTGCGAGACCGGCGTTGATACTGAGTATGCCAAGGATGCTGCACTGCTGACCAAAATCGGAGAGGGTCCGTACTATGCCATCGAGATGGCCAGCTATAGCTACAATACCTGCGCGGGTCTGGATATCAATGAGAAGATGCAGGTGCTCAACACCAACGGCGAAGTGATGGAAGGCTTGTTCTGCGTAGGCAGTGACAGCGCCGGCGTGCTCTTCAGCGAAAAAAAGCCGTACGTCACATTCGGTGGTGCGAATAACGGATGGGTGCTGACCTCTGCTTATGTTGGCGGCGAGATTATCGCGAACATGGTGAACGGCAAGTAAGAAAAGAATATGTCCTGATGTCAGATGTAAACATACATCTCTGGCAAATAACCACTTGGAGAAATCCGGGTGGTTTTCTTTATTCTGCCAATAACCCAATTCAGCCTTGCTGTGCGCCCATACCGTCTATTGCAGAAAATCAAGTCAATTTCCGGATTCACAGCCCTAACCGCTCCATTATCCGGTGCAAATCGAGGTGTTTATCCCATATATTTCTTGACATGGCGGGGTTTGTGGCGTACATTCATGTGGATGACACAGCGTTGACGCCCCAATGCGCATCGTATGGGGCAAGGAGGATAATCATGAAAACGGTACTGCTTTTGGGGGATCTGACGGGACGCAGCCGTGTGGCACTGCGTATGCTTTGCTCGGTGCTGGAGGCGCACGGCCATGAGGTGCTGATGCTGCCTACGGCGCTGATTTCCAATACGCTGAATCTGGGCAGGTATGCGGCGTTGGATACGACGGATTACCTGCTGAGCAGCCTGTGCGTGTGGGAAGAGCTGGGGCTGCATATGGATTTGGCGTATATCGGCTATATCACGGGCATGGAGCAGGCGGAGCGGCTGGCTGAGGCGGCGGACAAGCTGCGCAAAAAGGGCGTGCCGGTGGTGCTTGACCCGATTCTGGGCGATGGCGGCAGGAAGTATAACGCCGTTACCGAGGAACAGGTAGAGGGGATGCGCCTGCTGATGCGCCATGCCGATTTGATGACACCGAATTGGACGGAGGCGAGGCTGCTTCTGGACGAGGAAGAGACAAACGGCACAGCGCTGGCGGCGCGTCTGGCGCAGAACGGATGCGGCGTGCTGGTGACCAGCGCACAGACACAGGCTGGGCAGGATGCGGTGCTGGGCTGCACGCCGGAGGGGGCATTTGCGCTGCCTTTTGAGCGCGTGCCGGGTCATCACTGGGGGACGGGTGATCTGTTCACCGGCCTGCTGATCGATGGCCTGCTCGCAGGGCAGTCGGTCGAGGCGGCTGCGCGCGAAGCCGTGGAGGGCGTGGGCAAACAGCTCCGTGGAAAAGAGAAAAGCCTGCTGCCGCAGCAAAATCCCTGAGCAGAAAATGTGGAGATATCAGGAAAAAGTGGGGAAACCGCATAATTCCTACTAAACTTGTAGAAAATGACGCAAATCCCATTGACGAGGTATGAATTCGGTGCTATACTGTCACTCGGAGTAAGACGACAGGAGGGACGCGCTGTGATGATCTCCGCCAGAGGCCGGTACGCGCTGCGGATTATGGTCGATTTGGCAATGCACGATGGGGAGGAACCCGTCAGCGTGCGTGCAATCGCCGAGCGGCAGGATATTTCCGGCAAGTATATGGAGCAGATCATCAGCGTGCTGACCCGCGCGGGGCTGCTGCGCAGTATCCGCGGCGCACAGGGCGGCTATCATCTGGCGCATCCGCCCAAGGATATCACCGTGGGTATGATCCTGCGGGCAACGGAGGGCGATCTCGCCCCGGCGGAGTGCGTGCTGGACAATGCGCAGCCCTGCGACCGGCGCGGTGTATGCCCGTCCCGCACGGTGTTTTCCAAGGTGTACAGCGCGATCAACGCGGTGATTGACGGCGTGACGCTGCTGGAACTGCTGCCGGAAAACGGCGCACAGGAGGAAGCCACGGTTTGAAAGCGCCTGTCTGATTCTATTTGCCATTTCAATTTGGGAAGTGAGGATTTTCTCATGATTTATATGGACAATGCCGCGACTACGCGGATGAGCGAGCGCGCCTTTGAGGCGATGCGTCCGTTCTTCATGGAGCAGTACGCCAATGCGGCGGGCACGTATTCCTTCGCCAATGCGAGCAAGGAAGCTGTGGAAAACGCCCGCAAGCAGATCGCGCGCGTCATCGGCGCGAAGGCCACGGAAATCTTCTTCACCTGCGGCGGCACGGAGAGCGACAACTGGGCGCTCAAGGGTGTGGCGCAGGCGTATGCCGCCAAGGGACGGCACATCATCATCTCCGCCATCGAGCATCACGCCATTCTGCACAGCGCACAGGCGCTTGAAAAGCAGGGCTGGGAGGTCACGGTGCTGCCGGTCGATGAGACGGGCATGGTCTCCGTGGAGACGCTTGAGGCCGCTATCCGGGAGGATACCGTGCTGGTGTCCATCATGGCGGCGAATAACGAAATCGGCACCATCGAGCCGCTGGAGGCCATCGGTGCGGTGTGCAGGAAGCACGGCGTGCTCTTCCACACCGATGCGGTGCAGGCGTTTGCGCATATTCCGCTCGACGTCGAGGCGATGCATATCGACCTGCTCAGCGCCAGCGGTCACAAGTTCCACGGCCCGAAGGGCGTAGGCTTCCTGTATGTGCGCAAGGGCGTGCGGCTCACCCCGTTCATGGATGGCGGCGCACAGGAGAAGAAGCGCCGCGCCGGCACGACCAACGTGGCGGGCATCGTGGGCATGGGCGCGGCGGCGGAGGAAGCTGCGGCGAACATGGAAGCGGCGATGGAGAAGGTCTCCGCTGTCCGCGACCACATCATCGAGCGCATCGAAAAGGAGATCCCGTACTGCCGACTCAACGGCCACCGCACGCAGCGCCTGCCGGGCAATGTCAATGTCTGCTTCCGCTTCATCGAGGGCGAGGGTATGCTGATGCTGCTGGATGCACACGGCGTATGCGCTTCCAGCGGAAGTGCCTGCACGAGCGGCTCGCTCGATCCGTCCCATGTGCTGCTGGCCATTGGCCTGCCGCATGAGATTGCACACGGCTCCCTGCGCCTGAGCTTGAGCGAAGCGACGACCATGGAGGAGGCGGACAAGGCGGTGGATGCGCTTCTGGAGATCATTCCTAGGCTGCGCAGTATGTCCCCGCTGTACGAGGATTTTGTCCGCAATCAGGCGTAACACACGGCCAAGGCCGAACAACAGCATTTACGGAGGAACGCTTTATGTATACCGAAAAAGTAATGGATCATTTCATGCATCCGCGCAATGTGGGCGAGATTGAGAACGCCAGCGGCGTGGGTACGGTGGGCAACGCCAAGTGCGGCGACATCATGCGCATCTATCTGGACATCGACGAGAATCAGGTTGTGCGCGACGCGAAGTTCAAGACCTTCGGCTGCGGCGCGGCGATTGCCACCAGCTCGATGGCGACCGAGCTGATCATCGGCAAGACCGTGCAGCAGGCGCTTCAGGTCACGAACAAGGCGGTTATGGAGGCGCTGGACGGCCTGCCGCCGGTCAAGGTGCATTGCTCCCTGCTGGCAGAGCAGGCGGTGAACGCTGCCCTCTGGGACTACGCGAAGAAGAATAACCTCACCATTGAGGGCCTCAAGCCGCCGGTTGATGACGTGGACGAGCTGGAGGAAGAAGAGGAAGAGGAGTAATCCTCATACTGTTTATCTCCTAACCCCTTTATTCAGCGCGAAGCGAAGAAGGGGTCTGGGGATGAAATCCCCAAGCAGGGCTTGGGACGGCAGTTCCAACGTACACCTAAAAAACGTAGTTTCAGAGCAGACCGCAAAGCGGTCTACGATTGAAACGGGTTCGATTTGAGTGAAGGGTTTTAGATGCAAAACAGCATAAGCGCATAGCTTTTCATTCAGAAACAGTATCATCCACCTATATATGCAAAAGGAGCGCCGGGTTTATCCCAGCGCTCCTTTTCTCTTGATACAGAAAATAAAAGAAGAGGTTATCCACATTCAGCGTCTGTTTGTGGATAACCTTTTGGTTTTCTGTTTGCGTTCGATTTTCTTTCTGAATCAAACAGTTAAGCGCTCATACTGTTTCCAAATTGAAAAGCCAAGCACTAAACCCCGTCAGGTCACGCTTCGCTCCCTGACGGCTTTGCATAAAGGATTTCGGAGATACGTTGGGACTGCGGTCCCAAGCCCTGCTTGGGGATTTCATCCCCAAACCCCTTCTCCGCTTCGCGC
>JAXJLD010000004.1:0-2526 GCA_036297385.1 Christensenellales bacterium | reverse complement strand
CCTGTTGCTTTTGTGCGTTCATTGTACTATACTAAAAGCAACAAGTCGGTTGAATTTTCAACGAAAGAGAACTTTTTATGAAAGAATTTTTCCCGGCGCTCCACGCCGCGGCGCTTTTCTCCGGTATTTCCGACGACGAGCTTGCCACCATGCTCTCCTGCCTCGGGGTAAGGATCGACACCTTTCCAAAAGGCTCCCGCCTGCTCCGCGCCGGGGAGCAGGTGGAGGAGGTGGGTCTTGTGTTGGCGGGCAGCGCCCTCATTATGCAGGAGGATATCTGGGGAAACCGCAACATCCTCTCCAAGACCGGGCCGGGGCAGACCTTCGCGGATGTGTTTGCCTGCGCGCCGGGAGCGGTGCTGAACGTGAGCGTGGAGGCGGAGAGCACGATGACGGTGATGTTTCTACACATAAGGCGCGTTTTGAGCGTGTGCCCCTCCGCCTGCTCCCACCATAGCCGGTTCATCCGCAATCTGCTGGGCGAGTTAGCGGAGAAGAACCTGCGGCTCAACGAAAAGCTCACCCACATGGGCCAGCGCACGACGCGTGCAAAGCTGATGTCCTATTTTTCCGCCGAGGCACTGCGGCGCGGGGTCCATGAGTTCGACATTCCGTTTTCAAGGCAGCAGCTTGCGGATTACCTCGGTGTGGAGCGCAGCGGGCTGTCTGTGGAGCTTGGAAAAATGCGGGATGAGGGCCTGCTCGACTTTCACAAAAGCCATTTCCTTCTCAAAACGCCGGAGACTGACCGTCCCTTTCCTTCTGCGCGTTAAGGAGCCCTCTTTGGGCGTATTGGCAAGTGCGGATAACCCCGTCAGCCACGGAGCGTCGGGGTTTTGCAGACGGAAGAAACAGCTATACTACGCAAAAAAACACAGCCGCAGAGTACATCTGTGGCTGTGTTTTGTGTTCAGTTGCTCACTGTTGCGTGGACTGGATATGGAGAGACAACATATCTCCCAATCTTACATGGGTTATCTTATCTGCCATCACTCTGGCAGTTTGCCTTGCGGATATGTCGGCATCCCCACTGCGGTCGTATCCGGCCTGACCTTAAACATGGCTTTTTCAATTTACATCCCTTATCGGTTTTCCGCGATATATTTCTCCGCCATGTGGACTGCCACCGCGCCGTCCGCCACGGCGGTGACCACCTGACGGAGGGGCTTCGTCCGCACGTCGCCCACGGCGTAAACGCCGGGAATACTGGTTTCAGTGGTCTCTCCGGCCACGATATAGCCGCCGCCGTCCAGCGCCAGTTGACCCACCGCCAGCGCCGTGGCGGGCTGTCGGCCCACGCTGACAAATACGCCGTCGCAGTCCACCACGCTTTCCTCACCGGTGACGGTGTCCCGCAGGCGGACGCCGGTCAGCCTGTCCCCGGAAAGCAGCGCGGAAACGACGCTGTTCCAACGGAATTCCACGTTTTCGGCCTGTGCCAGCGGCTCGTGATAGATCTTGGTGGCCCGCAGGGTGTCTCTGCGGTGGACGAAGATCACCTTTTTCGCCACGCGGCTGAGAAGGAGAGCATCTGCCGCGGCGGAATTGCCGCCGCCCACCACGACCACCGTTTTGCCCTTGTAAAACATCCCGTCGCAGGCGGCGCAGTAGGCCACGCCCCGGCCCACCAGTTCCGACTCTCTGGCCACGCCCAGCGTTCTGGGGTTCGCACCGGTGGCCAGCACCACGGTTTTCCCCAGGAAGATCCCCTCGCTGGTCTCCACGAGCTTGGGAATCGCCGTCAGATCCATGCGGAGGACTTCTGCGTATTCGCTGCGTGCCCCGAAGCGCTCCGCCTGCTTTTGCATCTTCTCCGCCAGAGAGAAGCCGTCGATCCCGTTCTCAAAGCCGGGGTAGTTGTCGATCTGCTCGGTCAGGGCCATCTGCCCACCGGCGGACAGTTTTTCCAGCACGATGGTGTCCAGCCCCGCCCGTGCCGCGTACAGGGCGGCGGTGTAGCCGCCCGGTCCGCCGCCCACCACAAGCATATCATAAACATGATTGTTGTTCATATCTGAACCCTCCGTTATTTCGCCAAGGCTTCCTGAATGAAACGGTCGATCTCTGCCTTTGAGCCGGGCGCGGTGATGGAACCCACGGCCTTTCCGTTCCGGAACAGCACCAGAGTTGGGATGACCTTGATCCCCTCGGCCCCCGCCAGCTGCGGCTCCTCGTCAATATTGATCTTGCCGACGGCAAGGCTGTCCGCGTATTCCTCTCCAATCTTCTCATACGCAGGGCCGATCCTCCGGCAATAGCTGCACCAGGGTGCCCAGAAATCAACCAAAACAGGCTTTTCCTCCCGGATCAACTGCTTAAACTGCTCCTGATTCATGTTCATAGCTGCCATATCTGCCAGCTCCTTTCTTTTGTTTTCTTATAAATCGTCTATTAGTGCGGTACTCTTGGCGTAGGCGGTACTGCGTGCCTCAAAGAAATCGGTCTTGACCATGTTGGCGTCGGCGTACTGGCTGACCCATTCCATGCTCTCCGGTTCGCTCTCAAAGCCCGGATACAATGCCGGAT
>JAXJLD010000003.1:0-16524 GCA_036297385.1 Christensenellales bacterium | reverse complement strand
GGATACGCGCTCCGCTGGGTCAGAGGGACTGGGGGGAGTTTCGATTCTCCCCCCAAGCCCCTCTGAACTCCCCTTCCCCCCTGCAAACGATCAGGGCTGCGGCCCTGAACCCATGGGGAGGGCCGGGTGTTGGACAAAACCAAGGAACGTATGCTGTTTTCTGAATAAAATGTGCGATAAGCGCGAAGAAGGGGGAGAGAGACTGGAGCCTGCCGGTATCCCGGGAAATTCGCAGCGTCATGCCAAGGCATAGTCGCACAGCCCCGCGCATACGCTTGCGCTGAGGTGGAGCGGATGGCATTGATGTTGTGGTTGCAGAGCGGCGTGCGCGGCCTGCTGACGGTGAACGGGCAATTCTGCGGGCCGCTGGAGGGGGATGGACAGGCGTTTCCGGCGGGGCGCGATGCGGAGGTGTACATTCAGATTTTTCCCTTTGACGCTTCCGCCGCGCCGCTGAACGCGCGGCTGCATTTGCGGGCGGGCGGCGTGGCGCGGCTGGAGCCGAAGGACCGGTGTTTTGCGCTGATCTGGCCGGACGGCGTGATTCAGCTGGAGCTTTGTCCCGATCCGGCGAGGGAGGCGGAGACGGTGGAGGCTGTTCCGCAGACGCTGCTGCGCTATCTGACGATGCGGCTGGCAGGCAATCCGCAGGCGGGCGCACTGTGGATGAGGCCGCAGGATGAACCGCAAGACCTGTCGGCCTATCATGCAGCGGTGCCGCTGCGCTTTGCGCCGCTGGAAGCGGAGGAACGCTATGACGAGCGCGCGGGGCTGGTGCGCCGCATCGCGGAGAATGTGGCGCAGGTGGACACGGCGCTGGCGATGACCGCGCCTGCGGGGCAGGGGCGGCGGCTCATCGAGCGGATGAAAATTCTGCCTGCAAGGCAGGGGTGAGGGGATTCGCAAAAAAACGAGGCGACCAAGCCATGCTTGATCGTCTCGTGTGCGTGGTGTTACTTTTTCAGCGCGGCTGCCGCGGCCTGACCGGACAGGCGGCCGGAGGTGATGGCCCAGCCGACACAGGAGGACGGCATGGACTCATCGCCATGGACGCCGCCGACAACTTCGCCGCAGGCGTACAGGCCCGGAATCACGTTTTCCTGCTCGTCATAGACCTCGAACTCGGTGCTGGTCTTGAGACCGCCCAGCGAGGTGGCCATGCGCAGGTTCTGCTCGATGATGTACCAGCCGCCATCTTCTTCGAGCGCCACGGACATCTCCACGCGGCCAAAGTCGGTGTCCTCACCGGCGGCAACCATCTCGTTGAAGTGCGCAACGGTCTGCTCCAGCGCCTGCGCCGGCAGACCAGCGCGCTCTGCGGCCTCCTGAAGCGTTGCGCCGCGGCGGAAGATGGGCGCTTCGTCAGAATCAAACCATGCTTCCACCACTTCCGGCGTCATGCCGGCGCTGACGGACATACTGGCAATCCAGTTGTTATAGCCCTTCTGGTTCATGACGAGGTAGACGACCATGCCGTCCTGCTTCATCGTGGCCTTCTTGATGGAGACGAAGTCGAGGTTCTCGTTCATGCAGCGCTCGCCTTGGCTGTTGACATAGATCGCGCCGTCGTTGAAGGTCGCGGCCTGAGAGGCGAGCGGGGAAATGTAGGCATTAGCCTTGAAGGTCTTGCCGTCCGCAGAGATGTTGCCGCCTTCGATCGGACGGGTGATGCCCTGCGGATAGGACTTGAGGTACTGCATATAGTGCGTTTTGGCGCCGATGTCCTGCGCCATGCGGATGCCGTCGCCCGTAGAAGCCGCCGCGCCGTAGTACAGGATGCCCTTCTGGTTTTCGGGGCGCAGCTCGACGCTCGCGCCATAGCCGCCCGTCGCCAGAATGGTTGCGTCCGCACGGATGTTCAGCGTGCCTTCCGGGGTGGAGCAAACCGCGCCGACAACGCGGCCATCCTCCACGATCAGGCTTTCCGCACGCGTTTCCAGCAGCAGATCGCCGCCGATCTCACGGTAGTGCTGTTCCATGGTAGAGGTCAGGTAGCCGGCCTTTTTGCCGAGCGGATAGAGCGCGCGGTCGTTCGTGTGCTCCGGGAAGTGGTTAAGCTTTTCTTCAAACTCCACACCGACTGTATCGTGGAGCCAGTCGACCGCCGCGCCGGTGTTGTTGACAAACAGCCACGTCATGCGCGCATCGTTGAGGAAGCTGCCGTATTCCATCGCATCCATGAACATGGTTACAGCATCATCGGATGCGCCGCGAACGGCCTGCTGCTGGGACATACCGCCGTTGATGAGCGCGCCAGTCAGAGCGGTTGCGCCGCCCGCCGTTGCCATCTTGTCGATAAGCAGCACCTCAACGCCCTGCTCCATCAGCGTCGTGGCAGCGGCCATGCCAGAGCCGCCCGCGCCGATAACCAGCGCTTCCACCGTGCGTTCCTCAACAGTCTGCTCCGTTGCTTTGGCAGCCGGGGTTTTCAGCGCTTCGATGTCGGCGCCGGCTTCGGTCAGCGCCGCTTCGGCGGCGGCCAGAATGGCGTTGGAGGTATTGGTTGCGCCGGAGACAGCGTCAAGCGCCAGCGTCTGCCCGTTTACAATCGCGGAGGGGATGCGCTCAATCGGCGCATCGCTGATACCGGGGGTTTCGGTATGCGCCGTAACCTCGACGCGCTCAATGGCCGATTCATTGACCGTAACCGCCACCGTGACAGGGCCGTTGTTTCCATCGGCCTGCGCACTATATGTGCCGGGGGTGTACGTCTGTGCCAGCGCCGTGCCGCACAGCAGGGTCATGCTCAGCGCAAGCGCCGGCAGGCTCCAACTCTTCTTCATGATGTGTGATCCTCCTTCATGCGTTGTGGGTGTATTTCGCCCGCTCCTCTATAATCATACCGAAGTACATACCGCGGTATGTTTATGCGCTGCATTATAGCTAATTGTTCATGTTTTGTCAAGCGATAGAATCGTGAATTTGATGATTTTTGACAGCGGCAGCATACGATGTTATAATTCAATGCAGAATGAAACAGGGAGGGATGCGGATGCTCACACCCGGAAAGCGGCAGATCCAGGCGGAGAATAGCAAAAAAAAGCTCTTAAAGGTAGCAGACAGGCTGTTTGTGGCGCATGGCTATGCGACGGTGAGTGTCAATGATATTTGCCGCGAGGCGGGCATGACCAAGGGCGCATTTTACCATCATTTCACGAGCAAGGATGATTTATATCAACAGCTTTTTATTCCGCAGCTGGATGCTTATCTGGATGCACACTATGGCCTGGACGCAGAGGCGAATGCGCGGGCGAGGTTTATTCGTCTGGCAGAATGTACGTTTGCGCTGAGCAAGGAGCGGGGACGGGAGCTGATGAGCCAGAATACGGTGTCGATGGTTACGCAGCGTGCATCCAGTTTGTTTGCAGAAAATCGGACCCATACAAGACTGCTCGATGAGGCCATCGCTAAAGCAATCGAGGAGGGTTCCTTTCGAGCTGCGCTCGATAGGGCGGGGTATATCATGCTCTATGCCTGCCTGATGAACGGCTTTTTGCTGAAATGGGAAGGTGCGGACGAGCATGACGATCGGGTGATTGACTGGGACGATTTGCTGCATCAGGAAATGGCGCTGCTGCTCAAGGATGAACTTTGATGCTGATTTCTTTTTGTTTATATTCGAAACCCTTATTCGGTGCGGGCTTTTTATCTAAACAATCTATAAACGCGAAGCGAGGAAGGTGGGCAAACGCCCGAGAACCTTCCTCGCTTCATGTTGATATTTGAGTTTAGATGTTCAGAATGTAGTATCCATAAGCGTTGATGGCCTGCGTGCTGCCGCGTTCATGAATTCGCTTGAAGTCATAGCGGTAGCTTTGGTGAACGTGGCCATGGACGAGATAGCGCGGGTGATACCGGTCGATCAGGTCGATAAATGTCTCAAAGCCGGTATGGGCTAAATCTTCGTCGTCGCCGAGGTGATAGGCGGGCGCGTGCGTGAGCAGGATGTCGATGCCGCGGCTGCGCCAGAGCTTGAAGCGCAGCTTGCGCACGCGTTTTTTCATCTCGCGCTCGGTGTACATATGCGGCCCGGGACGATAGCGCATACTGCCGCCCAGCCCCAGAATTCGCAGGCCGTTGTGTGTATAGATGGTATCCTCGATGCAGATGCAGCCCTCCGGCGGATTGCGGGCATAGCGGCTATCGTGATTGCCGTGAACATAGAGGATGGGGGCGGCGGTGAAGCAGGTGAGGAAGGAGAGATACTCCGCGGGAAGATCGCCGCAGGAGAGCACCAGTTCCACCCCTTCGAGCTTTCGCCTGTCCAGATGCTCCCACAGACAGGGCTCCGCGTGATCGGCCAAAAGCAAAATTTTCATAGGCATCACCCGTCCAGCCCGGCGCCGGGTCTCGCCTTTCCGGGATCGGCGGCGGAGAGCCCCTGAAGGGAGACGATGCTCTTCGCCGCGTCAGTCAGTTCGTCGATGGCTGGAATGCGGCCGATGACGTTTTGCGCCAGATAGTCCATGCGAATGATCTCCTGCGGGGTCAGCACCGTGTCAGCCGCGACGCGCTCAACGCCGCTCTGATCCAGAATCGGCCCGACGAACGGCAGGAAGGCATCTGCCCGGATGCGCTCGTGCAGCAGATCCACCAGCCGACGCAGGTGCGGGGGCAGGCGCTGAGAGCAGATCAGATCAATGGCGTCGGTGGACATTCCCATGAAGTAGCTCAGCGCACGGTCGGCGTTGCTGTTGGCCTCGTCTGTCCAAGCGCCGGAGAGGATGCTGCGCACGATGCCCTGATAGAGCTTTTCCCAGTTCCACACCGGCATGGCCAGATTGTGGATGACGCCATTCGCCTCGTGATACAGGCCGAACGCGCGGGATTCCATGTTCGGTGCGCTGATGTCGCGGTTCGAGATGATATACACGCCCTGATCGGTGAGCGCCTGCTCCGGGTCATGCCCGGAGAGGGTCGACCACTCCAGTGCGATTCGGGCGCGCGGATTGGTCATCTGTGCGCCGAGCGCAAAGGCGTTGATGGAGGCGGGTACGCCGTAGATGGGGTAATCTGCAATATAGCCGATGAGATCGTTGTTGGCGAGCGCACCGGCAATAGCACCGAGGATGAATTTGGCCTCGTAGATGCGCAGATAATACGAGCGCACGTTGTGATAGCTGGCCAGCAGTGAGCAGTTGAGGATCTTCATCTCGGGATGGGCGACGGACTGACGGATACAGGCATCCAAAAAGAGCGGCGAGGTGGAAAAGACCACGTCAAAGCCCTCTTTGGCGAGATTGTCTATGACGGCCTCGGCCTGCGGGGCGGCGATGTTTTCGCAGGCGCGGGTTTCTACGCGCGCGCCGAACTCGTTTTCCAGCGCCTTGCGTCCCAGCTCATGCCAGTAGGTCCATGCGGAGCTCTGCGGCGAGCGATTGTACAGGAATGCGCAGCGCAGCACCTGTGGGGTGCGGCGAAGCATGGCGGTCAGAAAACTCTGCTGCTTTTCGGCGGGTTGGTTGAGCAGCGCGGCAGGCTTGTTAGCGGCGGCAACCATGAATTCCGGCCAGACCTTCTCGATGTCCTTTTTGAATTCGGATGGCGTTTTGCTGATGCTGTCCGCATAGGTGAACACGTCCAGGTAGACAAGAAAGGCATCACTGACGGGAAGCGGGAGTTTGGCACCGGTTTCTTCCAGATACGCCTGCTCAAAGCGGTGATAGCAGGATTCCAGATCGGCGGCTTCATCGGCTGTCCACTTTTCGCCGGGTTGTTTGCCCATCAGCGCGTACAGCCGCGCAAAGCTGCCCTCGCGGGCAAAATAGATAAAGTGAATGCCGCTGTCTGCGTTAAAGGTGAGGAACTCCTGATAGACGCGATAGCGCTCCGAGTCCTCCGGCTCAGGCAGGACGCGGGTGACGCTGCCTTCGATGCTCACCGCGTCCAGCGTGCGCATGACGCTGACGCGCTTGTTGCCCTCGATGATGTAAAATCGGTTGTAGTATTCGTAGGCCTTCACAGGGTCGCGCAGGCCGTTTTCCACCACATCGTCATACAGCACGCTCCACTTGAACGCAAACTCCGAATCGGGATCGAGCAGCGGCATGAAGTTGCGGGCGAACGCCGTGGTGCGTCCGCGCGTGGCGGTTCCTTCGATCTGGTCCAATGAAATCTGAATCAGGCCGAGTGACACCTGCGTGAGCCGGTTGAGTTCGGGCACCAGCTCGCTGAGCACGGGCAAAGAGGGATCTTCGCCGTGGGATTGCAGCGCATGGGCCATACGCAGGCCCTTCTTTTGCGCCTGAAGATAATCGTCCATCGACATGGACATCGCTCCTTTCCGGGCGGCAACGGCGTGTCGTTGATATAGCATCATTATAGCATCGCGGATACCGGTGCGCAATGCATACCGAAAAGGGCAAAGGGGGAGAAATGTGATAACTTTGTGAAATTCGGAAACGAATGGGAAGAAAAGAGGCGGCCCGCACGTTGAATAGGCAGAATCAGAAAAGGAGGTTCTACGCATGAAAAACAGAATCTTTGCTGCCCTGCTTGCGGCGGCCCTGCTCATTCCTTCCACGCTGGCGCTGGCAGAGGAGACACCGCCTGTACCCGCTGCGACGCATATCACCGTGCAGGGGACGGCGCAGATCATGGCCGATCCGGACGAGGTGACGGTGACGGCGAACGCCTCCATGACAGCGGGCAGCGTATCCGAGGCGCAGACGGAAATGAATAAGATTGTCGCCGAGGCGACGGGCAAGCTGCTGGAGCTGGGTGTGCAGGAGGATGACATCGTGACGGAAAACTACTCCTACTACCCGAAGTACAATTACGAGACGAACACGATCATCGGCTATGAGGCGAACCACACGCTCGCCATCACCTGCCGCGACGTGGAAATGCTTGACAGCGTGATTGGTGCGCTGACAGACAGCGGATTTGCGCAGATTTACAATGTGAGCTACGATGTATCCACCCGCAGCGAGCTGTATCAGCAGGCGCTGGAGCTGGCGATTGAACGCGCGGAACAGAAGGCGGAGCGCATGGCAGCGGCGAGCGGCGTGACGCTGGAAGGTGTGACCAGCATCACCGAAAACGGCGGCTACAATGAGGGCTACGTTGTCAATGGCATGGCGGATATGGCGATGATGAAGAGCGAGGCGGCTGGCGCAACCGGCATCCGCGCGGGCAGCGTCACCGTGAGCGCGAGCGTGACGGCGGTGTATGAGGGAAAGTAACGCGGATTTGAGAACCTGAAGCCTGTCGTGCCGTGTTTGGATGAAGAATAGGCATATGAGTTTGGCAAAAGCTGCAAAACGAGCTGTTTTGCAGCTTTTATATTGTCTGGATCATCCACGGGGTATATAATCAATGTATCTGTTGAATGGAGAAGCGGGCGGATATGGAAAAACCAAAGAAAAACATGGGCATTGAGCTGTTTAGAATACTGTGTATGCTGGGCATCATATCGTATCATTTGATTGGGCATGGGTGGATCATCCAGCAGCTTTCCCCGACGTCTTGGAAATATACGCTGATCCGGGGGCTGGAGGCGATTTGCCTTTGCGGGATTACGGGCTTTGCGCTGATATCGGGGTATGTGGGCGTGAAGGGGCAAACGCGGTATGCAGCATGGGGAATCCAATGGTTGAAGGTGTGGCTGTACTCGGTCGGCTTTACGCTGCTCGCCCGGTGGCTTGAGCCGGGCTTGGTGTCGCGCGAGGCCATGGTTTCGTCATGCTTTCCGCTGCTGAATCGGCAGTATTGGTATTTTTCTGCTTATACGGGCTGTATGTTTATGTCACCGTTTTTGAAAGCGGGACTTTTGCAGATGGACAAGAAGAAGGCGACGGTAGGGGTTGTGCTGATGCTTGCGGCGTTTTCGGCGGCGAGCACGTTCTCCAAGCAGAACGCCTTTGACGTGGGCAACGGCAAAAATGTGCTGTGGCTGATGGTGATGTATGTGTTGGGTGCGTATTTGAGCGCATTCCAGATTCTGGAGGGCATATCGACGGGGAAGCTGGTCGGATTGACGGTGGGCGCTGCGTGTTTGCAGATTGCCTGCGCCTTTGCAAGCGAGCGCCAGGTATATGCGCCGACGACCGTTCTGCTGTCGGTGCTGCTGCTCCTGCTGTGCGTGCGTATGCCGGTAAAGCGGGGCGTGAGGATGATTTCCTGCTGGGGCGCGGCAAGCTTTGGCGTGTACCTGATTCACGATCATCCCTATGTGCGCCAGATGACCATTGCGCGTTATGCGCGCTATCTGGCTTACGCGCCCAAATTATGGCTGATTCCGGCGATTGTGCTGACAGCGGTGGGCATCTATGCGTGCTGTGCCTGCGTGGAAAGCGTCAGAGAGCGATTATTTGGCATGATGGGATTGAAAAAACGGCTGTACAGGCTGGAAGAAACGTGGATGAAAGCCCCATAAAATCGAATAGAGAAGCTGCAAGGCCAATCGCTTTGCAGCTTTTTGAGTTGGAATTACAGGGTTGCCGCAGGCAGCCTGCGCACCAGCCCGCCGACGGCTGCGAGCTTTTCCTCGATCCGGTCATAGCCGCGGGCGATATGGCCGCCGCTGTCGTCCACCAGCGTTTCGCCCTCGGCGCAGAGCCCTGCGAGGATCAGCGCCGCGCCGGCGCGCAGATCGGTGGCTGTGACGGGTGCGCCGGTCAGGTACGGTGTGCCCTCCACGACGGCGACGCGGTTTTCCACCCGGATGTGCGCACCCAGCCGGGCGAGCTCGGCGGCGTGCATGAAGCGGTTTTCAAAGATGGTTTCCAAAAAGACGCTGGTGCCGGGGGTCTTGCAGGCGACGGCCATCATCGGCGCCTGCAGGTCGGTGGGGAAGCCGGGATAGACCATGGTGCGGATTTCGAAGGGCTGCTTGGCCCGGCCAAAGACCATCAGCCCGCCCGGCGTATCGTGGATATGTACGCCTGCCTCGCTGAGCTTGAAGAGCAGGCTGCGCAGGTGATCGGGGCGTGCGCCGCGCAGCATCAGCTCACCGCCGGTAATGGCGCAGGCACAGGCCATGGTGCCGGCTTCGATCCGGTCGGCGATGGGCCGCCATGTCGTGCCGTGCAGCGCGGTCACGCCCTCAATGGCGATGGTGGATGTGCCCGCGCCGGAGATGCGTGCGCCCATGGCGGTGAGGAATGCCGCCAGATCGACGATCTCCGGCTCTTTGGCGGCGTTTTCGATGCGGGTCACGCCGTCGGCCAGCGTGGCGGCCATGAGCAGGTTTTCTGTTGCGCCGACGGAAGGCATATCGAGGTAGATCGTTGCGCCGCGCAGGCGGCCGCGGAGCGTCACGCCGCCATGATCGAACTGCACCTTGGCCCCCAGCGCACTCATGCCCTTGAGATGCTGGTCGATGGGGCGCTGTCCGATGGCACAGCCGCCCGGCAGCGGGATGCGCGCCTCGTGCAGCCGGGCCAAAAGCGGCCCCAAAACGAGCACGGAGGCGCGCATTTTGCGCACGTCCTCTTCGTCCTGTGGGTTCTGAAATGCATCAGCGGTGAGGATCAGCGCGTCGCGTTCACGCTTCACGCGGCAGCCGCAGGCCGCCAGCAGCGAGGACAGGGTGGAAACGTCCGTCAGATCCGGCGGGCTTTCAATGCGCACGTCCTCGCGCGTCAGCAGTGCGCCGCACATGATGGGCAGCACGGCGTTTTTGGACGTGCTGATGGGTATTTCTCCCCGCAGAGGCGGGCTTTCGCGTACCGCATAGTGCGCCATGAGAATCCCTCCGTTTGATTTGGCTTTGCGGCGGCGAGCTCCCGCCGGATGCGCGCAGCGTGCTGCGCCTGCCTGATGGCAGAATATGCAGCAAGGCGGCGGTGTGTCCGCATGACCGCAGGAGGATTTTTGCCCGGACGCACAAAAGTCATGCCGCAGCGCAAAGGCAGGCGCGGCCTGCTTTTGCAGAGGATGCTGGAAAAATGGCGCGTGTTTTGCCTGCCGCCGCCGCGAGCGCGGGGACAGCAAATGCCAGCGCCCTTTTTCTGGCGGTGCGCAGAATGCCGCAGAAACGAAAGTTTTGAAGAAAAAAACGGAAGAATCCAAGGCAATTTCAGCCAGAAGCCTTTTGGAATTGCATTTGGCGCGGGAATGGTGTATGGTATTATGTGTTTTGGCTCAGGCAAAATAAGCAGGAAAAAAACGCCGATTGCGGCGGGAGAACGAAGGAGAACCGGTGATGAGCGAGAACCTGAATATTCCCGAAATCTATGGCAGCTATCTCTTTGGCGATCAGGAGATGCGGGCGCGTCTGCCCAAGGCGATTTACAAGAGCCTCAAGCGCAGCATGGCGACCGGCGAGGAACTGGAGCCTGTGGTGGCGGACGCGACGGCTGCCGCGATGAAGGAATGGGCGATTGAGATGGGTGCGACGCACTACACCCATTGGTTTCAGCCGCTGACGGGCACGACCGCCGAAAAGCACGATTCCTTCATCAATCCGCAGGAAGATGGCAGCGTCATCATGGAACTGCGGGGCAAGGAGCTGATTAAGGGCGAGCCGGACGCATCGTCCTTCCCCTCCGGCGGCATCCGCGCGACGTTTGAGGCGCGCGGCTACACCGTTTGGGACATCACCAGCCCGGCGTTTATCTACGACAGCGGCAACACCAAGACGCTGTGTATCCCCACGGCGTTTTGCTCCTATACCGGCGAGGCGCTGGACAAAAAGACCCCGCTGCTGCGCTCGATGGAGGCCATCAGCAAGCAGGCCGTGCGCATCTGCCGCCTGTTCGGCGATACGATGACGCAGAAGGTCATCGCTTCCGTCGGCCCGGAGCAGGAGTACTTCATCGTCGATCGGGACACCTATCTCAAGCGCAAAGACCTGATCTTCACCGGGCGCACGCTCTTTGGCGCGATGCCGCCCAAGGGTCAGGAGATGGAGGACCACTACTTCGGCGCGATCAAGGAGCGCGTGAGCAACTATATGCGCGATCTGGACGTGGAGCTGTGGAAGCTGGGCATCCCCGCCAAGACGGAGCACAACGAGGCTGCGCCCGCCCAGCACGAGCTTGCGCCGATTTTCAATACCGCCAACCTTGCCACGGATGAGAATATGCTCATCATGAACGTCATGAAGAAGGTTGCCCTGCGCCACGGGCTGGTATGCCTGCTGCACGAAAAGCCGTTTGCAGGCGTGAACGGCAGCGGCAAGCACAACAACTGGAGCCTGACGACCGATACCGGGCACAACCTGCTCGAACCGGGCAAGCATCCGCGGCAGAACGATATGTTCCTGCTGATGCTGGCGGCGGTGATGAAGGCGGTGAACGAGCACGCGGGTCTGCTGCGCATGAGCGCCTCCAACACCGGAAACGACCACCGGCTGGGCGGGCATGAAGCGCCGCCTGCGATCATCTCCATGTTTTTGGGCGAGCAGCTTACGGCGATGGTGGAACACATCATCGAGGGAAGCGATGAGAATGTGCCGCTGGTATCCAGCATGAAGGTCGGCGTGTCCACGCTGCCGCTCATCCGCCGCGATGCGGGCGACCGAAACCGCACCTCGCCCTTTGCCTTCACTGGCAACAAGTTTGAATTCCGCATGACGCCGTCCTCCGGCTGCATTGCGGATACCAATACGGTGCTCAACACCATCGTGGCTGATGCGCTCGCGCAGTATGCGGACGAGCTGGAGAACGCGGTGGACTTTGAGCTGGCGCTGCACGCGCTCATCCGCCGGGAGCTGACGACGCACCAGCGCATCATCTTCAACGGCAACGGCTACACGGATGAGTGGGTGGCAGAGGCGGCGCGCCGCGGACTGCCCAACATCCGCAGCATGGTGGACGCGATTCCTGAGCTGGTGCGCCCGGATTCCGTGCGCCTGTTCGAGCGCCACGGCGTGTACACGGAGAAGGAGCTGCGCGCGCGTGCGGATGTCGCCTACGAGATCTACGCCAAGACGGTGAACATCGAGGCGCTGACGATGATCGACATGGCGAGCAGGGACATCCTGCCGGCGGTCATCCGCTATACGAAGGAGCTGGCGGATGCTGCGGCGCAGGTGGAGGCGCTGGGCATTGACGCGAGCGTGCAGCGCGAGCTGCTCACCCGTGTGACCGTGCTGCTCAAGCAGGTGAATACCGCGCTGGCGGAGCTTCGGCTGTGTCAGGAGAAGGCGGCGGCGCTCTCCGGCGTGGAGCAGGCCAAGGCGTATCACGAGGAGGTCTGCCCGGCGATGGAGGTACTGCGTGCGCCGGTTGACCATCTGGAGCGGATTGTGGACAGCGCCGTGTGGCCGATGCCGACCTACGGCGACCTGCTGTTCAACGTGTAACCATACAAGACGTACAGACCGCCGCGCGGGAGGACCCGCGCGGCGGCTTTTGATTGGCTCAGCTTGGATTTTCGGGTGAAAAGGTTGCTAAAAAAGCCTGAGGATGATACAATATATCATTAGCGGAGTATGGAGACTTGCCAAAGGCGCACAGGACGGCTTCGCGGTTTGGAGGAAGACAATGGGTTTTTTCAGCAAGCTATTTGACCCCACTGCCGGGGAGATCAAAAAACTGCAAAAGATAGTCGATCGGATCGACTCCTTTGAGGATGCACATAAAAAGCTCAGCGACAGCGAGCTGCGCGCAAAGACCGATGAATTCAAGCGCCGCTATCAGGACGGCGAGACGCTCGATCAGCTCCTGCCGGAGGCGTATTCCGTCGTGCGCGAGGCGACCTACCGCGTGACGGGCAAGCGCCAGTTCCGCGTGCAGATGATGGGCGGCATCGTGCTGCATCAGGGCCGCATCGCGGAGATGAAGACCGGTGAGGGCAAGACGCTCACCGCCACCATGCCGGCGTACCTGAACGCGCTGACGGGCGAGGGTGTACACGTCGTCACGGTCAACGATTACCTTGCCAAGTTCCAGGGCGAGGACGTGGGGCGCATCTTCCGCTTCCTGGGCATGAGCGTGGGCGTGATCGTTCACGATCTGACGCAGGAGGAGCGCAAGGCCGCCTATGCCTGCGACGTGACCTACGGCACCAACAACGAGATGGGCTTTGACTACCTGCGCGACAACATGGTCATCTACCAGAAGAACATGGTGCAGCGCGGTCACAGCTTCGCCATCGTGGACGAGGTGGACTCCATCCTCATCGACGAGGCGCGCACCCCGCTGATTATCTCCGGCGCGGGCGACAAGTCCACCGACCTGTATGAGAAGGCAGATCGCTTTGTCTGCACCCTGCAGGAGGGCGTGGAGCCGGAGGAGGACCGCTGGGAGGAAAACCCGCTCTCCGAGGAGGAGAAGGCGGCCATGCGCAAGGACTACGTCAAGGACGAGAAGAAAAAGACCTGCAACCTCTCCGAGGCGGGCGCAGCCAAGGCAGAGCGCTGGTTCGGCGTGGAAAACCTCTCGGACATGGCCAACAACGAGCTGGTTCACCACATCAACGCCGCGCTGCGTGCGCACGCGCTGATGAAGCGGGATGTGGACTACGTCGTGCAGAACGATCAGGTGGTGATCGTCGATGAATTCACCGGCCGCCTCATGGTGGGCCGCCGTTACAGCGATGGGCTGCATCAGGCGATCGAGGCCAAGGAGCACGTGAAGGTGGAGCGCGAGAGCAAGACGCTGGCGACCGTCACCTTCCAGAACTACTTCCGTATGTACAAGAAGCTCTCGGGCATGACCGGTACGGCTAAGACCGAGGAGGATGAGTTCAAGGGCATCTACGCGCTGGACGTGGTGCAGATTCCCACCAACCGCCCGATGATCCGCAAGGACATGAACGACGTGGTCTATACCACCGTCAAGGGCAAGTTCCTGCAGGTGGTGGATGAAATCGAGCGCCGCCACAAGACCGGTCAGCCGATTCTGGTGGGCACGGTGTCCGTCGAGGTCAGCGAGCTGCTCTCCAAGATGCTCAAGATGCGCGGCATTCAGCACGAGGTACTTAACGCCAAGTACCATGAGAAGGAAGCGGAGATCGTTGCGCAGGCCGGCCATTACGGCGCGGTGACCATCGCCACGAATATGGCTGGACGCGGCACGGATATCCTGCTGGGCGGCAACCCCGAATACCTTGCCCGCCGCGCGATGAAGCAGAAGGGCTATGACGAGATGCTCATCGAGGAGGCCACGGGCTTCAACGAGAACGTTCCGCAGGAGGTGCTGGACGCGCGCGTGGTGTACAAGGCGCTGTATGCGGACTTCAAGAAGCAGACCGACGCCGAGCATGACCGCGTGATTGCCGTGGGCGGCCTGCACATCATCGGCACGGAGCGCCACGAGTCCCGCCGCATTGACAATCAGCTTCGCGGACGCGCGGGTCGTCAGGGCGATCCGGGCTCCTCGCAGTTCTTCCTGTCCATGCAGGATGACCTGATGCGCCTGTTTGGCAGCGACAAGGTCAGCGGCATGATCGCCAAGCTGGGCGTGGGCGAGACGGAGCCGATTGAGGCGAAGATGCTCACCAGCCAGATCGAGAACGCGCAGAAGCGCATTGAAGGCCGCAACTACGAGATCCGCAAGAATGTCCTCCAGTATGACGACGTGATGAACGAGCAGCGCAAGGAGATCTACGAGCAGCGCAGGCAGGTGCTTGAGGGCCGCGATATGCACGACACCATCGCGACGATGGCGGATAAGCTGATCGACGAGGCGATTGCGCTGTACTGCGGCAATGGCGATGACACGATGGATTGGGACATGGAGGGCCTCAAGACCTACATGGAGCGTCTGTGCGTGCGCGTGGGCTTCTTTGCCGCGCATGAGGATAAGCTCAGCCACATCGCCAAGGACGAGCTGACCGCTATGCTCAAACAGGAGGCGCGCGACTTCTACGCCCTCCGCGAGGCTGAGTTTGCCAAGGTGAACATCGACACCCGCGAGCTGGAGCGCGTTGTGCTGCTGACGTGCGTGGACAAGCGCTGGATGGATCACATCGACGCGATGGATCAGCTTCGGGACGGCATCGGCCTGCGTGCCTTTGCCAACCGCAACCCGGTGACGGAGTACCAGCTTGAAGGCTACGATATGTTTGACGAGATGGTGCATCTCATCCGCGAGGACACCGTGCGCCGGATGTATCTGGCGCGTATCAACGTGCCGCAGGAGCGCAAGCAGGTGGCCGAGGTGAAGGAGACGAACCTGGAGCAGGCCAAGGCGGCCGGCGGCCCTGCAGGCACAAAGCAGGTGCAGAAGAAGCCGGGGCGCAACGATCCCTGCCCCTGCGGAAGCGGAAAAAAGTACAAGAACTGCTGCGGCGCGTGACGCGGCGCGGCATGGCATACGCAAGACATCGGACAGGAACCGAATGGAACCGAACGGAACCGAATGAAGGAAGTGAAACGACATGATTGAACTGGATACATACCGCCAGCAGCTCGGACAGATCCGCACGAGCATCACCGAAGTGGGCGGCGCGCTGAACATTGAGAGCCTCAAGGAGCAGCACATGGAGCTGCAGGAGACCATGAACGAGCCGGATTTCTGGAACGATCTGGAGCGCTCCACGCATATCTCCAAAAAGGTGCGCGTCATTGAGAATAAGCTGGAGCATTACAGCAAGCTCGTCGCGCGTGCGGATGACGTGGAGACGACCATGGAGCTGGCTGAGGAGATGGGCGACGCTGATCTGGTCGCCGAGGCGGGCGAGGAGATCAAAAGTCTGAAGGAAGAGCTGGAAGAGCTCCGCCTGGAAACGCTGCTGCGCGGCGACTACGACGATCACAACGCCTATATCTCCCTGCACGCTGGCGCAGGCGGTACCGAGGCGCAGGACTGGACGCAGATGCTCAGCAGAATGTACCAGCGCTACTGCGAGCGCCACGGCTTTGATGTGAAGATCATTGATATTCTGGACGGCGATGAGGCGGGCCTCAAGTCCGTGACCATGGAGATCACGGGCGAGAATGCCTACGGCTTCCTGCGCGGCGAGAAGGGTGTGCATCGTCTGGTGCGCATCAGCCCGTTTGACTCGAACGCGCGCCGCCAGACGAGCTTTTCCTCGCTGGACGTCTCCCCGATCATCGAGGACGACGATACCGATATTGAGATTGACATGAAGGACGTGCGCACGGACGTGTACCATGCCTCTGGTGCGGGCGGACAGAACGTCAATAAGACCTCCTCCGCGGTGCGCATGACGCACTATCCGACCGGCATCGTCGTCTCCTCGCAGACCAGCCGCGATCAGGTTCACAACCGTGAAAACTGTATCCGTATGCTCAAGGCCAAGCTGCTGGAGCTGCGCGAGCGCGAGCGCGAGGAGAAGATGGCCGACATCAAGGGCGAGATGAAGAAGATCGAGTGGGGCAGCCAGATCCGCTCCTACGTATTCCATCCGTACTCCATGGTCAAGGACCACCGCACCGGCTACGAGACCAGCAATGTGGACGCGGTGATGGATGGCGAGATCGACGGCTTTATCACGGCGTATCTGCAAATGCAGTGACGCGCAGTCCCTCTCCTTCCATAAGGGGAGGGACTTTGGGTTTTGTGCCGTTTTGATGCGCAGGTTCTTTTGATACTGTTTGCATTCCAAAAAACTTGATGCAGCGCGAAGCGAAGAAGGGGGTTGGGGATGAAATCCCCAAGCAGGGCTTGG
>JAXJLD010000002.1:0-3478 GCA_036297385.1 Christensenellales bacterium | reverse complement strand
TCCAGATTCCGGGAAACTCGCATAGTCGCGCTTCGCGCTCCTTGCGATTTCCGACCTTCCGCCTGCCTGTTTCCGCCACCGGCGGCGGCAGGCTCCAGATTCCGGGAAACTCGCATAGTCGCGCTTAGCGCTCCTTGCGATTTCCGACGCTCCGCCTGCCTGTTTCCGCCACCGGCGGCGGCAGGCTCCAGTCCCTTCTCCGCTTCGCGCTGTATGAAGCATTTTGAATGGGTACAGGCTTGAAACGTGAACATCCTCAGTCCCCCAGCGGGTCAAATCCCTTCGCCCTTTTCCGCTCCGTCTGCGCCCTCGGCGCAATCGGCCGGCTCATCAAAAAATACCGCGTCTCGTCATAGATGTGATCCTCGCCGCTCGTGTCGATATCCTCCGGCCTGCGCGCGTCATACACCAGCGCCGGAATCGTGCGGATAAAGTCCCTGCATACTTCAAACACATACAGCATTGGCCGCCCGTCCTCGTCGAATTTCAGCCGCTCGTGAAGCTGCATCTTCCCCGGCAGGCGTGTGTTATCGCCTTTTTGGAAGATCACCCCGCTGAATCCGTTTCGGATCTGCTCCTCCACGCTCATGCCCCGGCTTCTGTCCCAGATGGCGGGGTCGGCAATGCCTCTTGGCCGGATGCCGTCCCGCAGCTCGCTCTCCAGCAGGCTTTCAAGCGCCTGCGCAATCTCGCCCGGCGGCTGCATCAGCCCCGTATTCGGTTCGCCCGGCACGCATCCGTAGCACTCCTTGTAGCGGTATACCCGCCCCTCCTCGTCCACCGCCCAAACGCCGAATGAATAGGGCCGCGTGTATCCGTGATCGAAGCTCACATATCGCGGCCAATGGTAGGGAATGGCGAACGGGCGAATCACGTGCGTGTACAGCCCGTCGCCGTAGTGTGCGGGATCGTCCGTAAATTCCGGGAAAGCCTGCCCGTCAAAAGCGTCCCACTTGCCCATCAGCAGCGCTTCCCGCAGTGCGCGCGGCTTCTGCTCCAGCTCGATCACATAGTCCCGCGTGATGTGCGGGTTGTCCGTCGCCAGCGCAGGGATGTACTGCACCCGCCGCACCGCCACCGTACCCAGTACCTCGCTGCGCACCGGAATCTCGCGCACCTCCCGCCCGCCGTTCGTCGCGTCCACAAACCTTGCCTTCACCCATGCGTGTCCCGGCCCGCCGGGATTGCTCGCGCAGCGCACGCACGGCACAATCCCCAGCCGCTTTTCTGCCCGCAGGCGCGTGCGCAGATAGTCGTACATCCCCTTTGTGAAGTGCGTCAGCTCATCAAAGTACAGCCAGTGGATTTCTGCGCCTTGGTACTTAAGCAATCCCTCCCCTTCGTTTTGCAGGTGGCAGAAGTGCGCCACGCTTCCGTTAATCAGCTTCATCTCGTGCGTGCTGGCCACATATCGCCCCAGCTCCTTCGGCACGATGGAAAGCATCGTTTTCACCAGCGTCATCTCCAGCTCTGGATAGGTGCGCCGGAACAGATATGCGTGCGTTCCCGGATACGCCAGCAGCCGCATCAGGGCGTCCCAGCAGATGGCGTAGCTCTTGCCGCCGCCCGCCGCGCCGCCGTACAGCACCTCGTCGCAGTCGCTCTCGTGAAACATCCGCTGCTTGTCCGTCGGTTCGTAGTTCAGCAGGATGTCCATTCCTCGTCCTCCCGCCTCTGCGGCATACCAATCCGCGGCATCCCCGCGCTGAATCGTATCGTCACTTCCCGCCTGTCCTCCTTTTCCACCCGCACGCCCGCCCGGTCAAGGATGTCCTTGGCCGCACGCTGCGTCACCGCCTGCGCCGTCTCCCCGTCGCGCAGAAGCTGCGCCTGCTTGCGCGCCGCCTCCTCGGCGCTTTCGTTCACACAGATCTGCGCGCGGATCTTCGCCGCCTCGCTGCGCGTGTGATACGGTGCCAGCCGCCTCTTATCGCTCAGCACCGCCTGCACAGAGCGCTGCGACAGCTTCATGCGCCGCGCAATCTCCTCTGTTTCCAGCCCCTCCTCAAAGTAGGCGTGCAGCACCTCGCCGCAGCGCTTTTCGGATAGCTTCCCCATGTCCGTTCCCCCTTTCTTCACCCCCGCAAATCCCGCCCCTGTCCGCTCGCCTCAATCCGCGGTACAACAAAAAACCGCTCCTCACCGGGAAGCGGTTTTTCGCTGTGCTTCAGTTGTCCGTCGCTTGGTTCGTTTCTTCTTTGGGCTCCTTCTTTTGACAAGTCTATCATACCACGCCGCTCTTCATGCCGCAAGACGACATTTCGGGACATTTGCGGACGCTCTCGGACTCCTCTGGACGCTCTCGGACGTTCGCGGACGCACCGTGCCGCCTCATCCCGCTTCCCGCTCGATCTCCCGCCTGTACCGCGTGCATTGCCGCTCGCATCGCTCCAGCGCCTGCGCCGTCTCATCCAGCGTAAACCCGTTGATGTAATACATCACGCAGAACGCATACAGCTCCGGCTTCAGCCCGTCCATCGCCTCACGCGCCTCCTTCTCACAGGCGATCAGCACCTCGCTCTCCCGCCGGATCATCCGTTCCATCTCCTCGCGTCTGGCTACCCGCGCCTCCAACCCCGCCGCGATTCCGCCCATTGCCTTGGGCATCCCATTCATTCTTGGGCTGTGTACACCGTCTGCGGACAGCTCTCTCTGCCTGTCCATCAGTTGTCGAACCAACAGCACCTGCCGCCTCACCCTGTTCAGCGCTCCCTTTCTGTCCATTTCTTCCTCCTTTATGCGAACTTACGTTCCCATTATAGAGCTGTATGCGAACGCCGTCAACCCCAAAAATCAAAAAGGCGCTGTCTCAAAATGGCTAAAGCAAGTCATGAGAGGCAGCGCCTTATTCCACATCAATTTAAGGCAAACGCAAACAGAGTGCAGGAGAAACGGCATTCAAGATACAGTTTTCAAACAAATTCTGCGAAGATTGGGTTATAAACCGGCTGGGAAAGACGACGAAACAATAAGGCTGCTTTCCAAGCGCCCATTTTGGGTTTTATGATGCAGACGAAGGATGTTGAGTGCGAGGCTAAACAGCAGCCATTCAGCGGCGACCTTCGTATTGCCGCGAAGCAGAAAACGCCTGAAATCAAGATCTTGCTTTACATACACCATGATTTTCAGCAGAATCTTCGGCGAGTACTCGATTCTCCCAAGACGGGAGTATGCCGCGTACAGTTTGCTGTAATCCATCCTTTCCATGACGGCATTGAGCAGTCTCACCGGTGCATTCTTTGCAATCTTTACTTCGCAGTCCGGCGGCATGACCAGTTGAAATCCATTCGTCATTGCGGTATAATCTGTCTGCGGTTTTAGTGTTTTCATTGCAGTTATCCTGTTTTCTGATAGAAATGCGTGATAGGCGCGAAGCGAAGAAGGGAGTCTGAGGGACAGCGTCCCTCAGGCAGGTTTGGGCGGCAGCCCAACGTATCTCCGAAACCCTTTATGCAAAGCCGTCAGGGAGCGAAGCGTG
>JAXJLD010000001.1:0-11551 GCA_036297385.1 Christensenellales bacterium | reverse complement strand
GATTTCCGACGTTCCGCCTGCCTGTTTCGCCCACTGGGCGCGGCAGGCTCCAGTCCCTAAAACCTGCCTGAGGGACGTTGTCCCTCAGACTCCCTTCTTCGCTTCGCGCTATATAAGCAATATCAGCGCACGCTGACCGTCTGTCCATCGGAAACCACGGTCACGCTCCCATCCTCGCGGGAGGTATACACCTGCGTGCCGAGCGATTCGAGGATGGAGATGAGCGCCTCGCTGGCGGGGTCCTCCTCATCGTCAGTGATGTAGGCAATCTGCGGATGCGCCTCGGTCAAGAAGCGTTCGCTGGTGGAGACCAGCCTTCCGTGATAAGGCACCTTCAGCACATCGCAGGCAACGTCGCCCTCCTCAAGCAGCTCAAGCTGGCGCGGCGCCTCCGCGTCGCCCGCGAAGAGGAACTTCGTATCCCCATAGGTCAGGCGGACGGCGAGGGAGAAGTCGTTCTCCTCATCCGCGCCATAGTTGCTTTCGTGTGCGCTGGTGATGGAAAGCGTGACCCCGTCGGGGGACTCCATGCGCATATCCGAGGCGATCTCCATCGGTAGGGTTTCCACCTCGGGCATGGAGGCCAGCGTCTCCATAAACTGGGTGTGCTGCTTGCTCTCCTTGGCGTAGACCGGCATGATGACCTGGCGAACCGGCACGCTCTCCAGCACCTTATCCGCACCGCCGACGTGATCCTTGTCGTAGTGGGTGATGATGAGCGTGTCGATGGCGTCCACGCCTTCTTTTTTGAAGCGCTCCGCCAGCGCTTTGCCGCCCTTGTTGGTGCCGCAGTCGATCAGGATGCGCACGCCCTCCGGCGTGGTGATGAGCATGGCGTCCGCCTTGCCCATGTCGTAAAAGTCGACGCGCAGCTCATCCGCGAGCGCACAGGCAGTCAGAAGGAACAGGAGCGTCAGCAGCAGCGCCGAGATTCTTTTCATAGGCAGGGTCTCCTTTCAATGATCGCAAGCGTTCATAAAGAAAGAGGAAGGGGCGCGAACCCCTTCCTCTATGCGGTTGGATGGGAAAGTACGCGCTCAGTACTTGGTGCCGTACAGGGAATTCTGCGTGTTCTTGCCCGCGATGCCGTCCACAGCCAGCTTGTGGTTGCGCTGATACGCCTTGACCGCGTCATACGTCCACTGGCCGTAGATGCCGTCCGCCGTGCGCACGATGCTCTTGTAGCCCGCGTCGATCAGCGCATTTTGCAGGCGCTTGACCGCGTCGCCGCGGCAGCCCCAGTACAGCAGGCGATAGCCCGAGGAGGACGAGGAACTGCCGGAGGACGAGGCCTTCTTCGCATAGGAGGAATACAGCACATCCTGCGTGTAGGGATCGGCCACGCCGGTGACGCTCAGGCCGTTGCGCTTCTGGAAGTTGCGCACAGCGCGGTACGTCTGGCTGCCGAAGTAGCCGTCGATGTTGCCGCCGTAGTAGCCCAGATTCTTGAGGCGGCGCTGCATCGGCACGACGGCGCTCTTATAGCGGCTGGAGCGCGAGAGCGTCTGGTAATTGCCGGTGATGATGTCCCCGGCAGGCTTGGCGGAGGAGGAATACAGCAGCTTCTGCGTGGCGTGATCCGCCTTGCCGGTGACGCTCAGGCCGTTTACCTGCTGGAACAGGCGCACGGCGCGCTGCGTGCCGCTGCCGAAGATGCCGTCCACCTTGATGGTGTAATAGCCCAGATCCTTGAGCCGCTGCTGCAGGGTGTAGATCAGCGCCATGTCGCGGTCGCCGCGCACCAGCGTCGGATAGGTGTCCGAGCCGTAGCCGATGGCGCTGACGGAGAAGAGGATCTTCTGCGTCTTGGGGCCGGCGATGCCGTCGTCGTCCAGACCGTTGGCACGCTGGAACAGGCGCACGGCTTCGCGCACGGTGCTGTCGTAGCGGTAGGATTCGCTCACCGGATAGCCCAGCGCCTTCAGGCGCGCGGTCAGTGTGCGCACATCCTCGCCCTTGTCGCCGTACTTGAGCATACCCAGATACGGCACATTGGCGACGACGGCTTCCTGCGTGAAGGTCTGACCGTCGCCGTAATAGACGGTAAAGACGAACTTCGTGCCCGCCGCATAGGTGTGCGGCAGGGAGAAGCGGATCACGCCGCGGTCGTCCGCGACGACCTTCTGCGCATAGTCGCCGGTGAGGATTTCCACGATGATGCCCGGGAAGGTGATGCCCGAAACCGTGGTGCTGCTGGTGTCAATCGAGTCGATGCTCAGCGTCGGCTGAACCACCGGCGCGGTCACGATCCAGTTGCCCGTAGCCGTCGCGGTTTTCGTGCCGTCCGCAACGTACTGCACCGTCACGGCATTGTAAGCGCCCGCCGAGCAGGCGATCTGCACGCTGAACGCGCCGTTTGCATCCGCCACGGCATAGGCGTCGCTGGCGGCGGCAGGCGTGGTCTTAATCATCAGCTGCTGTCCTGCGGTAGCTGTGCCGGAGACGGTGAGCGTATTCACGCCCGCCGTCACGCCGGTGATGCGGATATCCGCGAGCTTTGATTCTTCCGGAATGGTGACGGTGCCGCGGCACGGGCTGGTGCCGGAGATCGGATTCACATAGTCGATTTCGATTTCATAGGTCTGCCCGGGGGTCAGGCCGTCGAAGCGGACGGAGCCGCCCTTGTGGATGGTTTTGGGCTCCATATCGCCCAGCGCGACGTACATCGGCACATCGGTCGCCTCCAGAACGGAGACGATGAGGTAGTCCTTGCCGGTTTCAAACTTGGCCTGAATGTTGATGGGCTTCAGCTCTTCCGGCGGTACGGTTACGCCCTCCGGCACGATGACCTGCGTATCGACCGTCTTGAAGTCGAGGCTGCCGTCCGGCCGCTGCACCGGCGTGACATACTGCGCACGCACAGTGTAGGTACCGGCAGAGGCGCGGCCCAGATTCACCAGACCATTGCCAAGGCTGTATCCGCCGGCAATCTGCACGCCGTCGGCATTGAGGAGCTGCACGTCGATTTCGCGGCTGCTCGCGTTGTCGATGACCACGGAGATGGCGCCGTCTTCCTTCACGGGGACAGGCGTGACAGTGAACTGCTTGACCTCCTCTTCGGGGGTGGGGGCAGGGGAAATCGTCACGGGACTGCGGAAGCGCTTTACGCCCTCGGTATCGTTCAGGTAGCCCACCGTGACCTCATAGCTGCCCGGCGCAAGCCCGGCGAAGGTCTCGGTGCTGCCCTTCTGGAGATTGGGGCGGGTTTCGCTGCCCACGGCCACAAACATCGGCTGGTCGGCAGTCGCCTCGAGGATGGTGACGGTGATGGAGTCCGTGCCGATGACGATATCCGCGAAAATGTCTCCAAACGTCGGATCAACAGGCTTCTGCTCGCCGCCTTCGGTTGTGCCGGAGACGGTTACGCGGGTCTGGGAGAACACGCCGGGGTCGCCCAAGTAGCCCACGGTGACATCGTATTCACCCGCCGTCAGGCCGGTGAAGGTTTCGGATGCCCCCTTGAAAAACTCCGCGCGGCCTTCAACGCCGATATCAATGTACATCGGCTGATCGGCAGTCGCGTCAACGATGTTGACAGTGATGGAATCCGCACCGGCAGTCACGTTGGCCTGAATCGGAATGAATTCCACGGCGGGCGGCGTGCTTTCCTGCGGAGTGGTCGGCGGCAGGGGATCAACCGACATCCCGGGATCAATGGGTTCAATCGGTTCAACGATGCCGCCCTCGCCGCCTTCGGTTGTGCCGGAGACGGTTACGCTGGTGCGGAACACGTTGCTGCCGTCATGGTAATCGACTTCAATCTCATATTCACCCGCCGTCAGGCCGGTGAAGGTTTCGGAAGCGCCTTTGAGAATGCCCTCGCGTATTTCGTTGCCGACGGAAACGTACATCGGCTGTCCTTCGGTCGCATCAACGATGTTGACGGTGATGGAATCCGCGCCGGTGGTCACATTGGCCTGAATCGGAATGAATTCCACGGCGGGCGGCGTGCTTTCCTGCGGCTCGGTCGGCGGCAGAGGATCGACCGACATACCGGGATCAACGGTCATGCCGGGATCAACAGGCTGCTGCTCGGGAATGACTTCAGGAATGACCTCAGGGATAACCTCGGGAATGACCTCGGGGATGACCTCAGGGATAGCCTCGGGAATGACCTCAGGGATAACCTCGGGGATGACCTCGGGAATGACCTCGGGGATGACCTCAGGGATAGCCTCGGGAATGACCTCGGGAATGACTTCGGGAATGACCTCGGGAATAACCTCAGGGATAGGCTCAGGCTGGGGCTCGGGTGCGGGCGGCGCATACTGCACCGTCACCCTGAGGATGTCCGAGGCAAACTTTGCCGCATCCTGATCCTTGGCGTTGTAGCGCACTTGTACGGTGTGTTCGCCATTGGACACGCCCTCGAAGGTGTAGCGGTTGCCGTTCATGTTCTGAACCAGCTCGTCATCCAGCACGGCGCAGATGACGGGATTGGACATACCGCTGGCATACACGGTGATGGTATCATCCACCACATCGGCCTTCGCCTGAATCTTGGTATACGCGGGCGCAACGATGACCGCATCCGTTTCGCTGGGTGCGGCTTCCCCCTCCGCCAGCGCAGGAAGCGGCACACACCCGCTCATCATCGCCATGCACAGCACAGCGGCTATCTTTCGTTTCATGGTTTCATGCGTCATGATAATTCCCCTCCGTTTACGTTGTCGGGCGATTTGCTCCATCCTATCACATGAACCGGACGGATGCAACCGGCGAACGGTGATGATCTATCTGAATATTTGACGATTGTCCCCTGCCGTTTCTTCCCATATTCTGAATATTTTTATTGATTTTGTTGACCCGCGCATGTATCATAGGGGATAGAACCGGACGCTGGACATGCGCCCGAAGCAGCGGATGGAGGAAGGATATGCTGAATTTTGAATTTTGTGCTCCGACCAAGTTTGTCTTTGGCCGCGATGGCCAGCATAAGGTCGGCGAGCTGGTGCGTGCCTTTGGCGGTACGCACGCGCTGGTCGTCTATGGCGGCGGCAGCGTGGTGCGCAGCGGACTGCTGGCGCAGGTGATCGCATCGCTGGATGCGGCAGGCGTGGCGCATTTGGAACTGGGCGGCGTCAAGCCCAATCCGCGCAGCGATCTGGTGTACGAGGGTGTGCGCCTGTGCAAGGAAAACGGCGTGGACTTCGTGCTGCCCGTGGGCGGCGGCTCGGTCATCGACACGGCGAAGGCCATTGCGGACGGCGCGTGCTACGACGGCGATTTCTGGGATTTCTACTGCGGCAAGGCGAAGGTTGAGCGGGCGCTGCCGCACGGCTGCGTGCTGACCATCCCGGCGGCGGGCAGCGAGGGCAGCACCTCTGCTGTCATCACCCAGCTTGACGGCAACCTCAAGCGCGGCCTCAACACCGATTTCCATCGCCCGCGCTTTGCGGTGATGAACCCGGAGCTGACGTTCACCCTGCCGCGCTATCAGCTTGCCTGCGGCATTACGGACATGATGGCGCACATCATGGAGCGCTACTTCACCAATACCCCGGATGTGGCGCTGACGGATCGGCTGGCGGAAGCGCTGCTGTGCTCCATCATCGAGGCTGCGCCCATCGCCATGGCGGACAGCACGGATTATGAATCCCACGCCACGCTGATGTGGGCGGGTATGCTGGCGCACAACAATTCCGTGGGCGTGGGCCGCGAGCAGGATTGGGCGAGCCACCAGATCGGCCATGAGATTTCTGCGCTGTATGATACGGCGCACGGCGCGAGCTTGGCGGTGGTTTTCCCGGCGTGGATGCAGTATGTTTACAAGCACGATGTGAAGCGCTTTGTGCAGTTTGCTGTGCGCGTCTGGCAGATTGATCCTGCGGGCAAGACCGACGAGGAGACGGCGCTGGCGGGCATTGCGGCGATGAAGGCGTTCTTTGCCTCTCTGGGTATGCCGCAGACGCTGGAGCAGGCCGGCGGCCGTGCGCAGGATATTCCCGCGCTGGCCAAGAGCGTGGTCAACGGCAAGACCGGTCACTTTGTCGAACTGCTCCCGCCGCAGATTGAGGACATTCTGCGCCTTACCTGTCAGGCGTGACGGGCGGACGAAATCAAGGACGGGCGGCTGCGGCCGCCCGCCTTTCTGTTCTGCCAAAAGGCCAAAAGGCCCATTGTGAGGAGGCTCTATCGTTGAATACATCCTTTCGCGCCATCGGTCCGACAACGCTGCTCGCGCCGATTCCCGCTGTGCTGCTCTCCTGCCGGGGCGTTGAACCCGGCTTTGAGCGTGACAACCTGATTACCGTCGCATGGACGGGCGTGGTCAATACCGATCCGCCGATGATCTCGGTTTCCCTCCGTCCCTCGCGCCATTCCTATGCGCAGATTGTGCAGTCCGGCGTGTTCTGCCTCAACCTCGTCAGCCGGGATATGGGCAGGGCGGCGGATTACTGCGGCGTGAAGAGCGGCCGCGACGTGGATAAATTTGAGGCGACGGGGCTGCATACGCGCACGGTCGAAGGATTTCCTGCGCCCGCTGTGCAGGAAGCACCCGCCTTCCTGTGCTGCCGCGTTGCGCAGCGCATTCCGCTGGGCTCTCACGAGCTGTTTCTGTGCAGGGTGGAGCAGGCCTATGTGGCCGATGAACTGTTTGACGAGGACGGCAGCCTGCATCTGGAGCGCGCGCGCCTGCTCGCGTATGCCCACGGCGAGTACCACGCCGTGCGCGAACAGATGGAGGGCTTCTTCGGCTACTCCGTGGCGCGTCCGCAGGTGCTGGCCCGACGGATGGGCAAAGCGCCGCGCGGCAAGGGAGCAAAGGGGGGCAAGCGGCGATGAACAGGCGCATCGTTCGGGGCGCAGCGGTGCTGCTGTGCGCGGTGCTGCTGTGCATCGCAGCCAATCTGCTCGCCTTTGCCGTGGATACGCAGGATATGCGCGATCATGCATGGCAGGGCTGCCTGATGCTGGGCGAGCAGCAGGCCGTTCCGCAGATGATCGGCGGATTCCGCAGCGCACAGCTGGACAATTTTACCGGCGTGCTGATCCTCAAGACCGCCGGATACGTCGGCCCGGAGGGGCTGCTGGAGAAGGCGTTTGGCGGATACCGCGTGGATATGCCCCCGCAGCCGGGGCAGAGCGAGTGGGATGCATTTTGCAATTACGAGTTTGGGGCGCTTTCGCCCACCGGCGGGGGCATGAGCTATTCGCGCTACTGGCACGGCTATACGCTGCCTTTGCGTCTGCTGCTGTGCGTGCTGGATGCGGCGAATATCCAGATGCTGCTGTATTTTGTGCAGCTCGCGCTGCTGCTGGCGGTACTCTATGAGATGGCCCGGCGGGGACTGCGCCGCCTGATTCCGGGCTTCTTCCTCGCGTATTTTCTGCTGATGCCCTTCTCGGTGAGCGTTTGCCTGCAATACGTCCCGGTCACGCTGCTGATGCTGCTGGGCTGTCTGTCGGTGCTTCGAGAACGGCAGCGCATCGAGCGTGCGGTGGGTATGCCGGTGTTCTTCGCGCTGCTGGGGCTGCTCACCAATTACTTCGACTTGCTCACCTTTCCGCTGGTCGCCCTCGGCTTTCCGCTGATCCTGCTGCTGGCGATGGATCTGCGGCAGGGCGCGGGCGGGCGCAGCCTGTTTGCCGCCGCCGCGCTGTGCGGCGTGAGCTGGGCGCTGGGCTATGGCGGGATGTGGGCGCTCAAGTGGGCGCTCAATGCGCTGGTGTTCGGCGGGCAGATGCTCTATGGCGTGCTGACGCAGATTGGCCTGCGGGCATCGGACAACGGCGGTTCGCTCTCGCGCATCGGTGTGATGATGGAGAATATCCGCGTGATTACCGGCAAGAAGAGCTATCTCGTTCTGCTGGCGCTGGGTGCTGTGGTGACGCTTGCGCCTGCCGTTCGTGCGCTCGTGCGCGGGCGCGGCGTATCGCTTCATCTGCGGGCGCTCCATCTGCTGCTGCCTGCGCTGGCGGTATGCCTGTGGTATGTGGTGATGGCCAACCACTCCAGCGACCACACCTACTTCACCTATCGCAATGTGACGGTGGCGGTGCTGGCGGTCTATGCCTTTGCCGCCTGCGTGCTGACCCCGCGTGAGCCGGAGGAGAAGCCATGACCTCGCGGGAACTGCTGTACGTCAAGACCATCGCAGAGGAAAAGAGCCTTACGCGTGCCGCGCAGAAGCTCTATCTGACCCAGCCGACGCTCAGCCATTGCCTGACCACGCTGGAAGGCCAGCTTGGCACGCGGCTGTTTCGGCGCACGTCCGGCGGTCTGGCGCTCACCTATGCGGGCGAGCGGTATTATCGCATGGCGTGCGAGGTGCTGCGCATTTATGCCGCGTTTGAGGCGGAGATCACGGAGGAGAGTGCGCTGCTGCGCGGACGGGTTACGCTGGGCATCACGCATTATCTGGCCTGCGGCCTGCTGCCGCGCATCCTGCCGCGCTTTCATCGGGAGCATCCGGGCGTGGAACTGCGCGTGGTGGAGGAGACGGCGGAAGAGCTGAAAAAGCGTCTGCTTAGCGGTCAGCTCGACTTTGCCGTGATGCATACCGGCGCGGGGGAGGATGATGTAGAGCAAAGCGGCATGGCGTGTGCCGTGCTGCGCCGCGATCCGTTCCTCATCGTCGCCCCGCCGGATAATCCGTATGACGTGCAGGCCGTGCGCCGGGATGGAGCGCCGTACCCGGAGCTTGACCCGGCGCTGCTCGCTGGCGAGCCGTTTCTGATGGTCGCCCGTGGTCAGCGCATCCGCTATGTGACCGATCGGGTGCTCGCCAAAGCGGGTTTTGTCCCGCAGATTGTGTTGACCAGCCGCAATTATGAGACGCTGCGCCGCCTTGCGGGCGAGGGGATGGGCTACACGCTTGCGCCGATGCAGTACATCGGCGTGCTGGGCGGGGAGCAGTACAGGACTTGCTGCTACGCTATCCCGCCGCAATATGAAGCGTGGTGGGAGCTGAGCGTGGTGACGCTCAAGGACGGTTATCTTTCCCGTGCGGCGCGCGCATTCGTTCAGGCGCTGGTGGAGCAGGAGAGCGACTGAGGGCAGAAAAAGCGAGTGCATAGAAGTCTTCTATACCGATCATGATTTTTAAGTATTTGTTTATACTTCCTCTTTCGTATATAATGAAGTCAACGGATAACGAGGCTTACGGACGACGACTTCATGAAGGACGAAAGGGGTTTTTTGTATGGTGAAGCTCTATGACGGCGGGGTGTATCTCCTGAACGGTGAGACCATCGTGACCGATCCGGCGCAGGCTGCGCAGAAGCTGGGCCGAAGCGTTACGCGCGAGGAGGCCGAAAAAGGCACAATGGCCTATGGTATTCTCGCAGCGCACAACCAGAGCGGCGATATGCAGCACCTGCGTATGCGCTTTGACAGCCTGACCAGCCACGATATCACCTATGTGGGCATCATCCAGACGGCGCGTGCCTCGGGCATGAGGGAATTTCCCATGCCGTATGTGCTGACCAACTGCCACAATAGCCTGTGTGCGGTCGGCGGCACCATCAACGAGGATGACCATATGTTTGCCCTCTCAGCGGCGCACAAGTATGGCGGCATCTATGTTCCCACGAACATGGCCGTCATTCACAGCTACAACCGCGAGATGATGAGCGGCTGCGGTCGGATGATTCTCGGCTCGGATTCCCACACCCGCTACGGTGCGCTGGGCACGCTGGCGGTGGGTGAGGGCGGCGGCGAGCTGGCCAAGCAGCTTGTGGGGCGCACCTATGATGTGGCGCGTCCCGGCGTGGTCGCCGTGTACCTGACGGGCAGGCCGCGTCCGGGCGTGGGCCCGCAGGATGTGGCGCTCTCCATCATCGGCAAGGTGTACGCCAACGGCTATGTGAAAAACAAGGTCATGGAATTTGTCGGCCCGGGCGTGGCAAATCTGCCGGTGGAGTACCGCAATGGCATCGATGTGATGACCACGGAAACCACCTGCTGGTCGTCCATCTGGCTGACGGATGAGCGGACAAAGGCGTATTTTGAGATCCATGGCCGTCCGGAGGCGTACAAGGAGATGAAGCCTGCGGAGGTGGCGTATTACGATGGATGCGTGTACGTCGATCTGTCCACCATCGAGTGTACCATTGCCCTGCCCATGCACCCCAGCTATGCGCTGCCCATCCGCGAGTTGAAGGCCAACGCGCACGACATTCTGGCGGAGTGTCAGGAAAAGGCGAACCGACAGATCACCGGCGCTCGGCTCGACCTCGTGTCGAAGGTACGCGGCGGCGAGATCTGGGTCGATCAGGGCATTGTTGCAGGCTGTTCCGGCGGCACGTTTGACAATGTCTGTGCCGTGGCGGATATCCTGCGCGGCCATTCCTGCGGAAACGGCACATTCAAGATGAGCGTGTACCCGGGCAGTATGCCAGCGTATATCCAGCTCATGAAGAATGGTGCGCTGACGGATATCGCCTCCGCGGGTGCGATCATCCGCGAGTGCTTCTGCGGGCCGTGCTTCGGCGCGGGTGATACCCCCGCCAACGGCGAATTCTCCATCCGCCATACCACCCGCAACTTCCCCAACCGGGAGGGCAGCAAGCCCGGCGAGGGGCAGATGGCAGGCGTGGCGCTCATGGATGCGCGCTCCATTGCCGCTACGGCAATCAACGGCGGTCGCCTGACTGCGGCGGACGAGTTGGATATTGACTATACTGAGCCGATGTACGCCTTTGACAAAAGCGTGTACGACAAGCGCGTGTACAATGGCTTTGGTCATGCCGAGCCGGAGCATGAGCTCAAGATGGGCCCCAACATCAAGGATTGGCCGGAGCAGCCTGTGCTCTCCGAGGATCTGCTGCTCAAGGTGGTCTCCTACATCACCGACCCGGTGACCACCACCGATGAACTGATCCCCTCCGGCGAAACGTCCTCCTACCGCTCCAACCCGCTGCGTTTGGCGGAGTTTACGCTCTCCCGCAAAGACCCGCAGTACGTCGGCCGGGCGAAGGCCGTTCATGCATTGGAAACCGCGCGTGCGGCGGGACAGGCGCGGCCGGATGAGGTGCAGGCGGTGTATGCGGCGCTTAACCAAGCCGTGCCGGTCGATCCGGCGCACACCGTGATCGCCTCTACGATCTATGCCAACAAGCCGGGCGATGGCTCTGCGCGCGAGCAGGCCGCGAGCTGCCAGCGCGTGCTGGGTGCAGGCGCAAACATCGCGAAGGAATACGCCACCAAGCGCTATCGTTCCAACTGCATCAACTGGGGCATGGCGCCGCTGCTCATCGAGGATGAGCACGCGCTGGCGCTGGGCGACTGGGTGTTTGTGCCGGGTATCCGCCGTGCGATTTTGGGCGGGGTAAATGGGTTTGATGCGTATGTGGTCAAGCCGGACGGAAGCGTCCATAGGCTGCCTGTCTCCACGGGCGAGCTGACCGATGATGAGCGCCAGATCATCGCGGATGGGTGCCTGATTAACTACTATCGCAGCCATTGATCCTGTTTTCTGATAGAAATGCGTGATAGGCGCGAAGCGAAGAAGGGAGTCTGAGGGACAGCGTCCCTCAGGCAGGTTTGGGCGGCAGCCCAACGTATCTCCGAAACCCTTTATGCAAAGCCGTCAGGGAGCGAAGCGTG